>CAKQON010000001.1 GCA_934255515.1 uncultured Sutterella sp.
TGACGCAGCGGCGGCGAAGCTCCAGCTGGGCTTCAGGAGTGGTCTTGCGACCGTCGAGAGTAGCGGTAGATTTAATTCCGTAAATCATTTATCAAGTATAGCATAGCTGAAACCATTTGTCAACTATATCGATGCTGAATTAATAACAAGGATTTGAATGGCAAGATGGAGGCTGTCCGTGCGGTTGCTATACTGCATGGCGAGGCATCCGGTTTGTTTTATGTGCAACTTTAATTACACCATGAACGCCTGTTTTCGTCTGTGCCACAATTACAAAAAAATGATTGAGATCATTATTCGATCCTTTCAGGCCGCCTGAAAAAGAGAGGGCGCCTGCCGATCGAATTTGAGCCTCTTCTCAGGGCTCTGTGATCGATTGTCCGCATCCAGAATTTACCGACGATTTCCGCCCTTTCATCCATGTCCGACTCTGATACCCGCATCATCGAAGGCGCCTGCGCAAACCCCAACGAAGAGAACATCGACCGGGCGCTCCGTCCGACGAAGCTCGCCGACTACGTCGGCCAGCGCGCCGTGCGCGAGCAGCTTCAGATCTTCATCGAAGCCGCCCGCCGCCGCGGGGAGCCGCTCGATCACCTTCTTCTTTTCGGACCTCCCGGTCTCGGCAAAACGACGCTCGCCCACATCGTCGCCGCTGAAATGGGCGTGAATCTCAGGCAGACCTCGGGCCCTGTGCTCGAGCGACCGGGCGACCTCGCGGCAATCCTCACGAATCTTGAAAAGAACGACGTGCTCTTCATCGACGAGATTCATCGCCTCTCGCCCGTTGTGGAGGAAATCCTCTACCCGGCGCTCGAGGACTATCAGATCGACATCATGATCGGCGAAGGACCTGCGGCGCGCTCGATCAAGCTCGACCTCCCGCCCTTCACCCTGATCGGCGCCACCACACGCGCGGGCTCGCTCACCAACCCGCTTCGCGCGCGCTTCGGGATCGTCAACCAGCTGCAGTTTTACGATAAGGACGAGCTCACCACGATCGTGCGGCGGTCCGCGAAGCTCCTCAGCGTGGCGATTGAACCGGAGGGTGCTGCCGAAATCGCCGGCCGAAGCCGCGGCACACCCCGCGTCGCGAACAGACTTCTGCGGCGCGTTCGCGACTATGCGGAAGTGAAGCACGACGGCACGATCACGCGCGAGGTGGCGTCAGCCGCCCTTACGATGCTCGACGTCGACCCGGTGGGGCTCGACTTCATCGACAGGCGCTTCCTCCTCACGATTCTTGAAAAATTCGCTGGCGGCCCCGTCGGCATCGACAACCTTGCGGCCGCGATCGGCGAAGACCGCGAAACGCTCGAGGACGTGGTCGAACCCTACCTCATTCAGCAGGGGTTCCTGCAGCGAACGCCCCGCGGCCGAGTAGCGACGCTCCTCGCCTGGCAACACTTCGGACTCACGCCGCCGACGGCGCCGGGAAGCGCCTCGCTCTTCGCGCAGAGCTAAGGAAGCCGGATCCTCGGCACGCTTGCGAGAAGCCTCTGCGTATAGGGGGCCCGGGGCGAATTCATCACCTGCACCGCCGATCCTTCCTCCACGATCCGGCCGCCTGCCATTACGGCAATCCGGTGCGCGAGATATTCGACGACGCCGAAGTTGTGCGTGATGAGCAGGTAGGAAAGCCCGCGCTCCTTCTGAAGCCTCAGAAGGAGATTGAGAATCTGCGCCTGCACGGAGACGTCAAGCGCCGACGTGGGTTCGTCGAGCAGAATGATTTCGGGTTCGGCGGCAAGCGCCCGGGCGATCGCAATTCTCTGGCGCTGTCCGCCCGAAAATTCATGCGGATAGCGCGTGCGGCTTCCGGCCGGAAGCCCCGTTTCGTCGAGAAGCCGCCCGATGCGGGCGCTTCTCTCTTCTCCATTGAGCTCCGGACAAAGGACGATGAGCGCTTCGCCGATGAGTTCCTCGACCGTCATGCGGGGGTCAAGCGACGAGAAGGGATCCTGAAACACCACCTGAACGGCGCGCCGGAAGCGAAGCGGCCTCTGCGCACCAGCGCGGAAGGATTCGCCCTTAAGGAGAACAGTCCCTTCCGCGTGAAGTCCGCTCTCCAAAAGCCCGAGCGCCGCAAGCGCCGCCGTTGTCTTTCCGCTCCCCGATTCGCCGACGAGCGCGAGCGTGCGGGCGCGGGGAATTTCAAGACTGAGGTCTGGAAGGATCACGCGGGGCCTCGCCTTCCGCAGAAGCTCCGCCGCTTTGTCCCGCAGACTTTTGGGCTCTACCTTCACGGAGAGATGCCGGATTTCGAGAAGCGCCCCGTCTGCTTCCTTTGCAGAACTTTCAGAAAGCGCTTCGCCGTCATTCCTCGACTTTGGGGCCGATTGTTCTCCTGCACGCCGGCAGCGCACGGTTCCCCGGCCGTCGCCTCGCGCTCTCTCCGACGGCGCCTCGCCTCTGCAGCGGCCCTCTGCATAGGGGCAGCGGGGCGCAAAGGCGCAGCCCTCCGGCGTGCGCGTGAGAAGCGGCACCGTCCCTTCAATGGGGTGAAGCCGTTTTTCGCGACTCTCCCCGCGGGGGAGCGCCGCAAGAAGCGCCCGTGCATAGGGGTGCTCCGGCGCACGGAAGAAATCCTCCGTGGGCGCGGTTTCAACGATTTCGCCCGCATACATGAGGGCCACCCGGTCGGCGATTCCCGGGAGGAGCGCAAGGTCGTGCGTTATCAGCAGAAGCGTGAGCCCGCGCTCGCGCTTCAGCCTCTTCAGTTCATCGAGCACCTGCGCCTGGAGCGTCACGTCGAGCGCCGTGGTGGGCTCGTCGGCAATCACGATGTCGGGTTCGGCCGAAAGCGCCATCGCAATCATTGCGCGCTGCTTCAGGCCTCCCGAAAGTTCATGCGGGAAAGCGTCGAAGCGCCGTTCGGGCTCGGGAACGCCCGCGCGCCGAAGCCACTCAATGGCAGTCGCCCGAGCTTCACTCGAAGTCATTTTCCGGTGCGCCCGGATCATTTCCACGATCTGCGCGCCAACGGTCATCACCGGATTAAAGCTCGTTGCGGGTTCCTGAAAAATGAGCGCGATCCGCGCGCCCCGGAAGGCGCGCATTTCTGACTCCATAAGGGAGAGGAGCTCCGTCCCGTCAAAATCAATGCGCCCCGTCGGGGTCCGTGCATCTTCCGGCAGGAGCCGCATCAGGGCCGAGGCGGCCATGCTTTTGCCGCAGCCGGATTCGCCCACGAGCGCGAGCGTTTCACCGCGCTTCAAATCAAAGGAAACGCGCCTCACCGCATGGAGCGTTCCGCCTTCAAGCGGAAGGTCGACGGAGAGGCTCTTGACGGAAAGCAACGGCTTGTCGCTCACGATTCCTCCTTCTCGTTCTTTTCTTCCTGAGGAGCGCTCTTCGCCGCGGCGCGCGGATCGAAGGCATCCCTTACGGCCGAGGCAAAGAGATTGGCCGGAAGCACCAGCGCAACGAGGAAGATGAAGCTTGCCGCGAGGTTCCACCAGACCATCGGGGAGCGCGAGAGTTCGCTTCTCGCCGCATTGATCATGGTGCCGAAGGAGTGCATCGCCGGATCAACGCCGACACCGACATAGGAAAGAACGGCTTCATAAAGCACGATCCCCGAAAAATCGAGCACCGTCACGATGAGCACGATGTGCATGACGTTGGGAAGGATGTGCCTGCGCATGATCGTGAAGGGACTGACGCCGAGGGCCTTCGCGGCCGTCACGAAGTCGAGGGTCGAAAGCTTCATCGTCTCCGCCCGCAGAAGCCTCGCGAGCGTGGCCCACCCCGTCATGCCGATGATGACGGCAAGGAGCATGAGGCGCAGATCCGCGCGCTCAAGGCTCGTCTGATACCACACGTCGTTCTTGTCGAGGAAGACCTGCACCATGAGGACGGAGGCCGCAATGAGAAGCACGCTCGGAATCGAGGAGATGGTCGTGTAGATGTATTGAATCACGTCGTCGACGCGGCCCTTAAAGTACCCCGCGGCAATGCCGAGCGTCACGGCGAAGGGGAGCGTTGCTAGGGTCGCGAGCGTCCCGATCACGACGGCCGTGCGGATGCTCTTCACCGCCTCGTAGAGAACGTCGTTGCCGACCGCATCCGTCCCGAAAACGTGCCAGCCCGGCCAGACGAGAAGGAGCCAGACGAAAAGGAGCCAGAAGACGGTGAGAGTGAGAAGCGCCGGCCGCCAGAGGAAGCTCCCGTCGCGGTTTCCGATGATTTTCATAGCCTCGGCAAACGTCCTTCCCCGCCGGTGCGCAATGAAGAGCCCGATAAAGATCCAGCCGAGAATCGCCGTCACGCCTCCGGCAATAGCGGCAATGAGCGTCCTTCTCGCGATCTCCACCATCTTTGTCCGATGAGGCGGGAGCTTTCCGGCATGGATGAGCGGCTGATAGTCGCGAACGGCCTTCCCGTCCCGAATGACGGTCGTGCGGTCGAATTCATGCGTTGCAAAGGGGCGCGAATAGCTTCGTTCGTCCCCTGCCGCGCCGAGCCTTTCAAGAATGAAGGCGTCAAGGAGTGACTTCACTTCCGCCGAATAGGCCGCGGGCGCATCCTGAGAGGCGCCGGGAGCCGGAGGCAGAGCATCCCTCCAGTGAATGCTGTCGGCGAGCGCCGTCAGAAGGAAGACTCCGAGAATGGCGGCGGAAGCGGCGGCAGCCGGCCGCGCAAAAGCGCGCCTCCAGCGGCGCGAGAGGTCTTCGGAGCGCCGCACGAAATAAACGGCCCAGACGAGAAAGGCGACGAGGAGCCAGGCGACGATGTCCGTGGGAAGAATGACGGGGAGCATGATTCGGTTGCTTCGGAGAGTCTCGGTCAGGAAAGGCGGATGCGCGGATCAACCCACGCGTAGACAAGGTCCGTAAGAATAAGACCGACAATGTAGGCAAGGGTCCCGAGGAACACCATCGTGCGGACAATCGAAAAGTCCTGCGCGCCGAGGGCGTCGAGCGTATAGCTCCCGAGCCCGGGGATGCCGAAGAAATTCTCCATGATGAGGCTTCCCATGAAGAGCATCGGGATCACGGCAACGGACGAGGTGATGATGGGAAGAAGGGCATTCCTGAGCACGTGGCGCCTCAGGACCTCGCCTTCTGTCAGCCCCTTCGATCGCGCCGTGCGGACGTAGTCGCGCCCCATTTCCTCGAGGAACATGGCGCGGTAGAGAAGCGTATCGCTCCCGAGGCGCGAGAAAAGCGCGATCAGCACCGGGAGGACGAGAAAGGCGACCATCCCCGGCCCGTCCGTCCATCCCGAGACGGGCGCAATCTGCATGACCTTTGAAAAGAGCCACTGCCCGACGATGATGTAGAAGAGCCCGGAAATGGACATGAGAAAAACCGAAAATCCGATCGCCGCCGCCTCCACCTTCGTTCGCCGGAAGAAGACCACAAGAAGCGACCAGGAAACCATCACGATGAGTCCGAGGATGAAGGTCGGAAGCGCGAGCGCGAGGGAGGGCCACATGCGGGTGGAGATCTCATACCCGATGTCGCGGCCGCTGTCGCTTCTGCCGAAGTCGAGCGCAAGGAGCGGGACGCTCTTTTCAAAGAAGATCGTGTCCGTGAGCTTCTCCGCGCCTTCTTTTTCGCCGTTGAAGAAAAGAGGCTTGTCGAGCCTGCGCGCCGCCTTCCACGATTCGATGGCATCGGCCGTTACGCGCCGGCCGCCCAGATTGAGGCGCGCCATGTCGTCGGGCGTATTGACGGCAAAAAAGAGCACGAAAGTGAGGAGATTGACGCCGAAAAGAATAAGAACGCCGTAGGCGATGCGCCTCAGGAGATAGGTGAGCATGTCTCTTTATTTCCTTTCAAGCGGACGCATTCTCAGGCTTTCGCGCCGCACAATGAGCTCCGCCGCACCCCTCAGGAGCATCAGGAGAGAGAAGACGAGGAGCCCGAACGGCCAGAGAACGGGCTTGTTCCATTCGATCAGGCGCTCGACCCGGGTCTTTTCATCGACCTTGAGATACTGAAGGCTGTTCTGCACCATGCCGGAAGGCTTAGCATTCCCCACCCACGCGTGGTAGGCCGCAGCTCCGGGCGGGAAGTAGCCGAAAAGAATCGGCGCATCCTTCTGCAGAATCCGGATCATGCGATCGATGAGCTCGGCCCGCCGGGGTCCGTCCTCAAGAAAGCGCATTTCGCGGAACGCCGCATCAAATGCTTCGCTCTCATAGTTCGCGGCATTCTCGCCTTCGTTCTTCACCTTACCGTTGGGTCCATAGAAGAGAAAGAGGAAGTTTTCCGCATCCGGATAGTCCGCATTCCACCCCCAGAAGAAGATCTGGGCCGCGCCCTTCATCATTTTTTCCTGGAAGCGGTTGTAGTCGGTCGCACGGATTTCAAGCTGAATGCCGAGCTTTTTGAACTGCCTCTGATACCACTCAAGATAGGCGCTGCCGCCCTGGGCGGCATTCTGATAGTCGAAATAGAGAACAAGGGGCGCGCCCGTCCTGGCGTCCCGCCCGTCCGGGTAGCCCGCGAGCGCGAGAAGGCGCTTTGCCTCCTCAATCGGCTTTCTCACGGCTCTTCCGGAAGCGTCCTTCTCATACACCTCAGGATTAAAGGCCGAGGGGCCGTCGTCTCGCCAGCCGAAGAGCCCCGGAGGAATCGGTCCGTGCGCGGGCATCCCCTGATTCTTCTGGAAGATCGCAATATTTTCCTCCCAGTCAACCGCAATCGCGATCGCCTGACGGAGGTACCGGTGGCGCTCCGCCTCTTCAGGGGTCCTCCCGCCCCCGACCACCGGATCGAGCCAGTTGAAGCCGAGGTACCAGAGTCCCGTCTGGACGGTTTTCGGGAATTTGAGCTCGCGCTCCCGATAGAGGCTTGCCTTTCCGGGATCGTCCTCCATGGCAACGAGGTACCCGAGCCCTGTATCGACGCGCTCGATGAAGGGACTGTCGTAGTAGCCCGCGAGGAACTTCGACTGAAGCGGCATCGCTTCCTTCTCGATTTCAAACACCACGCGGTCGACGAAGGGCAGAGGCTTACCGCAGTCGGCAAGAAGTCCGGCCTCTCTGTCGCCAGGTTCGCCCTCGCAGGGATAGGTTCCATGCGCATAGAGGGGATTGCGCTCAAGCTCGTGGCGGCGGTTTTCAAGGAAGGTCTTCATCTGGAAGGCGCCCGTGCCGACGGGCCAGGTGTCGAGCGACACATTGTTGCCCCGGAGTCCGGGCTGGGCGTAAAACTTTTCCGCTTCCGGAGGCACGGGCGCGAAGAAGGTCATCGCAAGCCAGTAGGAGAACTGCGGGTCCTTGCCCTTCACGCGAATGCGGAAGCGGTAGCGGTCAATTACCTCAACGCCCGCGAACGGGATGCTCATGAGGTCGAGCCAGGCATCGGAGGGAGCCCCCGCGTCGCGCATGGTCTTCCATTTCTGACGGAGCGCCTCGCGAAATTCCTGGAATCCGACAATCCGCGAGCTCATCGTGCCGAAAATGGGACTTGCCACCTGCGGACTCGCGATGCGGCGGATGCCGTTCACGTAGTCGGCGGCCACAAGCTCTCGCGTATCCGCCTTCGGAAGGTCAAGGGGATTTCTCACGCGCGAGGCTTCCTCAGCAGAGAGGGCGTGATAGAGATATTTCCCGTCCGGGCCTTTCGCAAAGGCCGGATGCGGCGCATAGAGGATCCCGGTGCGGATGCGGATTTCGTAGCGCGACTCCGCAATCAGGGCGGGATCGGCGTCGGGCGGGAGCTCCTTCCCGTCGCGGTCGAAATAAAGCGGCGCCGCAACGGCCTCGGCCGTCCGGGGTTCGAGTACGTAAGGGCGCTTGAGATACGCATACTGGTAGGGCGGCTCATAGACCGCATAGGTATAAGCCGTCTCGTCCGACGAATAGGATTTCTGCGGATCAAGCGTTCTCGGACTTCTCGAGCCGAAGGCCGTAAAGAGCGTTTTCTCTCCATAGTCGGAGAGCGGCCTGGGACTCGTCGGAGCCTCCGGGAGCAGAAGGCCGAGAAGAAGGGCCGAGAGCACTGCAGCGGCGGTGCAGAGCACCACGGAGAGTGCCGGACTCACGTCCGCCGCCCGCTCAATCCATCCTCGACGCCTCACGCCTCTCTCCATGATGCCTCTCTTCTATTGCAAAACATTGCCGCCGGGCCCTTTCAGGGCTCGTCCACCGCGGTCAACCCCCTATACTACGGGATGCTTTGCGCCCCCAATGAGCGCGGCACCTACTTCAAGATTCGCTCTCAGCTTTTCCCTGACACTATGTCTCAGTTTACAGCCCGCTTTCCCGTTCATATTTACTGGGAAGATACGGATGCGGGCGGCATCGTCTATCACAGCAACTACCTGAAATACATGGAGCGCGCGCGCTCAGACCTGATGCAACGGCTTGCCGTCTCGCAGGCGGGCGAGCTCACGAACCCCGACGGGCAGCTCTTTGTGGCGGCGAGCGTCTCGATCCGCTACAGGAGAGCCGCGCGCCTTGACGACGACCTTACGGTCGTCACGCGCGTAAAGCAGCTGAGGCGCGCCTCCATCGTCTTCGAGCAGAACGTCGTCAACGCAAAGGGCGAGCTCGTGACCGAGGGCGAAGTTCGCGTCGGGTGCGTGAGCCGCTCGACGCTTGCGCCCTCCGCCATGAAGAATGAGCTCTACGAGCGCATCTGCCGGCTTCTCGATGAAGCCGAGGCCCCTGCGAACTGATTTTTCCTTTCTCCTTAAACATTCTTTTTCCCTCAAATGAACGCTACCGCCGATCTTTCGATCCTCACGCTCATTGCCAATGCGAGCATTGTGGTGAAGATCGTTCTTGCCATCCTGATCGTGCTCTCGCTTGCGAGCTGGACCGTGATCTTCCGTAAATTCTTTGCCATTACGCGCGCCACGCGCCAGACGGATGACTTCGAGTCGCGCTTCTGGTCCGGCACCGAGCTCACGAAGCTCCTCGAAACCGCCAACCGCTCGCGCGATGCCGCCGGGATGGAGGAGCGCATCTTTGCTGCCGGCATGAATGAATTCATGAAGCAACGCCAGTCGCCGGCCTCGGGCGGCGACGTCGTCAACCGCGTTTCGCGCGCGATGCGCGCCGTTTTCACGCGTGAAATGGACCACCTCGAAGGGGGGCTTCCGCTTCTCGCCTCGATCGGCTCGACCTCGCCCTACATCGGCCTCTTCGGCACGGTCTGGGGCATCATGAACGCCTTTACCGGGCTCTCGAGCCTTGAGAACGCGAGCCTCGCCGTCGTGGCTCCGGGCATTGCCGAAGCGCTCGTCGCCACGGCAATCGGCCTCTTTGCCGCCATTCCCGCGGTTGCCGCCTACAACTACTTCAACAACCGCACGGGCCGTCTTTCCAACCGCGTCGAGGGCTTCAGCGAGGAGTTCCTCAACATCCTCGAACGCCAGTCGCGGAGCTAACCTGCCATGCCGCTTCGCTCCAGCAACCGCCGCCGCGGCCTGATGGCCGAAATCAACGTCGTGCCCTACATCGACGTGATGCTCGTGCTCGTCGTCATCCTGATGGTGGCCGCACCTTTCGTGAATCCGAGTGTGGTGAATCTCCCCTCGGTCAACAAGGCTTCGAATGCGCCGGAAAAGGTGGTCGAGGTCATCGTCTATCCGGACGGCCGGATGTCGCTTCGCTCCGGCAAGGACATGAAGCCCACGGACATGCCGGGGCTCGTCGCCGCCGTGCGCGAGGCCCAGGCGGGCGACCCCAAGACCCCCGTCGTCATTGCGGCCGACAAGAACGTCCGCTATGAGGAAGTCGTCAACGTCATGAAGTCGCTTCAGGCTGCCAACGTCGAGCGCGTCGGACTCTCCCTCAAGGTGGAGCGTTCCGCCGCCGCGCGATAGGAGCGCGCCCCATGATCAAGCTCACCGAAGAAGAGATCACCCGCGAGCGCTTCCGCCGGGAAGACCGGAAGGACAGCCTCCCTGCCGCCATTCTTTCCGTGGCGGTTCACGGCGCTCTGTTCGCGGGTCTCTTCACCGTGTTCCAGTGGAATACGGCTCCGGAGACGGTTTATGCCGAACTCTGGGCGCCCGAGGATGTCTCGGGCGGCAGCGACCCGTCGGGCGTCGCGGAGAAGGTCCCCGAGGAAACGGGCCGCGACGAGGCGGACGCTCCGGAAAAGAAGGCCGCGGAACCCAAGCCTGAGCCCAAGCCGGAACCTGAACCTGCTGCGCCGCCGGAACCTGCCGGGCCGCCGCCTGAAGAGCTCGCCGCAGAAAAGGCCCGCGAAGCCGCTCGTCTTGAAGAGGAGCAGATTGCGCGCCAGGCCCGCGAGGAAATGGAAGCCCGCAGGGCCGAAGAGGAGCGCATTGCTCAGGAACGCGCCCGCGCCGAGGAAATCGAGCGCATGCGTCAGGAAGCAATTGAAGCCGAACGCCGCCGCGCGCAGGAAGAGGAAAAGCGCCTCGAGGAGGAGCGGCTCGCCCAGGAACGGCTTGCAGAAGCCGCGAGGAAGGCCGAGGAAGCGAAGAAGGCTGAGGAAGCTCGCCGCGCCGAAGAGGCCCGCATCGCTGAGGAGCAGCGAAAGGCTGAGGAAGCCCGCATCGCCGAGGAAAAGCGCCAGGCCGCTGAGGCCGAAGCCCGCCGCATTGCCGAAGAGCTTCGGGTCGCTGAGGAAAAGCGTCAGGCTGAGGAAGCCGCCAAAAAGGCTGCAGCCGAAAAGAAGGCCCGCGAGGAAGCCGAGGAGCGCCGCCGCGTTGCGCAGCGCTTCCGCGAGCAGGAGCTTGCCCGCCTTTCGGCCAAGGTGGATCCGAACGCCCAGCGCTCCGGCACGACGACGGGCGACCGCAGGAATTTCCGGCGGTCCCTCACGGGATCGGCGCTTGCCACCTGGTCCAACCAGGTGCGCAGCTGCATCCGTCCCAAAATCACGATCGACGTGCCAGCAACCACGCGGCCCGGTCAGTATCGAGCGGTCTACAGCCTCCAGCTTCTCCCGACGGGCGAACAGGTGGGAACGCCGAAGCTCGTGACCCCCTCGGGGTGGCCTGCTTACGATGCCGCCGTTGCCCGAGCGATCCGCAGCTGTAATCCGCTGCCGCGCCCAGGCGCGGGCGAGGACATGCCGCGCGAGATTTCGCTCAGCTTCGATCCGGTTGAGGACAAGCAGTAAGCGCACCCCAGGCGCCTTTTCGATAAAAGGCGCCCCGCAGAGACAAATTCGCCCGGTCCGGCTATTACTGCCGGACCGGGCGAATTTTTTATTGCAGGGAATTCACGCACTCCCTTCTCAGGGGAGTGCGCCTCTCTTCTCAGCGCGCAACGCGGGAAGCAACGAAGTCAGCCGCTTCCTCAACCTTCACCATCGTCTTTTCGACGAGGCTCGTGCGGTCGGCATATTCGACTTCGCCCGTCTTGAGGCCGCGGTCGCCGATCACGACGCGGTGCGGCACGCCGATCAGCTCCCACTCGGCAAACATCACGCCCGGACGCATGTCGCGGTCGTCGAGGATCACGTCGACGCCCTTCGCGAGGAGCTCCTCATAGAGCTTGTCGGCCGCGGCGCGGACGGCTTCGCTCTTCGCGTAGTTCATCGGGCAGATCACCACTTCAAAGGGGGCAATGGCGTCGGGCCACATGATGCCCTTGTCGTCGTGACGCTGCTCGATCGCGGCGCCCGCCACACGGGTGACGCCGATGCCGTAGCAGCCCATCTGCATGGGCTGGGGCTTACCGTTTTCGTCGAGGAAGTTGGCCTGCATCGGAGCCGAATAGCGAGTGCCAAGGAAGAAGACGTGGCCCACTTCAATGCCGCGTTGCAGGCGGAGCACGCCCTTGCCGTCGGGCGACTGGTCGCCCTCGACGACATTGCGCAGATCCATCACGACGGGTTCCGGCAGGTCGCGCCCGAAGTTGACGCCCGTGTAGTGGTAGCCCTCTTCGTTGGCGCCGCAGCAGAAGTCGCTCATGTCGGCCGCAGTCTTGTCGGCATATACCGCCACGTCGCCCTTGAGGCCGATGGGGCCGAGGTAGCCCGGCTTCGAGCCGAAGGCGGCAAGGATTTCCTGGTCGGTCGCGAAGCGGAAGCCTTCCTTCAGCTCAGGAATATGGCCCGCCTTCACTTCGTTGAGTTCATGGTCGGCGCGAAGGAGCACAAGGACGATCTTCGCCGGGAGCGGTTCACCCTTCTCGTTCGTGCGGTCGGCGGCAAGCACGACGCTCTTGATCGAGGAAAGGAACGGAATGCCGAGATATTCCGTCACGAGCTCGCACTTTTCCTGACCCGGAGTCGCGCGCTTTTCCATCTTTTCCTTCGGTTCCGCACGGCCCGGGAGCACGGAGGAAGCTTCCGCAAGCTCAATATTGGCCGCGTAGTCGGAATCCGGGCAGTAGGCGATGACGTCCTCGCCCGCGTTTGCGATCACCTGGAACTCGTGCGAACGGGAGCCGCCGATCGAGCCCGTGTCGGCGCGCACGGCGCGGAAGACGAGACCGATGCGGTTGAAAATCCTCTGATAGGCCTCGTACATCCTGTCGTAGGACTTCCCGGCGCCTTCCTCGTCGCGGTCGAACGAGTACGCGTCCTTCATCGTGAATTCGCGGCCGCGCATCACGCCGAAGCGCGGACGGCGCTCGTCGCGGAACTTCGTCTGAATGTGGAAGAAGTTGACGGGGAGCTGACGCCAGCTCTTGATTTCCTGACGCGCCACATCCGTGATCACCTCTTCGGAAGTCGGCTGAATCACGAAGTCGCGCATGTGGCGGTCCTTGATGCGCAAAAGCTCAGGACCGTACTTTTCCCAGCGGCCGGTTTCCTGCCAGAGTTCGGCCGGCTGAACCATCGGCATGAGGAGCTCAATCGAACCCGCGCGGACCATTTCCTCGCGGATGATCTTCTCGATCTTGCGGATGACGCGCAGACCAAGAGGCATATAGGTGTAGACGCCCGCGGCAAGCTTCTTGATCATGCCGGAGCGGATCATGTACTGCTGGCTGATGACGTCGGCATCGGCGGGGGCTTCTTTGAGAGTCGAAATAAAGAATGAACGGGCTCGCATAGGATTCAATTCCAGCTTCCTCAAGGAGCTTCAGGGGGCGTTCTGCCTTCTCGTGCTCCTGCGGGAAGCATTTGGGAGTGTTGAAGCCGCTTTCGTGAGCGCTGAATGGCAGTCATGCGGAAGCGGCAAAAAAAAGCGGGAGATATTTTAAAATCAGAGCATGACAAGATTGTCGCGATGGATCATCTCGGGCGCATCGCAAGCGCCGAGAATGCGGCTGATGTCCTCCGTGTGCGCGCGGCAGATGCGGCGGGCGTCATCGCTCGCGTAGCTCACGAGCCCGCGGGCGACCTCATGGCCCTCCTCGTCGACGCAGACCACCATTTCGCCTCTCACGAAGTCGCCTTCAACGGCCTTGACGCCAACAGGAAGAAGCGACGTATGGCTTTCGCGGAGCGCGCGCACGGCGCCCGGGTCGAGCACGAGCCGGCCGGCGGAGCGCAGATGATCCGCAATCCACTGCTTTCTCGCGTGAAGCACCGACGAAGCGGGCTTCAGATGCGTGCCGATCATTTCGCCCTCGGCGAGACGCACCAGCACGTTTTCCTCCCGGCCCGAGGCAATGATGGTGCCCGCGCCTGAACGCGCGGCGCGCTTTGCGGCGAGGATCTTCGTGATCATGCCGCCCTTCGAGAGCTGGCTCGCGGCGCCTCCTGCCATTTTTTCGAGCTTCGGGTCGCCGGCAGTGGCTTCCGCGACGAATTCCGCATCCGGGTTCGAGCGGGGATCCGCCGTATAGAGCCCCTTCTGATCCGTGAGGATCACAAGCACATCAGCTTCAACGAGGTTCGTAACGAGCGCGCCCAGCGTATCGTTGTCGCCCACCTTGATTTCCTCCGTCACCACGGTGTCGTTCTCGTTAATGACGGGAACGATCCCGAGGGAAAGAAGCTCAATCAGGGTCATGCGGGCATTGAGATACTGCTCGCGGTCGGCGAGGTTCGCATGCGTGAGGAGAATCTGCGCCGTCCCGATGCCGTGGGCGGCGAAATGCTCCTCATAGGCCTGCACGAGACCCATCTGTCCAACGGCGGCGGCCGCCTGAAGCTCGCAGACGCGCGAGGGGCGCGTGGTCCAGCCGAGGCGCTTCATGCCTTCCACAATGGCGCCGGAACTCACGAGCACAACCTCGCGCCCCATGGCACGCAGCTCGGCAATCTGATGCGCCCAGCGCTCGATCGCCTCGATGTCGACGCCTCGTCCCTCGTTGGTGACGAGCGCGCTGCCGACCTTGACGACGATGCGGCGGGCATTCTCTAAGAGTGAAGTCATGTTGCGACCTTCGAAGAATTCGGGCGGCGCATGCTTCACTGAAGAAAAGCTCCGCCCGGGGGAAAGAGAATATCGTCAGGCGTCTTTAATTGGCAGCCGGATCAAAGGGAGTATTGCGCGCTTCGTCGAAGCGCTCGTCGTCCAGGAACTGCTGCTCGGCGCGACGATCCTCGTCGATCTTCTGAGCGAGCTTGTTCACAAGCTCCGGGAGCCCCTCGCGGGTGGCGGCCGAGACGGCGAATACCGGCTCATGCTCGCGGGCGAAGGCATCGCGGAACTTCTTGATGAGCGCCTCGCGATCTTCTTCGGGGACGAGATCCATCTTGTTGAGGACCACCCAGCGGGGCTTGGCGGCAAGCTCCGGATCGTACTTTTCGAGTTCGCCCACAAGCGCGTGCGCCTGCTCGAAGGGATCAACAGATTCGTCGATCGGGCAGGCATCGATCACATGGAGCAGCACCTTCGTGCGCGAAAGATGACGGAGGAACAGGTGTCCGAGGCCGGCGCCTTCCGCCGCGCCTTCGATGAGGCCGGGGACGTCGGCAAGGACGAAGCTCTGCTCCGGACCCACGCGCACCACGCCGAGGTGCGGATGAAGCGTTGTAAAGGGATAGTCCGCAATCTTCGGGCGGGCATTGGACACCGAGGAAATGAGGGTGGACTTGCCGGCATTGGGCATCCCGAGAAGGCCCACATCAGCGAGCACCTTGAGTTCGAGCTCGAGCGAGCGGTACTGACCGGGTTCGCCCGGCGTGAACTGGCGCGGAGCGCGGTTGACGGAGCTCTTGAAGTGAAGGTTCCCGAGACCGCCCTTGCCGCCGGCGGCAAGAAGCGCGCGGGCGCCGTGTTCAGCGAGGTCGGCAACCGTTTCGCCCGTATCCGTGTCGCGGATGATCGTGCCCACGGGCATGCGCAGGACGATGTCCTTGCCGCCCGCGCCGTAGCAGTCTGCGCCGCGACCGTTTTCGCCCGCGGGAGCGAAGAACTTTCTCGTGTACTGATAGTCGACGAGCGTATTGATGTTGCGGTCAGCCTCAGCCCACACGGAGCCGCCGCGGCCGCCGTCGCCGCCGTCAGGGCCGCCCTTCGGAATGAACTTCTCGCGGCGGAAGCTCGCGGCGCCGTTGCCGCCCTTGCCGCCCTGAACCTCGATTCTGGCTTCGTCGACGAATTTCACAATAGGCCTCGATAAAAATGTCGGGGAATAAAAAAGATTGAGGATGCTTATAACGCAAAAGCCCAGCCGGGAGATCCGCACTGGGCTTTTTTTCGATCCGGAACGGACCTCCGCTTCATAAGGAGCAGAAGTCCGTTTTCGTCCGGCCGGCTGATCTCAAATGTAGAGGAGATCAGAGGGCCGTCGGTTCGACGTGAACGTAGTGGCGATGGAACGCACCCTTCACTTCGAACTTGACGACGCCGTCGACAAGCGCGTAGAGGGTGTAGTCCTTGCCCGTGCCGACATTGTCGCCGGCATGGAACTGCGTGCCGCGCTGACGGACGATGATGCCGCCGGCATTGATGGCCGCATTGCCGAAAACCTTCACGCCAAGGCGCTTCGCCTTGGAATCACGACCGTTGCGGGTAGAGCCGCCGCCTTTCTTATGTGCCATTTTCTTTTACTCAAAGAGAGGATTTAAGAACCAATCAAGCATTGATCGCGTCGATGCGAACTTCAGCGAAGTGCTGGCGATGACCGCCGGACTTCATGGAGTGCTTACGACGGCGGAACTTGAAGATGCGAACCTTGTCGGTACGGCCGAGCTTGGTGATGGTGCCCGTAACAGTGGCGCCCTCAACAACGGGCTTGCCAACCTTGAGGCCGTCCTCGCCGGAAACGGCGAGAACTTCGGTGAAGGTAACCTGGGAGCCGGCGTCCTGGCCGAGAAGCTCGACCTGAACGGAATCGCCGACGCTGACGCGGTACTGCTTACCGCCGGTCTTGATGATCGCGTACATGTAAATAAACCTCGCCGCCCCGCTTCAACCTGAAAATCCAGGTTTATGCGAAGCCTTTTTGTACTCGACGTGCCTGTGCGGCCGGAGGGGATCCCCGGCAGGCACACTCTGGGCGCGTCCATTGCGTGGAAAGAGGCGCATTATTTCACCCGCAAGAAGGGCGCGTCAAGCGAAATTCCCATTTTTCCGCATGACTATCTGAGATCATGCAGAAGGCGGGCGCAGTGCCCTTCGTTATACTTTGTTTCTCTCTTTCCGGCTTCGTCTTCCGATGTTGCCGGACACCTGAAAACAGGCAGCAACCAAGCACTATGACTCAAACCACTTCTGCCGAAGACCCGAAGGCGCTCGTGCGCCGGCTTCTCGCCCCCATTGCGCCCGACATGAAAGCGGTCGACGACGTGATCCGCAGCGAACTCGCGAGCGACGTGAGCCGCATGCATGAAATCAGCGACTACATCACGAGCGCTGGCGGAAAGCGCATGCGCCCGGCGCTCCTGATCCTCATCTGCCGCGCGCTCGGCTACAAGGGCGATCTCTGCTGCTACCTCGGCGCCACGATTGAGCTTCTGCATACCGCAACCCTCATGCACGACGACGTGGTCGACGAAAGCGTCATGCGCCGCGGCCGTCCGACCGCCAATGCCCGCTGGGGCAGCGGCGCGGCGGTGCTCGTGGGCGACTTCCTATACACGCGCTCCTTCCAGATGATGGTCCGCGCAGGGAACCTGCGCGTCATGGAAGCGCTCTCGAACGCCGCGAACCGCCTCGCTGAAGGCGAAGTCATTCAGATGGTGAACGCGCACGACCCGTCGGTCGACGAGACGCGCTACTTCAGGGTGATTGAGAGGAAGACCGCCTGCCTCTTCGAGGCCGGCGCCCGCATGGCGGCCGCCATTGCCGAATGCTCGCCCGAAGCTGAGGAAGCCGTCGCCGAATACGCGCTCGCGCTCGGCAACGCCTTCCAGATCGCCGACGACATCCTCGACTACACCGGCGTTGCCAAGGACATCGGCAAAAACCTCGGCGCCGACCTGAGAGAAGGCAAGATGACGCTTCCGCTCATCTATGCCCGAACCTCCGCCACGCCCGAAGAACAGGCGCTCATCGACGAGGCTGTCCGAAAAGGCGACGGAGATTTTGACAAAATCTCTTCCATTGTGATAAGATCCGGCGCTCTTGATCGTTGCAAGACGCGAGCGGAACAGGAACTTGAAAGAGGCCGCAAGGCACTTTCTAAAATTCCCCCTTCCATTTTTAATTCAAGTCTGCTAGAATTAATGTTCTTCACTGTTAGACGTGATCGATAAGCGTTCAAACGATGAAGATCTCGGGGTGTAGCTCAGCCTGGTAGAGTACTACGTTCGGGACGTAGGAGTCGGAGGTTCGAATCCTCTCACCCCGACCAGGTTTCAAAGGCGCTGTTTCGCAAGGAACAGCGCCTTTTCTCTTATCTGCATCGGGGGATTTTCATGGGCTGGATTCTGGGACTTACCGGAGGCGCCGGATCAGGCAAAAGCACTGCCGCAGCGTTTTTGGCCGACATGGGTTATCCCGTCGTGGATGCCGATCAGGTCTCCCGCGCGCTCACCGCTACAGGCGGCGAAGCCATGCCCGAAATCATCCGGGCGTTCGGAAGCGGCATGACGACGCCCGACGGCGCGCTCGACCGTCCGAAGATGCGCGAGCTCGTCTTTCGCGACAGGGATGCAAGAAAAAAGCTCGAAGCTATCGTGCACGCGAAGCTCGCCCTCAAAGTCGACCACCTGCTCTACGACGTGCATAAGGATGCCCCCGTCGTCATTTACGACTGCCCGCTTCTGATTGAAAGCCCTGCTGCACGGGAACGCGCCGACCGCATTCTCGTGATTGATGCGCCGGAAGCTCTCCAGATCGAAAGACTTGGGACCCGTTCGGGCCTTTTCCCAGACGCTGCAAAGCGCCTTCTGGCCGCTCAGGCGTCGCGCCGTGAAAGGCTTCTCGCCGCCGACGACGTCATCATGAATGACTGCACGAAGGAATGCTTCGAAAGACGCGTGCGCTCCTGGGCTGAAGCGGTTCTTCCTCAGATTCGCGCCTGAAAGCGCCTCAGAAGGAGCAGAGCAAGAATCTTTGCCATCTTTTGCCGGCGCTTCACTCGCGATTGCGGCTCCGTTAAGATGTACCGACGACGGCGGCCTCTTCCGGGCCGCGGCTATCCCGACGCTTTTTCACCCCGCCCAATGCAGAACTCCGGCTTGCTTCTCTACGAATTTCCCTGCAGCGAAAAGAACCGCTTCTTTCTCCGGTTCGAATCGCTCGCGAAGCGCTTTGACTGGTACTGCAGTCAGGACTGCGCCATTGCGCATCAGGCCGCGATCGGCACGATTTTCGATCTCGCCGACGTAGCTGCAAGAAGCGACCTCAGAAACGACCTGGTGCAGGAGCTTCTGCGTCAGAAATGCGCGCTTGAGGCGAGGTTCCGAGAAAAGGGATCTCCGGACGAGAACCTTTCCGAACTTCTTCAGGAAGTGAGCAGCGTCTCGCGCGAGGTCTCTCAGGTGGTCGGCCGCTCGGGCCAGAGCATCCGCGACAACGAATGGCTTCAGCTTATCCGCACCCGCCAGCATCTGCCGGGCGGCACCTGCGAATTCGACATGCCGCAGCTTCACTACTGGCTCTCGCGCCCGCCCGAGGAGCGAAGGAAGGAACTTCTTTCCCTCACGGAATCGCTCGCGCCCACCATCCGCGCCGTTAATCTCATTCTCCGGCTCATGCGCTCAAGCACCCGCGTCACGAATGAGAAAGCTGTCAACGGGATGCTCCAGCTTTCCGTCACCGGGAAGAACTACAGCCTTGCGCGCGTCTGGCTCCCGCAGGAAGCGAAGCTCATCCCTGAGGTGAGCGCCAACAAATACATGCTCTGGATTCGCTTTTCGCTCCCCGACGAGCGCCACAAGCTCCACGCGGTGCATGAGACCATTCCCTTCCAGCTCGGCCTCTGCCAGTGAGCGCAGAAAGCTTCAGGAAAAGAACAAAATGAAAGTTCCCTGCCCGATCTGCGGCAAGATGACGGAATATTCCCGCGAAAATCCCTGGCGTCCCTTCTGCAGCGAGCGCTGCAAGATGTTTGACCTCGGCGAATGGGGCAATGACGGCTACCGGATCCAGGGCGAGCCCGGATCCGCCGACAGAATGTCGCCGGAGGAATTCGAGGACGCGGCGCGGCGTGCCGACGAACTCCGGGAGCGGCTCGACGCCGGAAAGCAAAGCGGCGCCCGCAGGCGCCGCCGTTAAGAAAGGACCTCTTCTCTCACCTTTACATCACGGGCTTCACACCGTGAGCGCCCTTCGCCTGCCAGAAGGCAAGGTCGGCAGCGGGCGCGCCGTCGACATAGGTCGGAATGCGCGGTTCGCCGTTCACGAGAAGCCCGTCAAAGGCTTCCGGCGGAACGATGACGAAGTCGTAATCCATGGCGACGGCTTTCAACACATCGTCCATCGTTTCGGCGCGGGCGCCGACCCAGCGGTAGCTGCGGTCGCGGACGATCGTCGCCTGAAGGGCGTTGCGCGAAAGCGTGAGAAGGTCGGAAGACTCTTCAAAAACCTCGGGGAGCTCAACGCGGTTCACGATCGCCTGATCAACGGGAAGCATGAGGCCGGGGGTCCGCTCATTGGCAGCGTAGAACCCGCACTCCTGGCCTTCCTTCGGCACGGGCGTGCCCACGAAGTCGTGGGAGCGGCGGAAATGGAGCCGCACGTGGGCATGCGGATAAATGTGCTCCTTCACGAACCAGGGCGTGGAGTCCGCAAGCGCAATGCCAAGCTCTTCCTCAAGCTCTCTTGCAAGCGCCTGATGAACCGTTTCATTCTTTTCGAGCTTCCCGCCCGGGAATTCCCAGTAGCCGGCATAGGGCTTGCCTTCAGGACGGGAACCGAGAAGCATTCTGCCGTCTTCGCGAATCAGCACGCCGACGGCGACATCAACAATCTTGTCGCTCACAATATTCTCCAACGATGAGCGCGGAAGCATCATTTTGTTCCGCGCTCGCAGAATGCATTGTCTCTTATCCGCGTCGACTTTGCTTGAGGTAATCTGCGCAGTCTTTCTGCACGACGACTCCCGTACCGCCATGCCGGATCTTCTTTCCAAGTTTCTTGAACCGCTTTCACCGCGCTCCTATGTCGCCACCGGGATGCGAGCGTCTTCAGGTCTTGCGCTCCGCTACGACGCCTTTCACGGACTCAAGCTCATCTGCGTCGATCACGGCGTCTGCTTCGTCAGCCCGTCGGCAGATGCCGATGAACGGATCGAACGCCGCGAGGGCGACGCCATCGCGCTCGCTCAGCCCCGGAACTACATCATTGCGACAAGCGCTGACGCCCCTCCCCGGGAGTCCCGGAATGTGAAATTCAGACTCTCCGACGGCCTCGCGCTCTATGGAGACTCAGGCTGCGCCTCAGTTCGCCTTTTAGCCGGCAAGATGGTGCCCGACAAAGCGGTGGCGCAGTTCTTTGTCTCCGCGCTTCCCCCGGTTCTCGTCATCCGCCGGAACGAAAGCGGCGATTCGATTCGAAGGACGAAGGATGATGCGAATCATCCATTTCGAACGCCTCGGTCGCGAACCCGGAGCCGAATACGCGACGAGTCGTACGATCGACCTCGTCATGCTGGCAGTCATCCGGTTTGTGCTGCAGTCTCCTGATGCCGGCAGAGCCGGCCTCTTCCTTGCAATGAAGGACCGAAGGCTCGTCCCGGCGCTCTGGCTCATTCACAACGAACCGGCCCGCGACTGGACCGTCGACATGCTCGCCGAAGCCGCCCGCATGTCGCGTCCGCGATTCTCGGCCCATTTTAAGAGCATTATCGGCATGCCGCCTATGGACTACCTCGTGCGCTGGCGCATCCGGCTTGCCGTTCAGCGCCTGCGCGACACGGATGATCCGGTGAAGGTCATCGCGGCTTCGCTCGGCTTCAAATCCTCCGTCGCTTTTGCAAGAACTTTCCGGCGGCAGGAAGGCATCACGCCGAGGAAAAGCCGCGCAGAGTCCCGGGAATTGCTGCTGGCAACGCTCGAGAGCACGCTCCGCGAAGCTGACGGCGAGGCTCCCTTCACCGAAATAAAAGCGATGACGACCGCCGATGCCTGAAGTTCCGGAGAACCTTAGGTCAGAGGATGATTATTTTTGGTTATTTTTCAATAAACTATAAAAATTTATACACAACCTGCAGGTATAGATCTCCTCAAAATGACACGTTCTGCAGGTTTGGGACGCTCCAAATCCGCACGATCGTCAGGCATCGTTCAGGTAGCCGTTCCTCACGACTGCCTGTAAACAAACTACCCGGGCTCGTCGCGCGCCCGGCCGATAATTGAGATTTTTGATCTATTCCTCGAGTTTTTCGACAACTACCGTGGCTCCCTACCTTCATAGACTTCCGGAATCGTTTCCCCGGAGTCCTGAATGTCTCTCCAGACATCTTCTCTTCTTCCCCGTCAGAGCCTGACCTTTACCGCCGCGTCCCTTACGGTGCTTATTGCCTTCGGCGCCTCGGCGCTCCCGGTGCCTCTCATGAGCACCAGGACGCGTGAATTCGGGCTCTCCACTGCAGCCATCGGCATGACGGTGCTCCTCTACGTGATCGGGAACGCCTGTTCGCTCCTCTTCTTTGCGAGGCTCTCAGAAGTGATCGGCCGCAGGGGTGCGGTTTTCGTTTCCCTTCTTTTCGGACTCGCCGCCTGCGCCTTCTTCCTTCTCGCGAATACGCCCGCCTTTCTGATGGCCGGGCGCCTGCTTCAGGGCCTTGCCTGCGGCATCACGACGACGGCCGCCATGAGCTGGTGCGTCGACAGCGCGCCGCCCCGTCGCAGCTGGCTCGCTACGGCCGTGAGCTCATCAGGTCCGCTCGCGGGCTTCGTGATCGCCACCATCGGCGCCGGCGTCGCCATTGAAACGCAGCTTGCAGGCACCAGGGGGCTCTTCTTCTGCGTGCTCGTCCTTGAACTCCTGGTCTCGGCGCTGATATTCCTCGCGAGCGAAACCGTCACGACGAAAAGCGCGAAAAAAGGCATTCTGAAGCCCTCCGTCATGCCGCCTCCGGGCTACGGCAGAAGGCTGGCGCTCGCCGCAGCCGGCTTTGTCGGCACCTCTGCGCTCACGTGCTTCTTCCAAGGATTATCGGCAAGAGTTGCCAAAAGGCTCTGGGGGACCGACGCCCCGATTGCGCTGTTCTCCGGCCTCGTCTACATTTCGCTCGTTCTCCCCAATGCGCTCGGTGCCTTTGCCGCCGCCAAATTCCCGCCGCTTAAGGTCTTTGCGCCGGTGGGACTTCTCTACGTCGTCTCCGGGTGCGGGACTTTTTTGTCGGTCGCCGGGCGGCTCCCGGAACTCTTCATCGCCTTTGCGCTCGTCTGCGGCGCCACCCAGGGGCGCTCACAGCGGCCTCCTTCAAGATGCTGCTCGAAGGCTCGCGCATCATGGAGCGCGACCGGCTTCTCGCCGCGCTCTACCTCATCAGCTACATGGGCACCTGCATTCCGAACGTCGTCATCATGATTTTCGGCAAGAGCGCAGGGCTCAACGCCATTGCCTACGGCTTCGTGCTCTGGTTTGCGCTCACGCTCGCGGCACTTCTTTATTTCCTGAGAGAAGTAAAGGCCGAACGCGCCATGAAGGAGGTTCTTGCCAACGAGGAACGCCGGGAAGAGGCGAAGGAAGCATCCGGCACCGGGAAGTCGTAATCCGGCATCCTCCCGGATCTTCCGCTTCAGGCCCAGAAGACGGCGCCGCAGGCGCCGCGTCCAAGGTCAATCCGAAGTTCTGCGCTTCCCTCGCGCCAGGCCTGGATGATGCTCCCCGGAAGCGGGGCCGCCGCCCTGAGGCCGGAAGAAAGCATCTGGTCCCCGACCGTTACGCGAACAAGCGCGCGCTCGAGCCCCGGCAAAGGCGCGGAGAGAAGCGCGCACCGGATGCCGTCAAGGAGCGTTTCTCCTGAGAGCTTCTCTCCCTGAACCGCGGAGAGACTTCGAAGAATTCCCGGAATAAACCGCGCCAGCACGCCTGTCGCGGCTTCTGCTTCCTGCGGCGTTTCCGCGCCGAAAAGCCCGAAGGGAGTCCGCCCGCCCGCCGCGAGGGCGCGCTTCCGCACGAGCTGCGCGAGGGCTGTGGAGAGCCCCGCAATCACCGATTCCGTTCTTGGGTCTTCTTCCGAAGCGACCTCTGCGATCGGCGAAGCGCCCGTGGCAAGAAGAATCAGCATGTCGCCCGGATGGATTCCGGACGATGCGCGCCAGGCTGCCGGCCCCGCGAGCCAGAGACGATCACGGACGCCTTCCATCACCTCGCGCCCGATGCCCGCGCTCGAGGCGGCCATCCAAACTTCTCCCCCGGCGCGCTCCGCATGGAAGACCGCCGCTCCCATTTCGAGCGCTCCTTCGGCGATTCGAAAGGGGAGACCGAGCGCTTCAGCGCCCCTGCCCCGGGGCTCGTCGAGAAAGGGCTGCGCGCAGGCCGCCTGAAGCGCCTCAATCATGCTTCCGACGGGATAGTGCTCAAGGACCGGCCCGGCGGCTGCGGCAATGAGATTTTCCTTCTCCACGCTCAGAGTCCCGGATGCCGCATCTTCGAGCGCCAAAGCCGTCTGGTCCGAAAGCGGCCCGAACCCGGCAATACCGACAGTCGTCGAAATAAAGAGCCTTGCTGGAAATGCGCGGCGCTTCTCCGCTGCCGCCCATTGAATGCGTGCTGCCGATCCGTCCTCGCGCGGGGCGCCGGCGGGAAGCGACCGGCCCGCGGTGCGCGCAGTCCACACGGTTTCGCGCCGAAGATCCGCCGCGAAGACGGTTCCGGAGGGATCGCTCTGAAACCGGATTCCCGGCACATGAAAGCTGCTCCCAATGCGGATCATGAAGAAATTCCCCTGTGGAAAATGAAATCGCCCGGCGGGTCCTCTTTGCGGGAATCCGGCCGGGCGAACGAATGCGCCTCGTTCAGGCGCAGAACGGCTTCTTGAAAAGCTTCAGATTACTGGAGCTTCCCGTGGCAGTCCTTGAACTTCTTTCCGGAGCCGCACGGGCACGGATCATTGCGTCCGACATGGCGGAAGAGTTCGCGCAGACGCGCTTCCTTTTCCTCATCGGAAAGCAGGTCAAGCGAGCTTCCCGCATCCTGCGGCATCGGATCGGCGGTCGAACCGCCGTCTGCGAGACGAGCCGCATCCGCGCGCGCTTCGCCCTGCTCAATGTTGGCGTCCGTAGCGGCCTGAGCTTCCTCAGGGAGCTTGATCTCAACGCGCATGACGACCGAGACGAGCGTTTCGCGAATCGAGTCGAGAAGGCGCTCGAACATGCTGAAGGCTTCGCGCTTATATTCCTGCTTCGGCTGCTTCTGAGCGTAGCCGCGGAGGTATATGCCCTGACGCAGCGCGTCGAGCGCCGCGATGTGCTGGCGCCAGAGCTGGTCGATGACCTGCAGCAGCACCGAGCGCGTGAAGCTCGCGAACGCTTCGTGGCCGACAAGCTTTTCCTTCGCTTCGTAGATTTCGTTCACGCGGGCGAGAAGCGCCGTGAGGAGATCCTCGTCGGTCGTCTGCTCGTTTTCGTCGAGCATCTTCCGGAACGGAACCTCAATGCCGAATTCATTCTTGAGCTTTTCGGAGAGCCCGTCGAGGTCCCACTGCTCCTCAACCGTATCGGCAGGCACGTAGCTTCTGAAGAGATCCTGGAAATAGCCCTCGCGGAGGTTCTTCACCATCTCGGACGAATCCGGGGATTCAAGAATCTCGTTGCGCAGCCCGTAGATCTCGTGACGCTGGTCGTTCTGAACGTCGTCGAACTCAAGGAGCTGCTTGCGGATGTCGTAGTTGCGGCCCTCGACCTTGCGCTGCGCCGACTCGATCATGCGGGTAAGCATCTTCGATTCAATCGCGACGCCGGGCTCGAGCTTCAGACGGTCTGCGATGGCGCGCATGCGGTCGCCGCCGAAGATGCGCAGGAGCTGGTCCTCCATCGAGAGATAGAAGCACGACGACCCCGGGTCGCCCTGACGGCCTGCACGGCCGCGGAGCTGATTGTCGATGCGGCGCGATTCATGGCGTTCGCTGCCGATGATGCGAAGGCCGCCCGCCTTCACCACTTCATCGTGGAGCACCTGCCACTCGGCCTTCACCTTGGCGATCTTCTCCGCCTTCTGTTCGGGCGTGAGCGACTCGTCGAGCTCGATCTCGTCGACCGCCTTGTTGATGCCGCCGCCGAGCACGATGTCCGTGCCGCGGCCGGCCATGTTGGTCGCAATCGTCACCATGCCGGGACGGCCGGCCTCGAGAACGATCTGGGCTTCCTTCTCGTGCTGCTTGGCATTGAGCACATTGTGCGGGATGCCTTCCTTCGTGAGGAGGTTCGAGAGGAGTTCGGAATTTTCAATCGACGTCGTGCCGAGAAGCACCGGCTGGCCCTTTTCGTGGCAGGCCTTCACGTCCTTCACGATCGCGTTGTACTTTTCCTGAACGGTGCGGTAGACCTTGTCCTGCTCGTCGATGCGGATCATCTTCCGGTGGGTCGGAATCACAACGGTCTCAAGGCCGTAGATGTCCTGGAACTCATAGGCTTCCGTATCGGCGGTGCCGGTCATGCCCGAGAGCTTCTCGTACATGCGGAAGTAGTTCTGGAAGGTGATCGACGCCATCGTCTGGTTTTCCTGCTGGATGCGCACGCCTTCCTTCGCCTCAACGGCCTGATGGATGCCTTCGCTCCAGCGGCGGCCCGGCATCAGACGACCGGTGAATTCGTCGACGATGACGATTTCGCCGTTCTGCACCACGTACTGCTGATCGCGATGGAAGAGCGTATGGGCCTTGAGCGAGGCCATCAGGTGGTGCATGAGGATGATGTTCTTCGGCGAATAGAGCGATTCGCCGGGGGCGACGAGACCGCGCTCGGAAAGGATCTTCTCGAGCTTCTCGTGGCCGGATTCGGAGATGTAGACCTGGTGGGCCTTTTCGTCCACCCAGTAGTCGCCCGGTCCCTTTTCCTCGGTCTGGCGCGTGAGGAGAGGCGGGATCTCGTTGATCTTGATGTAGAGGTCCGTGTTGTCGTCGGCAGGACCCGAAATGATGAGCGGCGTTCTCGCCTCGTCGATCAGAATGGAGTCGACTTCGTCGACGATCGCATAGTAGAGGCCTCTCTGACGACGCCCCTTGATGTCGTACTCCATGTTGTCGCGCAGGTAGTCGAAGCCGAACTCGTTGTTCGTGCCGTACGTGATGTCGCACGCGTAGGCCGCGCGCTTCGTTTCCGTATCCTGCTGCGAGAGAATCTTGCCGACCGTGAGGCCGAGCCAGTTGTAGACGCGCCCCATCCAGTCCGCGTCGCGCGAGGCCAGGTAGTCATTCACCGTCACCACGTGGCAGCCCTTGCCGGGAAGGGCATTGAGGTAGACGGCGAGCGTCGCCGTGAGCGTCTTGCCTTCGCCCGTGCGCATTTCAGCAATCTTGCCGTCGTTCAACACCATGCCGCCGATCAGCTGCACGTCGAAGTGGCGCATGCCGAGCACGCGCCGGGAAGCTTCGCGCATCACGGCGAAGGCTTCAGGCAGAAGCTCGTCGGTCGTCGCCCCCTTGGCGATGCGGTCGCGGAATTCCTGCGTCTTTCCCTGGAGTTCGGCATCCGAAAGCGCCTGGATGGCAGGTTCAAGCTTATTGATCTGCGCCACCTTGCGCTGGTACTGCTTAATCAGCCGGTCGTTGCGGCTGCCGAAGATCTTGGTTAAAAGTTCGTCAAACATTGTTCTTAGCTCGGAATTCTCTGGTCCGCACCAAAAGGAAGCCGTCCGGGGAGAACCCTCAGGACGCCGAAGGGGACCGGTAACGGGTTGCGCTGCCGCGAAGCGGTTCAGGGAAGAATGGAAGACTTTGGGTAGACTCTTCACCTCAATGAAGCGGGCTTTGATGGACTTTCATCGTCTCCTCTGCCCGCAACTTTCCTGCCGCCGGGCAAGAGCTTCCCACAGCGTAACCATAGGATTATCGCAGATTGCGGAGGATCAATACCTTAACGCATCCGGGATTTGACAAGGAAAGTTTTCTTTCAGGCATCTTTTTCTGAGGTTCCACCGTGCCCAAATTGCGCCGAATGCCCGCCGACTTTCAGCTGAAGCGCCGGGGCTTCCGTTCCCCGCAGCGCTCGCTCGAACAGAGCTCACGCACGGCCGGCCTGGCTGAATCCTATGCGCTCTCCCTGCGGGCCGGGAAAGCCGTGGCGCCCGTCATCAAAGCCATGGGACTTGCGCTTGACTACGAGACCGGCCGGGGCGTGCGCATTGAGAACAATAAAGCGGTCTTCATCACCGACAGCGCCGCGCAGCTCTCACGATTGAGAAACCTCTCCAAACGCCTCCTTGAAAAGCTCATCGCCGACGGGGTGCCCGTCCTCGGAGTCGAATTCAGGCTCCGCGGCAGACGCGCACCAGAAGAGAAAGCTGAAGCGATCTCCCCCGTGAGAACGACCTCGATCATTGCCGCTGCGGAACTTCTCTCCGCAGCCGAAAAGCTCATCAACCCGGAGCTGCGCGAGCAGATCCGGGCGCTCGCGCATACGCTGGAACCAAGCCCCGAAGAGCTTCCGCTTGCCGTTCTCACTGCCATTACAGCCCAGCACGAGCGGCTCGAGAAGCTCGGAAGCGAAATCAAAGGACTCCGGGAAAAGCTCCCTCAGGCTCCCGACCCGCTTCTCGTTCCTGAAGATGCCGCCGCGGCCGCAAGCGAGGAACTCGCGGGCGTCCGGGGAAGGATGCTGAAGCGCATCGCGCGCCGCACGGCCTTTGAAAAAGCCGCCAGCGAGGCGGATGCCGAAAGAAAGGCCCTTCTTCCCATGCTCAATGCGTTCGAGTCCCGCGCGATGGCCGGGAAAGAAGGGGAGACCGTCGACTTCCCTGCGCTCAGAGACGAAGTCATTGCGTTCGCCCGCAGGCTCTCCGCCGCCCTGCGGAGCGTAAAGGACGCGAGGGAGCGCCTCACCGCTCAGGTCGAGGAGGAAAAGCAGAAGAAGGAGAGCGCGCACGAGCCCTCGAAAGAATCCGACGAGGAGCGCGCGCGCGCGCTTCGCGCTGGCTTTTCAGCTCCGCCCCCCAATATGGCGCTTCGCGAAAAGCTCCGCGGAACTCTTGCGAAGCTCCTCGCCGAAATCCGCGTGACGCGGAAGGAACTCCAGAAGGCCCGCGATCAGCTCCCACCTGCAGGCAACATTCTTGCGGGCGACGAAACGCTTGCCGCCGACATCGAGCGCCTTGCGGAAGCCCGGAAAAAAGGCGAGAAGGCGCCTGAGGAAGCGCTCTCGCCTCAGAGTTCGCGTCTTCTTCTCATCTGGAATTCCCGGTCGGAAATTGAAGAAAAACTCTCCGAAGCCTTCGCGAAGCTCGAGGCGCTCGAAAAAACGCTCGAGAGCGACCGGCCGAAGCTACGCGTACCGAGGAGCTTCTCTGCATCGGCCCTCGCTTCGGACTTCGCGGAACTCCGCAAAATTGATCTTCGCCGCCCGGAGAATGAAGGCGCGCTCAATGCGCTCTCCTCCGAATCGGAATATCTGAAGGAAGCGGCCGAGATGCTCCGCTCGAGCCTTCCCAAAGGGGAGCTTCCCGGCGAAAATCCCGCCGAGGTGCGGCTCGATGCCCTCGCGGGAATCCTCCGCGAACATCTGCGGGCGATCCTCTCCGCGCTCGGACTCTCTCCCAACGAAAGCATCATTCCCACCGAAGCGGAGGCTGCGACCTCTCCTGAAACGAGCGCCCTGAGGGAGCGCCAGCTCGCAAGGCTTAATCTCTGGCGCGAGCGGCGTGCCCTCGTTCAGAAGGCGGAGGACGCGCTTAAAAATTTCTCTTCCGTCCTCTCGTCGCCTAAGGATTCCGGTGAACAAACGTCCCGGAACGTCCTCTTCGCCGCGCTCGAAAAATCGCTCGCGAACGCCTTTGAGCTGGCGGAAGCCGCACGCCGTGAAGCGGCGCCGAAGATCCCTGCGCTCACGATCGAATCGGCGGATGCCGAACGCTCCCGGCGCGAGGAAGCCGAAAGGGCCCGGAAGGAGCGCGAAGCAGAGGAAAAAAGTAAAAAGACCGTGAAGGCGCCGAAGCCTCCCGAAGCAGCTCCCGGGAGCCTTGAGGAAAAGCTTCAGATCCTTCGGGACATTCTCCCGGTCTGGAAGGATCGCCTCCCCCGAGCGCCCGATCCGAATCTGATTCCGTCTGAAGCCGATGCCGCACGCCGGGAGGACCTGCGGGAAATCCGCAGCCGCATGCTGCTCAGGCGCGCAAACCACGAAGCCTTCACACAGGAATTCGACGAACTCTCCGGTCTTCTCGCACAGGTCGAGGGCATGGCGGCCAATCCGCTCGCCGACGGTGCAGAAACGGAGCGCCTCGCGCAAAAGCTTGATGATTGGGCGAACGACTTCTCCGCCCGCCTTGCAAAGCTCTGAAATCCGCGTGTTCAGCGACCGGAAAAGGAAAAGCCCGCGCTCACCGAAGCGTACGGGCTTTTCTCAACTCGGGAAGCGGAATGCCTCAGAGCGGCGTATTGCCGGAGCGGTCCGACTTTACGGAATCCTCTTCGGGAGACACGGCCGCGGGCTGCGGCCAGAAGTCGACCGGACAGTCCTTCGCATGCTCGAAAGTCACTTCTTCCCAGGCATCCGGGGTCGCCAGGAGCTTTCTCAGGAGCTGATTGTTGAGTCCGTGCCCCGACTTTTCGGCAATGTAGTGCGCGAGGAGCGGGGCTCCAAGCACATAAAGATCCCCCATCGCGTCGAGGATCTTGTGCTTCACGAACTCCGCCTGTTCGCGCAGTCCGCCGGGATTAAGCACCCGAAATTCGTCCATCACGATGGCGTTGTCGAGCGACCCGCCCTGAGCGAGGCCGATGCGCCGCAGCATTTCCACGTCCTGCACGAAGCCGAAGGTGCGGCAGTGCGCCACCGCCTGCTCGTAGTTGACGCGCGAAAAGTCGATGTCGGCGTACTGATCGGTTGCATCAATCGCCGGATGCCCGAACGCGATCCGGAAGGAAAGCCGGAAGCCTTCATGAGGTTCGAGCCTCGCGAGCTTGTCGCCCTCGCGCACCTCAATCGGCTTCAGAATCCGCACGAACTTTCTCGCGGCCTTCTGCTCGACGATCCCGGCGCTGTGAAGGAGGTACACAAAGCTTGCACCCGAACCGTCCATCACGGGAATCTCGGGAGCATTCACCTCAACAATGCAGTTGTCGACCCCGAGTCCGCTGAAGGCGCTCATCAGATGTTCGATGGTCGCCACCGCGGCGCGCCCCACATTGACGGTCGTCGCCATGCGGGTATCGTTCACATTGAGGGGTTCGGCGGGAATGTCGACGGGGGGCTCCAAATCCACGCGGCGAAAGACGATGCCGGTATCGGCCGGAGCGGGCCTCAGAACGAGGCGGATCTTTCTGCCGCTGTGAAGCCCGATGCCGACAGCGGCAACCGATTCGCCGAGCGTGCGCTGAGAAAACATTTGGTCTTAGCTCCCGCTGGAGCGCAGATAGGTCGGAATTGCATAGCCGCCGCCCGAAGGAACGGTCACGGGTTCGGGAACCTTCCGCTCGCCCTGAGAGGCGTCAGCCCCGGCAGCGGGCTTCTTCTCAGAGGGAATGGAAGCCGCGCCGAGAGTGGGCGCCGTGTAGGCCGCGCCGTCAATCTGCGGAATGGCGCCGGCAGGAAGGCCCTGCCCCACATCGGGCGCTTCCGCGGCGCTCGACGTATCGGGCGCTTCGCCCGGTTCGAACGGACGGTCGAGCCCGGTTGCCACCACGGTCACGCGCACCTCGTCGCCCATTTCTTCTGAAATGGCGGAACCGAAAATGACGTTCGCCTGCTTGGCAACGAAGGTATTGAGCACGCCCATCGCCTCGCGGATTTCCGCGAGCGTGAGGCTGTCGTTGCCCGTGAAGTAGACGAGCATGCCGCGGGCGCCCTGAAGGTTCGCGCCTTCGAGGAGCGGGCAGGCAATGGCCTTTTCGGCGGCAACGCGCGCGCGGTCGGGACCGGAGGCCGTGGCAAGGCCGATGATGGCGCTGCCGCGCTCGCTCATGACGGTCTTCAAATCTTCGAAGTCGACATTGATCGTGCCCGGCGTGTGGATGATCTCGGCAATGCCGACGCAGGCCTTGTAGAGCACTTCGTTCGAAGTCTCAAAGCACTCCTTCATCGTTGCGTTGGGCGGGCATTCCTCCTCGAGCTTCTCGTTGAGGATGACAATCATCGAGTCGACCTTGGCCTTCAGGTTTTCAATCCCCTGCTCGGCCGTGCGCATGCGGCGGGCGCCTTCAAAGCTGAAGGGCTTCGTCACGACGGCAACGGTGAGAATTCCCATTTCCTTCGCGATCTCGGCGATCACGGGCGCAGCGCCCGTGCCCGTGCCGCCGCCCATGCCGGCGGTGATGAAGAGGAGGTTGGCCCCGCGGATCGCCTCGGCCACCTGCTCGCGCTTTTCCTGCGCGGCGGCGGCGCCGATTTCAGGACGGGCGCCCGCGCCGAGCCCGGTGCTGCCGAGCTGAATATTGACGTGCGCCTTCGAGCGCTGCAGGGCCTGATGATCCGTGTTGGCCGCAATGAACTCAATGCTCTTGGCGCCGTGCGTAATCATGTGCTCGACGGCATTTCCGCCGCCGCCGCCCACGCCGATCACCTTGATGACGGTTTTCAGGGGATCAAATTCAGGGAGAACTTCGAAAGCCATTTCAACCTCTGATGGAAAAGTCTGCAAATTATCTACGAATTCTGAGGATGGCGGGAAGCCTCCCGCCGCTGCCGAAAAAAACTGTGTGTCCGTTGGAAAAGAATCTTTTTTGAGGGGGATGCCTTTCCTCAATAGTCGCCGAGGAAGAAGGTCTTGAGCCCCCCGAGAAAGCTCATGCTTCGCCGCATTCCGAAGGCGCGCTCGGGGCCGGAGAGGCTCTCCTTCAGGGCACAGACCGCGAGTCCGGCGGCTACGGCGGCGTCGGAGCGCTGCAGAAGCGGGCTCTCGCCCTCGACCCGATCCGGAATTCCGATGCGCACGTGCTTGTCGAGAATAGCTTCCGCCTCTTCGCCGATGCCGCGCAGCATCGCGCCTCCACCCGTGAGCACCACGAGCTCGACCTGGTCGAGGACGCCGGCGTCGGCGAGCATCTTGCGGTAAATCCCGAAAAACTGCCGCACGCGCGAGGAGAGGGTCTTGACGAGGAGATCCCGCGCGTAAGGCCTTGTCGTGCGGCCGTGCACCTCGATCTGAACGATTTCGCCGGGAAGCACCTGCGACAGCCGGCATTCGCCCGAGCGGAGCTTCAGCGCCTCGGCGTCCTCAAGGCTGATGCCGAGAACGATCGCGAGGTCGCGCGTGAAGTGCTCCGCCCCCCAGGGACGAACGTCCGTGAAGAGAATCCGGCCCTCCCGAAAAACGATGAGGGAGGTCGTCTCCGCGCCGATGTCGATGAGCGCGGTGCCGCACGTCTTCTCGGTTTCCGAGAGCACAGCCTGCGCGGCCGCCCAGGGGTGAGGCTCGTAGTTGAGAAGTTCGAGCCCCACGCGCTGGATGGCATGCTTCAGATTATTGGCGTTCGTTCTCGAGCCGTATAGCGCATGCACGTCGGCCTCGAGCTTCTGCCCGACGAGCCCCACGGGCTTGTCGGTCACAAGGTCGCCGCAGCGGTATCCCTGCGGGATCAATTTGAGAAGGCTCTCGCCCTTCATGTCGCGAAGCGCGGACTGCCGGGCATTCAATTCAGCCTGCTCGACATCCTCGCGCGTGACTTCGCGTCCGCGCAGCACCGTCTGCCCCGTGCAGTTGGCGCTTTTCAGTGTATGGCCGCCGATCGCCGCCCAGACGCCCGTAATCTCGACGCCCGCCGTGAAGCCCGCTTCACTCACGGCCTGACGGATCGACCCCACGGCAGCCGTGACGTCCACAACGCAGCCGTTCCGGATGCCCGACGACGGCGTATTGCCGATGCCGATCACGCGCAGCATTTCCGGCTCATCCCCCGGACGGGCGACAAGGCAGAGCACCTTGTCGGAACCGACATCAAGGGCGGCGAAAAATTCCTTATTTTCCTTCTGCTGCTTCATGGCTCACTTCTGAACGTTCCGTGGGGGGTGTTTTCCTGCGCTTCAAGCTCCGTGCTGTCGGCGGAATCATCCGCATCCGAAGCGCTCTCCTGATCGTTGTCCGGGGAGAGCGCATCCGGTCCGGCCTGAGGAGCTTCCTGTGCCTGAGGGGCTTCCGGGGATTGAGCCGGTTTTTCTGCCGGCAGGGCAACGGACTCCTTCTTCTCCTCCGCCCGGGCATTTTCCTCCAGATAGGCTTCTAGCGCCTTTTTGTCCACCTTGCCTGCGGCAATGGCGCGCCGGTAGCGCGCGTCGATGGATGAGGGCGGACCGCCGAGGAGCTCTTCCATCCGGGGATAGGCTGCCGCCACCTGCCGAACGCGCTCCTCTACGGGAGATCCCGCCGTGTCGCGCCCGAGCTCCACACGGGTCGGCGGAATCCTCGGCCCTTGAATGACGAGCGACCAGCTGCCCCGGTCCGAAAGCGAAAGCGCCGTAATGCGGAAGGGAAGGTCGCCGAAGAGCGACGTAAAGCGGCGGTAGCGCCTCAGAAGTTCCGGCACGTCCTCTGCCGCGCAGGAAAAGGTCGGAAGATTCCGGGCTTCCGCGCCTTCCTCGGGATTGGCAGAAAAGAGCTTTCCTTCAATGCTGATGAGACGTCCGTCCTCGAGCTGAGCCGCGGCCTCATAGACCGTGATATCGACTTCTATCCGATCGGGCCAGATGCGCCGCACGGACGCATGCTTCACCCAGGGAACGGTTTCCGCGGCCGCGCGCACGGCGGCAATGTCGGTCGTGAAGTAGGACTTCCCCTCGAGCTCGGGTTCGACGACTTCCTTGAGGCGCGGCAGAGGCACTTTCGCCGTATCGCCCTTCATCTCGAGCCGGTGGATCCTGACGTAGTCAAGCCCCGTCACGGCAGGGGCCGCCAGATAGGCGCCCGCCAGCGCGGCGGCGAAAAGGAGACCCGCGAGGCCCCGGATCAGGCTCCCCGAACGCCTTTTTTGAGGATGAGCGCCGCCCTCCGGCACGCTTGTCGTACCGGTGAGCGGGATCTGCTCGAGCGCCTCTCCTCTGTAGGAGAGGCTTCTCGGCGTGTTATTGAAGTCCTCCACGGCCCCGTGCTTTCCCGATTAATCCGTTTGTGCGAGCCCGAGCACCCTGAGGCAGAGTTCGCCGTAATCGAGTCCTACGCTTCTCGCAGCCATCGGCACGAGCGAGTGCGGGGTCATCCCGGGCGACGTATTGATCTCAAGGAGCGCGAAGCCCCCGTCGGGACGGCGCATGGCATCGATGCGCGACCAGCCGCGGCAGCCGAGCGTGCGGAAGGCCTTCTCGCAGGCTTCGCGAAGTTCCTTCGACTCTTCGTCGGAGAGCTTTGCCGGGCATTCGTAGCGCACCGAATCGGTGTAGTACTTGTTCTGGAAGTCGTAGCTTCCTTCGGGCGCAATGATTTCAATGACGGGGAGCGCCTTGCCGTCGAGAACCGCAACCGTGAATTCGCGGCCCTGAATGTATTCCTCAGCGAGCACCTCATCCTCATCGCGCCTGGCCGCGTCCCTGACGGCATCGCGGAGGCTCTCAAGCGTCAGCGCTTCGGGAAGAATCTTCGTGACGCCGATTGAGGAGCCGTCATGCCCGGGCTTCACCACAAGCCCGGTTTTCCCGAAGGCGTCGATGGCAGCAAGAAGCTCCGCATCGCTCGAGCGAGCGGAGAGCCTCGCGCCCGCCGGAACGGGAATGCCGGCGTCGACCCAGAGCGCCTTCGTCATTTCCTTGTCGATCGCAATCGCGGAAGCCGCAACGCCCGGCCCCGTATAGGGAAGCCCGAGGCAGTTGAGAAGCCCCTGAATGGATCCGTCCTCGCCGAGCTTTCCGTGAAGCGCGATGAAGGCCGCATCGTAGCCGCCTTCCTCGAGCATTCCGACGCTGTCCGATGCCGGATCCCAGACGTCCACTTCAAGACCCTTCGCGCGAAGCGCGTCCGCGACGCCCTTTCCCGAAAGGAGCGACACCTCGCGCTCGGACGAAATGCCGCCCTGAAGCACCACCACGCGGCTGAGCATACTGGCCATAATTCCTCTCCTTAAATTCTCTAATCAGGCAAGCCCGGCAATCTTCGGCGCCGCCTTGCCGATCGAACCCGCGCCCATCGTGATCACGACGTCGCCGTCCTTCGCAATGGTGCGCACGCTTGCGGGCACATCCTCAACATTGACGACCACGGGCTCGTGATACCCCTGCGCGGCGATCGCCCGCGCAAGGTGCTCGCTGTCCGCGCCCTCGATCGGATCCTCGCCCGCCGGATAGACATTTGCGAGGACGAGCCCGTCGACGTCCTCGAGAACCTTCACGAAGGCGTCGAAGCAGTCGCGCGTGCGCGTATAGCGGTGGGGCTGGAAGGCCACGATGATGCGCCGGCCCGGGAATGCGCCGCGCACTGCCGCAAGCGTCGCCGCCATTTCATGCGGATGGTGGCCGTAGTCGTCGATCAGCGTGAAGCTTCCCGTGATTTTTCCTTCCGCATTTTTGATCGGAATGTCGCCGTACTGCGCGAAGCGCCTGCCGACGCCGCGGAATTCTAGAAGGCCCCGCACGATGTCGGCATCCTTCACGCCCGCAAGCGTTGCAATCGCGATGGCCGCGAGCGCATTCCTCACGTTGTGCACGCCCGGGAGATTGAGCGTCACGGGAAGCGGCGGATGATCGGGACGGAGCACCGTAAAGCGCATTTGCGTGCCCGAAGCCTCTACGTCGATCGCGCGGACGCTCGCTTCCGGGGTGAGGCCGTAGCCGATCACGGGCTTCGTCACCCGGGGACGGATCTCGCGCACGTTGGGGTCGTCCATGCAGAGAACCGCAACGCCGTAGAAGGGAAGGCGCTCGAGGAAGTCGACGAAGGTGCTCTTCAGGCGTTCGAAATCATGCCCGTAGGTGTCCATGTGGTCTTCGTCGATGTTGGTGACCGCCGAGATCACGGGCGTGAGGTTGAGGAAGGATGCGTCCGATTCGTCCGCTTCCGCGACGAGGAATTCGCCGGTCCCGAGGCGGGCATTCGCCCCCGCGGAATTGAGCTTCCCGCCGATCACGAAGGTGGGATCGAGCCCGCCAGCAGCGAGGAGCGACGCGGTCAGCGACGTCGTGGTGGTCTTTCCGTGCGCGCCCGCAATCGCGATGCCGCGCCTCAGGCGCATCAGTTCAGCGAGCATCACCGCGCGTGGCACGACGGGAATGCCGAGCTCGCGGGCGGCGACCACTTCCGGGTTGTCGGCCTTCACGGCCGAGGAAACAATCACGGCATCCGCACCACGGATGTGCTTTTTGTCGTGTCCGAGAAAAATGCGGGCCCCGAGCTCCTGCAGGCGCTCGGTGACGGGCGTGCGGGCAATGTCCGAGCCGCTGATGACGTAGCCGAGATTGAGGAGCACCTCGGCGATGCCGCTCATGCCCGCGCCGCCGATGCCAACGAAGTGGAGGTGATTAACGAGAAACTTCACGTTCTTTCCTTTGATGATTGTCTTTCCGCGGCCTTCAGTACTTTGCGCCTTCGCGCGCGGCGAGCGTCTCTTCGATTAGGTCGGCGACATTTTTGGCGGCATCGGGCACCGCAATGCTGCGGGCGGCTTCAGCCACCGGGAGAATCTTTTCGCGGGTCATGCCGGCAATGAGCTCGGCCACATGATCGGCCGTGAACTGCGGCTGCTCGACGAGCCAGGCGGCGCCCCGGTCGGCGAGGTACTTCGCATTCCCGAGCTGATGCTTCGTCGTCTTCGCAATGAAGGGAACAAGGACGGCGGCCGCGCCCGCGGCGCAGAGTTCCGAGCAGCTCGTCGCCCCCGAGCGGCAGATGACGAGGTCGCTCTCGCGGTAGCGCGCGCCCATGTCGTCGATGAAGGGCACGACTTCGGCCTGGACGCCTAAGCGCGCATAGTGCTCGCGCACCGCTTCATCGCGGTTGCGTCCGGTCTGATGAAGGACGATCGGGCGGTTTTCAGGCGGAATCTTCGCGAGCGCTTCGGGGAGCACGTCGTTCAGAACCTGAGCGCCCAGGCTTCCGCCGAAAACAAAGAGGCGGAGCGGCCCGAAGCGGCCGGCGAGGCGCTCGGCGGGCGGCGGGAGCGCCGCAATTTCCGCGCGCACGGGGTTGCCGGTGGTGTGCCCCTTCGTCCCCGCAAACGTGCGCGCGCCCCCGGCGAACCCGCAGGCGAGCGCGCTCGTGAAGGGCATAAGCGTGTTGGTGGACATGAGGAGATCGGCGTCGCAGTTCATGAGAACGATCGGGCGCTTGAGATTCTGTGCGGCGAAGCCCACCGGAACGGCGACGTAGCCCCCGGTCGAGAAGACGAGGTCGGGCTTGATCTTTTTAAGGAGCGCTCGGCTCTCCCAGATCGCCTTCAGCATCTTGATGCCGCCCTTGACGGCGCCCGCGAGCCCCTTGCCGCGCACGCCCTGGAAGTTGAGCGCATGGAATTCAATGCCCTCGCGCCCGACGAGGCCGCCTTCCATGCCCGTCGTCGTGCCGATCCAGACGATTATCCAGCCGCGCTCCTTCATTACGCGCGCCACGGCAAGGCCGGGCATCACATGCCCGCCCGTGCCGGCTGCGGCGATAACGAGCACGCGCTCTTTATTTGTATTCTTTTCCGTCGTCACACCTGACCTCCACGCATCAGAATTTTGTTTTCGCGGTCGACGCGCAGCAGGAGCCCGATGGCGATCATCGAAGAGAGGAGCGCCGAGCCGCCGAAGCTCACGAAGGGAAGCGTCAGCCCCTTCGTCGGAAACGCCCCTGAGGCAACGCCCACGTTGATGATCACCTGCACGCCGTACCAAAGCCCCACGCCCTCTGCGAGAAGTCCCGCGAAGTAGCGCTCGAGCTTGATTGCCTGGCGCCCGATTTCAAACGCCCGGCGAATGAGCCAGTAAAAAATGAAAAGGACAAAGATAACACCGGCAAAACCCGTCTCTTCGGCGATCACGGCCATGATGAAGTCCGTATGCGCCTCGGGAAGGTAATTAAGTTTTTCCACCGATCCGCCGAGTCCCACGCCGAAGAGTTCTCCGCGCCCGAAAGCAATGAGCGAGTGCGAGAGCTGATAGGACTGCCCGAGCACGTATTCCTCGCTCCAGGGGTCGAGGTAGGCAAGAACGCGCGAAAGCCGCCAGGGCGTCATGTAGATCATGAAGCCCACAAAGCCGATGACGACCGCACCCACCGAGAGGAAGATGTTCATGGAGAGGCCGCCCAGAAAGAGCACCCCCATGATTTCCGCCGCCACGACCGCGGTTGCGCCGAGATCGGGCTGCTGCATCAGTAGAAAGGCGACGACGACCATCGGGATGGCAATCGGCGCAAAGCCCCGCGAGAAGGAATGCATGAATTCCTGGCGCTTCACGGTAAAGGCCGCGGCAAAGATGAGGGCACCCACCTTCACGAGCTCCGAAGCCTGAATCGAGAGGCCTGCAATCTGAATCCAGCGCCGCGCGCCGTTGACGCTTTTTCCCACAACAGGGAGAAAGACGATGCAGAGGAGAATGATGCACAGACCCCCGATGATGCCCGACCACCGGAACCAGAAGGAAAGCGGCACCCGGTAGACGACGAGCGCCGTCGCTCCGGCGAGACCAATACTCGCCAGATGGCGCTTGAGCTCCCCTGTGTTGGCGGCGGCAAGCGCATCCCCGGCGCCTGAGGACGACGTGGCTGAAAAGACCATGACCGTCCCGAAGGCAAGGAGCGCCGCGACGCAAAAGATCGTTTCCCAGTCGACGCCGGGCGCGGAGAGGCGAAAGTCGTCGAACTCCTCAAAACGCGTCACGCTTCACTCTCCTCGCGCGCTCTGATCCGCGCGGCTTCCGCCTTGAAGCGTTCGCTTCTTTCCGCATAGTCTCGGAACATATCCCAGGAGGCGCAGGCGGGCGACAAAAGAATGATGTCGCCTTCGCGGCTTTCGCTCCAGAGCCAGTCGACGGCCGCTTCAAGGGTCGGGATTTTTTGGTAAGGCACGCCCGCGGCTTCGGCCGCACGGCCGATTTCGTCCGCATCCTTGCCGATGAGCGCCGCTGAGGCGGCGCGGCCCTTAAGCACATCGGCCAGAGGCGCAAAGTCCTGTCCCTTGCCGTCGCCCCCGAGAAGAATGAGGATTCGTCTTCCCTGGGCTGCAAGTCCCGCAACGGCGGCCGCTACGGCGCCGACATTGGTGCCCTTCGAATCGTCGATGAAGTCGCGGCCCTTTACCGTGCAGACGAGCTCCACGCGGTGGGGCTCGCCCTTATAGGTTCTGAGCGTTCCGATCGCCGCCTGCTGACTCACGCCGACGGCGCCCGTGAGGGCGAGCGCCGCGAGCGCGTTCATTGCATTGTGGCGGCCTCTGATCTGAAGTTCCGACTCCGGAAGATAGAGGATCTCCACTTCCATTTCGTCCATTGAGGAGAGCCAGAGTCCCTGAGAGGCGTGCGCCGCCATCTCGAGCCCGAATTCTCCGGGCCGGGCGGGCTTCGAGGCGCCGAACGTTCTCAAAAGCGACGGGTTTTGGAGTTCCCTCTTCGTCCATTCGAGCGCGAGCTGATCCTCGCGGTTCCCGACGCGGACGGTGTCGGGCGAGAAAATTCTTGCCTTCGCCGCCGCATAGGCTTCCATGGAGCCGTGCCAGTTGATGTGGTCTTCCGTGATGTTGAGAAGCGCCGCCGCATCGCACCGGAGCGTATGCGTCGTATCAAGCTGGAAGCTCGAGAGCTCAAGCACCCAGAGGTCGGGGAGTTCCCCCGCGTCCTCGGCCTTCAGAAGCTCCGTCACGGCATTGGGACCGATGTTCCCGGCTGCAATGGTTCTGAGACCAGCCGCTTCGCCGATTTTTGCCGTGAGGCTCGTCGTGGTCGTCTTGCCGTTCGTGCCGGTAATGCCGATCACTTTCGGCGCGTAGCCGGAAGTCTTCCGGAGATGCGCGAGTTCCTGCGCGAAGAGTTCAATTTCCCCGGCAACCGGAACGCCGGAGCTTCTGGCGGCAGCGCAGAGCGACGCCGCAGGACCGAACCACGGCGAGATGCCGGGCGACATCACGACGAGGTCGACGCCTTCGGGGAGAGACTCCGGGATGCCGCCGAGCGAGACTGAAATTCCCGGATGCGCGGAGAGGAACCCCTCCAGACCCGGCACCTTCTCCCGGGAGTCGCAGGCCGAAGCCAGCCAGCCGCGCCGCAGAAGGTACTCGAGCGAAGCGCGCCCGGATGCGCCGAGCCCCGCGACAAGCGCGCGGCGGCCACTGCCCATCGCGGCGTCAAGCTTCAGATAGGCCTCATCGGAAGAATCAAACATGATGCGTCTCTTCGAAAAGAAAATCAGCGGATTTTGAGCGTGGAAAGTCCGATCAGAACAAGAATGAAGGTAATGATCCAGAAGCGGGTCACCACCTGCGTTTCCTTCCAGCCCTTCAGTTCAAAGTGGTGATGAATGGGGGCCATGAGGAAGACGCGCTTGCCGTGCGAAAGCCGGAAGTAGGTGGTCTGAATCATGACGGAGAGGGTCTCCGCCACAAAGACGCCGCCCATCACGGCAAGCACCAGCTCCTGACGGGCAATGACCGCCATCGTTCCGAGACAGCCGCCAAGCGCGAGCGCGCCCACGTCGCCCATGAAGACCTGCGCCGGATGCGCGTTGAACCAGAGGAAGGCGAGTCCCGCGCCCGCGAGCGCACCCGCAATGACGACGAGTTCGCCCGCGCCCGGGATGTAGGGGAAGATCAGGTAGGAGGAGAAGTCGGGGCGTCCGACCACATAGGCGAAGACGCCCAGAGCCATGCCGACCAGCACGGTCGGGAGGATGGCGAGGCCGTCAAGGCCGTCCGTGAGATTCACGGCATTGCTCGAGCCCACGATCACGACGTACGTGAAGACCATGAAGCCGATCAGCCCGAAGGGGAGCGCAATGTCCTTGAAGCACGGAATAAGAAGATGAATGTTGGGCGTGAGGTCGAGCGGGAAGCGCGCGTCGTACCACTTCGAGAGCGCCTCGGCGAAGGTGCCGCCCGGTTCAACCGAGAGCGCGAGCGCAAGGTAGAAGGCGGCGACGAGCCCGATCACGGACTGCCAGCCGAATTTCTCCTTCGCGCTCATGCCTCTGGGGTTGTGGTGCACGACCTTGCGGTAGTCGTCGATCCAGCCGATCGCGCCGTAGCCGAGCGTAACGAAAAGCACGACCCAGATGAAGCGGTTCGAGAGATCCGCCCAGAGGAGAGTTGAGACCGTGATGCCGAAGAGAATGAGGGCGCCGCCCATGGTGGGCGTCCCGTCCTTCACGAGGTGCGTCTGTGGCCCGTTCGTGCGCACCGCCTGCCCGAAGTGAAGCTTCTTAAGTTCCCGGATCATCCAGGGACCGAAGGCGAAGCCGATCACGAGCGCCGTAAAGCAGGCAAGGAGGGCGCGCAGCGTCAGGTAGTTGAAGATGCCGAAGCCCGACCAGCTGGAGGAGAGCGAGCGGAAAAGTTCAAGAAGCATGATTCCAGTGCGATTGGTTTTGTCTAAAAATTCTTTTCCCCTGAGGGAATCGGTTATTTGCCGCTGAGGACATCCACGATCTTCGAGAATCCCGCGCTGTGGCTTGCCTTGACGACGATGGCGCCGCCTTCCGCCTTGAGTTCGGGCAAGGCATCAATCAGCTCGTCGCGGTCGCGAAATGCCCGGCAGCGGTCGCCGTCGATCCCGAAGGCAAGAGCCCCGGCGCGCGCTTTTTCGCCCGCCGTCCAGAAATAATCAATGCCGAGGCGCTTCGCTTCCGCGCCCACTTCGGCATGCCACTTTTCGCTCGAGGGACCGAGCTCGGCCATGTCGCCGAAGATGAAGATCCGCGGCGCCTTTTCGCGGGCAAGCATCCTGAGCGACGCGATCGCGCTGTCGGGATTGCAGTTGTAGGCGTCGTCGATCAGGGTCGCCCCGCCGAAGCGCTCCGCCGCCTGCTGGCGGGCGCCGCGCCCGGGAAGGGCCTCGAAGCTTTCGAGCGCCTCGCGGATGACTTCCGGGGCGATGTCCTGAATGAGCGCTGCGGCAGCGGCCGCAGCAGCATTCCTCGCGTTGTGAAGGCCCGCGATTCTGAGCGCAATCTGGAAGCTCTGCTTCACTCCCTCGAGCGCAAGCGCCCCGTCGGCATCGAGCCTGCACATGAGGTCGGCGGGAACAGCCGGATCAAAGGAAAAGGTGAAGGACTTCACGCCGCGCGCAAGCGCGAGCGACGCCCAGATGTCCGAGCACGGGTCGTCGGCCGGAAAGACCGCGCGGCCGCTCTCGGAAAGCGCGGCAATGAGGAGTCCGTTTTCGCTCGCCGTTTCGGCAACCGTTTCGAGGAACGCCTGATGTTCACGCTGCGCATTGGTGAGGACCGCAACCGTCGGACGGATCATGTCGGCAAGGGCCGCCATCTCGCCCCGGTGATTCATGCCGGCCTCAACCACCGCCGCGCGGTGCCGGAACCGCAGGCCCATGAGCGTATGCGATACGCCGATGTCGTTGTTGAAGTTTCCTTCGGTCGCGAGCATTTCGTCCGCGCCCCAGCGCCTGCGCAGAATGGCCGCGACCATCTGCGTGGTGGTGGTTTTGCCGTTGCTGCCGCCCACTGCGGTGAGATTGCAGGAGAAGCGGGCGCGCCAGGCGCGCGCAATCCTCGCGAGCGCGCGCCGCGCGTTCCTCACGATGATCTGCGCGGCATCCGCGCCGTGAATTTCATGCTCGACCACGAGGCAGATGGCTCCCGCTTCGGAAGCCTTCTTCGCATAGTCGTGACCGTCAAAGCGCTCGCCGGGGATGGCGACGAAGACGTCGCCTTCGCCCGCTTCGCGGGAGTCGGTTGTAATGCGCTTCCAGCTCCATTCCAGATGGTGATGATGGAGCCTCAGGCCCACAGTTTCCTCTGCGAGCGCGTCCTTAAGCCAGCCGAGCGTTTCCGGATGATCCATTTCCATTTCTTCTCTCCGCCTGAAGGCTTAAAGCTCGCGCGTGCGGCGCTCGTTCAGAGCTTCGCGAACCACTTCCGCATCGAGGAAATGGTGCGGGCCGTCCTTCAGAATCTGTTCGCTTTCGTGGCCTTTGCCGGCAACGAGGACGAGATCCTCAGGCGCCGCCTCGAGAATCGCTTCATGAATGGCTTCGCGCCGGTCCGTCACGATGCGCACGTTTTTTGCGCCCCCGGCGCCCGCCGCTACCTGGCGGACAATGCTTTCAGGATCCTCGCTTCGCGGATTGTCGCTCGTCACGATCACGTGGTCGGAAAGCCTTGCGGCAATGGCGCCCATGATGGGGCGCTTCCCCGGATCGCGGTCGCCTCCGCAGCCGAATACCGTCCAGAGCTTTCCGCCCCGGGCGTGCACGCCCGAGAGAAGGCTTTCGAGCGCCTTTTCGAGCGCGTCGGGCGTGTGGCAGAAATCAACGACGCCGAGCGGCATCCCTTCCGAATAAACGGGCTGCATGCGCCCGGGAGGGGGTTCGAGCGCCGCAACTCCCCTGACGACATCGTCAAGGGGATAGCCGAGCGCGAGCATGGCGGCAATGACCTCGAGGGCATTGTCGACGTTGAAGAGCCCCACCGCCGGAAGCGACACTTCGCGGGTTTCGCCCTCAGCCCTGAGCGTAAAGGCCATCCCGCGGCCGGTCGACCGGCAGTCACAGGCATCGAGCGCGTGCGCGGCCGAAACCGCTTTGCGGAGCGCTTCGCCTTTTCCCTCGCGCCCCGTCGTCCAGACGGGAATGCCGTGCGCCTGAGCCGTCGCCGCAAAGCGCGCGCTTAAGGGATCTTCGGCATTCACCACCGCCGCGCCAAGTCCGGGCCAGCGGAAAAGGATTTCCTTCGCATCCGCATAGGCTTCCATGGTGTGATGGTAGTCGAGATGGTCGCGCGAGAGGTTCGTGAAGATCCCGACGCGGAAGTGCGAGCCCGAGAGCCGTCCCTGCTCGAGCCCGACCGAGCTCGCCTCAACGGCGAAGGCCTTCGCGCCATCGCGCGCGAGCCTTGCGTAAAGGCTTTCGAGCGTAACGGCATCGGGCGTCGTCAGGTGCGGCGCAGGGATCTGTCTGCCGTTGAAGAAAATGCCCACAGTGCCGATCACAGCGGCCGGGGCGCCCAGCTTCGTGAGGAGCTGTCCGAGCCAGAACGTGCTCGTAGTCTTGCCGTTCGTGCCGGTGACGGCAACGCCCGTCATCTTCTGAGAGGCGTCGCCGTAAAAAAGCGCGGCGATCTCGCCCAGACGCGCGGCAAGGTGCGAGACCGCGAGCGACGCCACCGGATAGTGTTCGCCCCGCGGCGTCCCGTCGGCCTCGTAAATCACGCCGGCGGCGCCGCGGGCTGCCGCCACGCGGATGAAGGCGCGGCCGTCCGACTTCGTGCCGGGAATGGCGCAGAAGATGTCGCCCGGGCGCACTTCGCGGCTGTCGAGCTTCATTTCCGTCCCTTCGTGGACGAGCTTATGCATCCAGTCGACGACTTCCCTGTTGGTTCTGGTCATATTTGCCGGAGCTCCTTCTTCAATTCACTCTTCTCTTCGTTCAGTTCCGTATGCGGGTGAGGAATCCGCCGCCCCCGGACAAGGGTTCCTCGTCGGGCGAGACCATCTGCGTGCGGAGCGCCCCTTCGGCCACCTCGCGGAAAACCGGTCCCGCCACGGTGCCGCCGTAGCGGCTTCCCTTCTTGGGTTCGTCGATCATGACGGCGACGATGAAGCGCGGATTCACGGCGGGCACGATGCCCACGAAGCTCGCCACGGTGTCCTTCGTGTACTTGCCGTTCTTCACCTTGTTCGCCGTGCCGGTCTTCCCGGCCACCGAGTAGCCGGCGACGCGGATCTGCGACCCCGTGCCGCCGCGGCTCATGGTCTTCATCATCATGGCGCGGATGAGGCGCACGGTTTCGGGCCGGAAGACGCGCTCGCCCGTCACGGTTTCGCCGGGACGGCGCTTGTAGAGCGTGAGGTCGATCACGTCGCCGTTCCTCGCAATCGCCGTATAGGCGCGCACGAGCTGCATGAGGGACACCGAAACGCCGTGCCCGTAGGAGATCGTCGCCTGCTCAATCGGGCGCCAGGACTTGGCCGGCCGCAGGCGTCCTGCCGTCGCGCCGGGAAAGCCGATCTTGGGCGGCTGTCCGAAGCCGAGCGCCGTATACATGTCCCAGAGCGTCTGCGGCGCCATCTCAAGCGCGATCTTCGCCGTGCCGATGTTGGACGACTTGGCGACGATTTCAGCCACCGTCAGAAGCCCGTAGTCGTGCGTGTCGCCGATCGTGCGGTCGTTGATGGTGAGCTTTCCCGGCGCCGTCTGAATGGTCGTCGTCGGATCGATAAGGCCGAGGTCGATCGCCTTCGCAATGGCAAAGGGCTTCATGGTCGAGCCCGGCTCGAACTGATCGGTGAGGACGCGGTTTCGCATCTGCTCGAAGAGCATGGTCGAGCGGTCGTTCGGGTCGTAGGTCGGCACATTCGCAAGCGCAATCACCTCGCCCGTATCCACGTCCGCAACCACCACGGCGCCCGCGAGCGCCCCGGTCTTCTCAACCTGGGCGCGCAGCGCCTCATAGGCGAGGAACTGTACGCGCGAATCGATCGAGAGCGTAATATCGCGCCCGGGCACCGCTTCCTTCTGCCAGATGTCGTCGATGATGCGGCCGCGCGCATCGCGAATCACGCGCCGCGCGCCGGGGCTCCCGGCAAGCTGGCGGTCGCTCGCGAGCTCAATGCCTTCCTGCCCGCGGTCGTCGCGCCCGGTAAAGCCCACCACATGCGCCGTCACGGGGCCGTCGGGATATTCGCGCAGCACCTCGGGCTTGATGCCGACCCCGGGGAGACCAAGCTTTCTCACGGCTTCGGCGGTGCGCACGTCGCAGTTGCGCTCAATCGTCACGAAGCGCGTGTTCTCGGCTTTGAGCTTTCCGCCCACATAGGCGGGATCGAGCCCGAGCACGTCGGCGAGCTTCCGGATGTCTTCCTTTGAAACCCCCTGCGAGAGTTGCGGATCCGCCCAGATGCTGCGCACGGGCTGAGAAGCCGCCAGCACGACGCCGTTGCGGTCGAGGATTTCGCCCCGCTCGCCCGCAATCGTAAGCGTGCGCGCATAGCGCTTTTCGCCTTCGTCCTGAAGAAAGTCGTTCGATACCACCTGCAACCAGAAGGCGCGCCCGGCAAGGCCGAAGAAGGCGACCGTGATACCGAGAAAGAGCACGTACGTGCGCCAGCGCGGAATCGGAATGACGATGAGCGGGCTCTCGGCGCTCTGGGGCTGCGCCTCGCGCGCAGCCCGGTCGCGCTGAATGACCGTCTTCAGGAAATTCCAGACGGACTGACCGGCGGCCGAAATGAGATCCTTCACGCGGTTCACGGCTTCGCTCCCTGTCCGGACGAGCCGGACGCGGCCCCGGCCGCCTTCGCCGCATCGAGTTCCCTGCGTAGTTCAGGGAGGAAGTCGATTCCACCGTCCGGAGCCTCCACAAGCGTCACGGTATCGACGCCCGTTGCGCCGGCGAGGTCGAGCATGGCCGCGCCCGCGCCGATATTGCCCGCAAGCGACGCACGGCGGACCTGCATCTCGAGGTTCGCCTGATCATCAAGAAGCCTCCGGTGCACATCCGCCTCGTGCTCGTGCGCGACGAAAAGCTGCCGCGCCTGCCAGTGAAGCTCAACAAGGCCGAGCGCGCTCAGAAAGAGCGCGACGCCGAGCACCGCCGCCCAGATGATTTCCGCGCGCGCAACGCTTTTCATCGCGTCTCCTCCGGCTCCCAGGGACGGGCCGTGCGGGTGCCGGCGCGAAGCACCGAGGAGCGTGCGCGTGGGTTTTCCTCCGCCTCGCGCTTCGAGGGGAGAATTCTTTCCACATCGCGGAACCAGGGCTCCTCGTTGAAGCCCGCGGGCACGGGCAGCCGCGGGTCAAGCGCATGCCCGGGATTCCTCGCGCGGTCGAAGAACCGCTTCACGATCCGGTCTTCAAGCGAATGGAAGCTGATGACGGCGAGCCGCCCCTCAGGAGAGAGAAGCGACGCAGCGGCGTCGAGCGCCTCCCGGAGCTCGTCGAGCTCGTGATTGATTTGAATGCGTATCGCCTGGAAGGTCCGCGTTGCCGGATGCTGCGCGCTGTCGCGGCGGTTTTTGGGCACCGCGCCCTCAACGAGGCGCGCGAGCTCCCCCGTCGTGGCAAGGGGCGCAATTTTTCTCTGCGCGACGATCGCGCCCGCAATGCGCCGGGCGAAGCGCTCCTCGCCGTAATCCGCAATTACCCGGGCAATTTCGTCCATATTGGCGTGCATAAGCCACTCCGCCGCGGTTTCTCCCGCAGAGGTATCCATTCTCATGTCGAGGGGCCCGTCGAAGCGGAAGGAAAAGCCGCGCCCCGGATCGTCGATCTGAGGCGACGAAACGCCGATGTCGAGAAATACCCCGTCGACCGCATCGATCCCGATGGCGGCGAGAGACGGCTTCATGGAGGAGAAGGGCGCATGAATGATCTGAAAGCGCGGGTCGCGGATTTCAGCCGCCGCCGCGACCGCCTGCGGATCGCGGTCGAACGCGATGAGGCGTCCCTTGGGAGAGAGCCGCTTCAGAATCAGCCGGCTGTGGCCGCCCCGTCCGAAAGTGCCGTCCACATAAAGTCCGTCGGGAGAACGCACCAGCGCTTCCGGAGCTTCCTGACTGAGAACGGGGAGATGGAGAAAGGCGGACATGGAGTCGATTCCGGACGGCAAGGAAATAAGTAATGCGGAAGCAGAAGCTTCCAGGAAAGTGAGAGGAAGAGCCCCGGGCGCTCAGAAATTGAATCCGGCCGGATCGAACCCCTCGGCGAGCGAAGCTTCCTCATTCGCCCTGAGCGCAGCCCGATCCCAGAGTTCGAGATGTTCGCCGAGACCCACCAGCGCGCAATCGCGCTCGAGCCCGGCGAGCTCCCTCAGATCCTTCGGAATGAGAATGCGGCCGGCGGCATCGGGCTTGAGTTCCAGAGCGCTCCCGAGCACAAGGCGCACGAACCCTCTCGCGCTCCAGGGGAGCAAAAGAAGCTTCTCGCGCCGCGGCGCCCAGGCTTCAGCCGGGTAAAGGAGCAGACATCCGTCGGGATGGCGGGCGGCGACGATTTCGCCGCCCTGCGCTTCAAGCTCATCCCGAACGCGCCTGGGAAGAGCGAGCCTCCCCTTGCTGTCGAGCGTAACGAGCGAAGTTCCCTGAAACACCTGTGATTTCCGATCAAAGCCTGTAGACGGGAATGCCTCCCCCTAAGAGACACCTCCACTTAATCCCACATTTTCCCACACCCTGCGGAGAACGGAGGGAGATTTCGCCTTTGATATGTATAGAAGTTTGATCGGAGAAAAGCTCCGGGCAAAAAGGCGCGGAGAACGAAAAAAACCGCCCCGGGGAAAGCATCGTCCCGTGAGCGGCTTCTGAAGCCATATGAATATGAAGAATAAGGAGCAGCAGCCCCCGAAAGCTCCCGTGTAAGCCGGATTCTGTCGGCAAAGGACCCGAAAGTCCCCTGCTGGCGGCCATTCGTCTAGGACGACACTCGCGCACCGCCTCAAGCCATCTACCCGCAGCCGGACCGGGCCGGTCCATCGGCTGCCTATTTGATGTTGCTCCCCGTAGAGATTGCCCGTTTCACCCGGCCCGAAGCCGGCTCGTCTCTGTTGCTCTGATCCGCGCCTTGCGGCGGAGAGGTGTTACCTCCTACGGCGCCCTGCGGAGTCCGGACTTTCCTCCCGCGGCATGAATGCCGCCGACGACCGCCCGGGGAACTCCCGTCTGGGGAGCTGCTGCAGGAGCGCTACTTTAACGATCTCGCGGCGCCAAAGCAAGTGCGCAGGCAGATGCCTTGTGCCAAAATGAGGACCTTTTCCCTCTTATTTGTTTTCACTCTCTTTTCGGCCATGCTGAGACGCTCTTCACTGCGCATCGCACTCGCTTCGCTCGCTTTTGCCGCTGCACTTCCCGCTCATGCGGGCTTCTGGTCCTCCCTGATCGATACGACCCCTGCGGGCATCGCACGCAGCTCCGAAGACCGCCCGGGCGACTGGGCATCTTTCTGGAGCGACACCAGGGCGGGCGCAGAAAAAATCATGAGCGACGGGAATTCCATCTGGATTCTTCCCACCTACACGAACCACCCGAGATGGGACTGGCCGCGGCGCGACGAGGAAAACGGCTGGCCGATGGGCATGGGGCTCGCGCGGGGCATCATCGACGAGAGGGGCAACGAGCGCCTGCTCTACCTCATCACCTTCGTCGACTCCAACTATCGTCCGGAACCCATGGCGGGCTATACGTGGGTCGCCCGCTGGCCGCTCGGGAATTCCGGCTTCCACGTGGGCGCGGGCTACCTCGCCGGGATCACGATGAGGGGCGACTACATGTGGGCTCCGGTGCCGCTCCCGCTTCCGCTCGCCAAGGTGGGAACCGACACGGTTTCCTTCTACGGCACCTGGATTCCCTTCACGAACGTCTTCTTTTTCTTCTCGACCATCACGCTCGACGACGCGAAGGGCCGCAAAATGCCGCTTTCGCCCGAGAGCCCGTGGGTGAAGACCCCCAACCTTCTCTACGGCAGCTGGGGGTGGCAGTACACCGACAACGGCGAAAAGTATTCGCCGAGTCGCGTGGGAAGCGACACGGTCTGGAATGCCGGCCTCAGGCGCTATTCAGGCCGCAGCTGGCAGACGGACCTCAAGTATTCGCGCGCCTCGCATGAAGTCACCCGTACGGACGGTCCGGGAAAAAACGACCTCAGAATCGAGTCCTACACCCTGACCCTCGCCTACAACATGGACTGGACGAAGACCTTCCGGCTCTTTGCCGGCGCGGGCTTCGGCTACTCGAAGGGCGAAACCGCCTACGCCTCGGACTGGAGCCTTCATCCGGCCCTCACGCTCGGCTTCACCTGGGCCGCTGCGGACAACTTCTTCATCACGGGGTCGATGGATACGAATTTCGCGCGCTTCAAAGGTGTTCTCGAGGACCGGGGCGACGGCTACACCGTCCGCGCGATGCCGACGAGCTTCACGATCGGCGCGGGTCTTGCGTTCTGAAACGCTTCACTTCCTTCTGTTAATAACAGAGAAAGAGTCCGCTCGTAGAATGCGGACCCCAAGAACACCTGCTGTCCCGGCGGCGCCTTTCTTTCGCCGCCGGAATCCTTCTTTCCGGAGTTAATTTCCATGGACCGCAATCAGGCGCTCCTCGAGCGCGCACAGAAAGTCATTCCCGGCGGCGTCAACTCGCCCGTCCGCGCCTTCCGTTCAGTGGGCGGCGCCCCGCGCTTCATCGAGCGCGCCAAGGGCCCCTACATGTGGGACGTTGAGGAAAAGCGCTTCACCGACTATGTGTGCTCCTGGGGTCCGATGATCCTCGGCCACAACGATCCGGATGTCGTCGAGGCCGTCCATGCCGCGGTCGACCGCGGCCTTTCCTTCGGCGCCGCCACCCGCGCCGAGGTTGAAATCGCCGAAGAGATCACGCGCCTCATTCCCTCGATGGAAGAGGTGCGCCTCGTGAGCTCCGGCACGGAAGCGGGCATGTCCGCCATTCGACTCGCCCGCGGCTTCACGGGCCGCAACCGCATCATCAAGTTCGAGGGTTGCTACCACGGCCACTCGGACGCGCTCCTCGTGAAGGCGGGCTCGGGTCTTCTCACCTTCGGCAATCCCTCGTCCGCAGGCGTTCCGGCCTCCGTCACCGAGCATACACTCGTTCTCGAATACAACAACCCCCAGCAGCTCGAGGACGCCTTCCGCAAGTACGGCGACGAAATCGCCTGCGTGATCGTTGAAGCCTTTGCCGGCAACATGAATCTTGTGCGCGGCAGCCAGGAATTCATCGACACGATGCGCCGCCTCTGCACCGAACACGGGGCGCTCCTCATCGTCGACGAAGTGATGACGGGCTTCCGCGTTGCACTGAAGGGCGCTCAGTCGCTCTTCAACGTCACCCCCGACATCACCATGCTCGGCAAGGTGATCGGCGGCGGCATGCCGGTCGCCGCCTTCGGCGGCCGCGCCGACATCATGCAGAAGATCGCCCCCTGCGGCCCGGTCTATCAGGCGGGCACGCTCTCGGGGAACCCCGTCGCCGTCGCCTGCGGCATGGCGACCCTCAAGAAGATTCAGGCTCCGGGCTTTTACGATCGTCTCGGCGCCCAGACCTCGCGCCTCGTCAACGGCCTCGCCGCCGCGGCGAAGGATGCGGGCGTTCCGTTCTCGGCAGACTCCGTGGGCGGCATGTTCGGCATCTACTTCCTCCCCGAGCGTCCGCACGGCTTTGCCGACGTGATGAAGGCCGACCAGCACGCCTTCAATACGTTCTTCCACGGCATGCTCGACCGCGGCTGCTACTTTGCGCCGTCGACCTTCGAAGCGGGATTCGTCTCGATCGCTCACACCGACGAAGTGATCGATTCGACCATCGCCGCTGCCCGGGAGGTCTTCGCCTCCATGGCAAAGTAATCTTCAGGGACTATAGGGGCAGGCGGAAAGCCTGTCCCGGACACCCTGTCCTCCGGCGCGTTCCTCCGCCCGCATTCGGGAGCCTTGAGAGAACGCGCCGTTCCCGTATTTGATTCCCCGACAAAACGCCATGCTTCATGCTGCCAATCTCCTCAGGCGGGCGCTCAGAACGCTCGCCGCAGGCCTCGTCTGCGCCGCGGTCTTAAGCGCCAGCGCCGCCTCTTCCGACGGCTGGATCAATGCCATTGATGCCGCCAAGGGAGGTGAAAAGCAGGCGCCTCACGTGATGGTGGACCTCGTTTCCGCCAAAACGGCGCTGACGCCCCAGGCAGTCAATCAGCTCGCGGTCCGCTTCACGCATGAGGAAGGCTGGCACACCTACTGGCGGATGCCGGGCGATGCGGGGCTTCCGCCCGAATTCACCTTCACGCTGCCGGGGGATCTCAAGGCAACCGATCCGCTCTTTCCGCTCCCTGCGCGCACCATTACCTCCGGCCTCACGAGCTTCGGCTACGGCGGCACGGCGCTCTTTCCCTTCCGCATTGAGGTTCCGCGCGGCGTGTACGGAAATGCCACCATAAGGCTCCATGTCGAATATCTCGCCTGCCGCGAGATGTGCGTTCCGGAGTCCGCGGACGTTTCGCTCAGGCTTCCGATTGACGTTGCAGGGAAAGACACGCCCGAAGCGGCCGATATTGCGGGAGCGCTCTCGAGGGTACCTGAAACGGTTGCCGACGCAGGCACCGTCACGGCGTCGATTGAAGCCAACCGCATCATGATTTCGGTGGCGGGAAACGCCGCCGTTCAGAAGAGCCTCGATTTCTTCCCGCTCGACAAAAACGTCGTGAAACTCTCTGACCCGCCAGAATTCGCGCCCGGGGAAAACGGCGCCCAGCGTCTCTGGCTCACGGCAATGGATAAATTTGCCGCGAAGCCCGCTGAAGTCATCTCGGGCGTTCTCGTCGCAGACGGCGGGCCTCAGTCTGGCGGCTGGGCAGTTGAAACGAAGATTCCCCTCAAGGCGGAAGCAGTGCCGCTCCCGCCCGCCAACGTGCGCACGATTTCTGCCGGAGATGCTCAGGGAGCAGCACCTCAGAACACGGGCGCCTCGCTTTCCTTCACGGCCTGGTCGGCGCTTCTGTCCGCTTTCCTCGGGGGCCTCATCCTCAACCTGATGCCCTGCGTCTTCCCGGTGCTCTCCCTGAAGCTCCTCGACCTCGTGAAGGGAGCGAAGTCGTCAACGAACCTGATGGGGCACGGCGTTGCCTTTACGGGCGGCGTTCTCGCGACGATGCTCGCGCTCTCGGGGCTTCTTCTCGCGCTGAGAGGCGCAGGGCACGCCCTCGGCTGGGGCTTCCAGCTTCAGTCCGCATGGGTCGTCTCCGCACTGATTCTTCTCTTTACCGCGATTACCTTTAATCTCCTCGGCTTTTACGAATTCACGTTCGGAAGCCGCATTGCCGACGCCGGAAGCGTTCGCAAGGCGCCTAAGACGGGCCTCGCCGCCTCCTTCCTCACGGGCGTTCTCGCCGTTATCGTCGCGAGCCCCTGCACCGCGCCCTTCATGGGCGCCGCGCTCGGCTACGCCCTGACGCAGCCCGCCATTGAGGCGCTCCTCATCTTCCTCGCGCTCGGCTTCGGCATGGCCGCGCCCTGGCTCGTTCTCTGCCTCTTCCCCTCGTGGGCCAGACGACTCCCGAAGCCCGGCCCCTGGATGAACACCTTCCGCCGGATCATGGCGATTCCGATGGCGCTCGCCGTCCTCTGGCTCTGCTGGGTGCTGTCGCACCAGACGGACTACCGCGGCGTGCTGCTGATTCTCTGCGGCATGGGCGCGCTCGGCATCTTCTGCTGGCTTCTCGGCCGCCGTCAGTGGGGCCGCACCTCCTCAACGCCCATCGTGTGGATCATGCTCGTCATTGCCGTAGCTTCTGCCGCCATTGCCGGAAGCTCCCTCTTTGAGCGGACGGCGGTCGAATCCCGCGCAGACTACGGCTGGGCCCCGTGGAGCGAAAAAGCGGTTGAAGCCGCGCTCGCCGAAGGGCACCCCGTCTTTGTGGACTTCACGGCCGCCTGGTGCATCACCTGCCAGGCCAATAAGCTCGCCGCGCTCGACCGCGCGGAAGTGCTCGATCGCATGAATGCGCTCGGCTACGTGAAACTCGAGGGCGACTGGACGAACCGCAACGCGGAAATTGCCGCGGTGCTCTCCAAATTCGGCAGAAGCGGCGTTCCGCTTTATCTCATCTACCGCCCGAACGGCGAGGTGAAGGTGCTGCCGGAGCTCCTCACGCCCGGCATCGTGCTCGAAGCCATTGAGGGAAAGTAGTTTTTTGACGCTTTTCCCTTCATCAACGCCATTGCTGCCTGAGAGATTCCCTCAGAGGTCTCTCACGCGCAATGGCGTTTTTCATGCCTTTCGTTATTCAGCGGCGTAGACCCAGTCAATCACGGCATCGAGGAACTTGATGCCGCCCGGGACATTCTTTGCGCCCGTCACGCTCGCGTAGACCGCATAGCGCTTGCCGTCAAGCGCATGCACGTAGCCCCCGATGCTGCGGACATTCTCGAGGTACCCCGTCTTGATGCGGCCTTCCTCAAGCGCCACCTTGCGGCGCACCATCGTGCCGTCCCGGCCCGTGATGGGAAGCGACGCCAGATATTCAGGCATGTAGGGGCCGTTCCAGCCGGCGGAAAGGAGATCCGTCATGGCGCGCGCCGACACGCGGCTCGTACGCGAGAGGCCGGAGCCGTTGTCGATGATGATCTCTGAGGCCGGAATGCCGCGGCTCGTCATCCAGTCGGAGAGTTCCGCACGGGCATCCCCGAGCGTCGCGCCGCGCGGGAATTGAAGCCTCTTGTCGTCCCCGGGCCTGGCGTCCTTTTTGAGAGCGCCGGCTGCCTTCGCTGCAGCCTCTTTCTCAGAAGCCTTCGTCTCAAGCTCCTCCTCAACGCGGTAAGCGCCGAGCGTGAGGAAGATATGGCGCGCCATGGGGTTGTTGGACCATTTGTTCGTGAGGGCCGTTATTTCTCCGAGCGTAGGCGAGAGGCGCGTGAGCAAGAGCTTTCCGTCCTCAGGAACCTTTCCGGAGACGACCTTTCCCCGCCAGGTCCTGCCGTCCCTTTCCCAGAGCGCGCGGAAAAGGCGCTCAAAATATTCATCCGCTTCAAAAGCGATCACGTTGAAGGTCTTCACCCCGCAGGCGGAGGGGTAGCGCCCGTTGAAGAGAACGCGCTTTTTTCCCTTCCCCAGATCATTCACCCTGAAGGCAATGGCCGACTTCCAGTCGCCGCAGCCGCCTTTCGCGAGCTGGATGGTCTTCGGATAGGAAACGCCCGCGAGGGGCGGAAAGACGACGACGCGCGCAACGCCTGCCTTCACGTCAGGCGTGAGTTCAAAGCTCAGATTCCGGTAATTGAGAAGCGCCGCATCGGGCTGCAGGTTGTAGGGACGGGAGCGTCTGCCGTCGAAGGCGCCCGGATCCACATTCGGAATATTGAAGTGCGAGCGGTCGATGACGATGTTGCCGTCAATGCGCCGGATCCCTTTCTGCGCGAGCCGGTCGACCTCAAGCGCAAAGTCCTCGAGCACGAGCGCCGGGTCGCCGCCGCCGCGGATGAAGAGGCCGCCCCTGAGGAGCCCGTTCCTGTCGGGCATCTCCCTCACGTAGAAGTTCGTGCGCCAGCGGTAGCTCGAGCCGAGCACCTCGAGGGCGGCGAGCGTCGTCACGAGCTTCGCCGTGGAGGCGGGAGGCTCCATCGCGTCGGCGCGCCAGCTGAGAACCGGCCGCTTCGGATCCTCAACCGGAACCACGGAAACTGCAATACCTGCCGGATCGACCCGCAGGCGCTTCGCGGCCTGAAGGAGCTTTTCGGGAAGCTTCGTAAGCTCTGCGCGACGCTCTGCCGCCGCGGTCAGCCCGGAAGCCTGCCTTCGGGGAAGCGCTCGATCTCCGGCCGCTTCCGGCTCTGCCCCGTCGTTTTCCTTCTCCGGACCGGCATCCGGCTCCCCGGCGGAGGCCTCCGCCGCGGCGGGCGCTTCCGCAGCCCCCGCGGAGAGCGAAAGGGCCGGCAGGGAAAGCACTGAGAGCATCAACGAATAAGCAATGATTTTTACAGAAAAAATTGAGCTTTTCCGCATTTTCCGATGTCAGGATAAAAAATTTTCTCCCGGTCCTCTTGAAATCCCGGGGACCGTCCCCATATGGGGATTAAATGGTAGCGAACCCCTAGAGCGGCGTTCGCTTCTCAGCAATGCAATTTTTCATTTCGGCCGCCTGCCAGAGGGTTTAAAGTTGCCCCGCAGACGACCGGCAAGATTCATTAAATGGAGATTTCCAAGATGCAGATTCGTCCTTTGCATGACCGCGTCATCATCAAGCGCCTTGAAGCCGAAACGACGACCGCCTTCGGCATCGTCATTCCGGACTCGGCCGGCGAGAAGCCCGATCAGGGCGAAGTGATCGCCGTCGGCCCCGGCAAGCGCGACGAAGCCGGCCGCATCATCACCCCGGACGTGAAGGTGGGCGACCGCGTTCTCTTCGGCAAGTACTCCGGCCAGACCGTGAAGGTTGACGGCGAAGAGCTCCTCGTCATGCGCGAGGAAGACATCATGGGCGTCCTTGAATAAGCGCCCTGCGGACAATCTCAGACAGATTTTCAAGTACAAATTTAAGGATTACAGAAATGGCTGCTAAGCAGGTTCTTTTCGGTGATGATGCCCGCACGAAGATGGTTCGCGGCATCAATGTTCTCGCCAACGCCGTCAAGGTGACGCTCGGCCCGAAGGGCCGCAACGTCGTCCTTGAACGCTCCTTCGGCGGCCCGACGGTCACGAAGGACGGCGTCTCGGTCGCCAAGGAAATCGAACTCAAGGACAAGTTTGAGAACATGGGCGCCGCGATGGTCCGCGAAGTCGCCTCGAAGACGAGCGACAACGCCGGCGACGGCACGACCACGGCCACCGTTCTTGCCCAGGCGATCGTTGACGAAGGCATGAAGTTCGTTGCCGCCGGCATGAACCCGATGGATCTGAAGCGCGGCATCGACAAGGCTGTCGCCGCTGCGATCGCCGAGCTCAAGAAGATATCGAAGCCCACCACGACCAATAAGGAAATCGCCCAGGTCGGCGCCATCTCGGCCAACTCCGACCATGAAATCGGCGAAATCATTTCCGAAGCCATGGACAAGGTCGGCAAGGAAGGTGTGATCACCGTCGAAGACGGCAAGAGCCTCAAGAACGAACTCGAAGTTGTCGAAGGCATGCAGTTCGACCGCGGCTACCTCTCGCCCTACTTCATCAACCAGCCCGAGAAGCAGTCCGCTGTTCTCGACAACCCCTTCATCCTGCTCCACGACAAGAAGATCAGCAACATCCGCGAACTTCTCCCGGTGCTCGAACAGGTTGCCAAGGCTGCTCGTCCGCTCCTCATCATTGCTGAGGACATCGACGGCGAAGCGCTCGCCACCCTCGTTGTGAACTCGATCCGCGGCATCCTCAAGGTTGTCGCCGTCAAGGCTCCCGGCTTCGGCGACCGCCGCACCGCCATGCTCGAGGACATCGCTGTCCTTACGGGCGGCACGGTCATCTCGAGCACGGTCGGCCTCTCGCTCGACAAGGCCACGCTTGCTCAGCTCGGCTCCGCGAAGAAGGTTGAAGTCTCAAAGGAAAACACCACGATCATCGACGGTGCCGGCGATGCAGCCGCGATTGAAAACCGCGTGAAGAACATCCGCACCCAGATCGAGGTTGCCACGAGCGACTACGACCGCGAGAAGCTCCAGGAACGCGTTGCCAAGCTCGCCGGCGGCGTTGCCCTGATCAAGGTCGGTGCCGCGACGGAAGTCGAAATGAAGGAAAAGAAGGCCCGTGTTGAAGACGCCCTCCACGCCACCCGCGCTGCGGTTGAGGAAGGCATCGTCCCGGGCGGCGGCGTTGCGCTCATCCGCGCCAAGCTCGCCATCAAGGATCTGAAGGGCGACAACGACGAACAGAACGCCGGCATCCGCATCGTTCTGCGCGCCATGGAAGAGCCGCTTCGCCAGATCGTCGCCAACGCCGGCGATGAACCGAGCGTCGTGGTGAACACCGTTGCTCAGGGCGAAGGCAACTTCGGCTACAACGCTCAGTCCGCTCAGTACGGCGACCTCGTCGAAATGGGCGTCCTTGATCCGACGAAGGTTACCCGCACGGCTCTGCAGAACGCTGCTTCCGTTGCCTCCCTCATCCTCACAACCGACTGCATGGTGGCCGACCTCCCCGTCGAGGAAAAGGGCGCCCCGGCCGGCATGGACGCGATGGGCGGCATGCCCGGCATGATGTAATTCAGGATCTCAGTTCCTGAAACCTCATACGAGGCTTAAAGCGGCGGACCGCAGGACGGCCGCCGCTCTAAAACTCAAAACGAAAACCCGCAGCTGTGATGCCGCGGGTTTTCTTTTTGGGGAAATATTTCCGTCAGGCCGCAGGGTTCATCAGGCCTTCAGGCCGGAGAGGCGGGCGAAGTCCGCCGTCGTTACCTGCGGAATCGGCACGTAGCGGCCGTCCGTCGTCTTCAGCACGCCGAAGGGCACGGAATTGCCGCCCGCACGGCGGAAGATCTTGGAGTTGTCCCAGACCTTCTCGCGCTTTTCGAAGGGGAGCGTCATCTTTCTCACGTCAAGGCCCTTGAATGCCTCGTCGCGGAAATGCTTCTCGTGCTCCATGAAAGTCGCCTTCGGGTCCTTTGCGGCAAGAATCGCGGCGCCCTGGAGTTCGCTCCAGGGGTTGAGGACGGCGACGGGGTGCCAGACGAATGTGACGCGGTCCATGAAGGGACGGAACTGTTCAAACTCCCACACGCACCACTGGCACTGCGGATCAAAGATCATGTTGACGACGGGCGCCCCCTTGCGGCTTTCGAAGCGAACGCCTTCGCCGTTTTCAGCGAGCTCCACGAAAAGGCGTTCGGCATTGAGATCCGTAGGGACTTCCGGTAGCGCCGGCCATTCACGCTTCTTTGCCGCCCAGGCAGTCGGAATTGCGGCGCAGGCGAGCATGCCGGTAGCGAGCATCAGGGATCGACGGGTAAGAGCCTTCATAATGTCTCCTTTTCTTTTAGAAACTCAGGACTGAAGAAAAAGGAACGGGGCCCCAAGGCTCGCTTCCCTTTTCGCATCCTTCAGTCATCCTAGCGCGGGCGCGTCTCCTTCGAAGGCCGCGGATACTTTTGCGGACAATTGTCTGTTGAGGAAATATCAGTCTTACCGTCATGAGTCTTTTCGCGCCCGGGAGCGCCTCAGGGACTTAAAGGTCCTAAAGGATATCGAGCCTTGACCAAAGGAGCATCTCCCCCGAAAATACCCGCCTGAACATATGGGGCTCCGCTTTTTCCGTCCGGAGCGTCCTGAGAGAGTAAAAGGCAATTTGCATGAAATTCACTGAAATGCTTGAGGCGCGCTGGCGCAATCAGAATACGCTTCTCTGCGTGGGGCTCGATCCCAACAGGAGCCGCTTCCCCGAAGAGCTCGCTGACTCTCCCAACGCCATCTACGACTTCTGCTGCGGCATCGTCGACGCCACCGCCGACCTCGTCTGCGCCTTCAAGCCTCAGATCGCCTACTTTGCCTCCGAAGGCGCCGAGGATGTCCTGAAGCGCATCATCGAATACATCCATGCCAACCATCCCGGCATCCCGGTGATCCTCGACGCGAAGCGCGGCGACATCGGCTCGACCTGCGAGCACTACGCCCGCGAAGCCTTTGAGCGCTTCAAGGCCGACTGCGTGACGCTCTCGCCCTACATGGGCGAGGACACGATCACGCCGTACCTCAAATACGAAGATAAGGGCATCTTCCTCCTCTGCCGCACGTCGAACAAGAGCGGCGACGAACTGCAGATGCTCGACGTCGGCGGCGAACGCCTTTTCGAGCGCGTTGCGCGCCTCACGGCGGAAAAGTGGAACTGCACGGGCGAACTCGGCCTCGTCGTCGGCGCCACGTACCCCGATGAGCTCGCTGCCGTACGCCGCGTTGCACCGGACATTCCGCTCCTCGTTCCGGGCGTCGGCGCCCAGGGCGGCGACATTCAGGCCGCCGTCACGGCCGGCATGGACACCCGCGGAGCCGGCATGGTCATTAATTCCGGTCGCGCCATTCTCTATGCGAGCAAGGGCGCCGACTGGCAGGATGCCGCCAGAAAGGCTGCCGAAGCCACCCGCGACGCCATCAATGCGGCCCGCAGCGCCTGATCGATGCGCTTGAAGCCGGCTCACCCGGAGCCGGCACGAGAAAAAAGTCCCGAAGCTTTCGAGAAGTTCCGGGACTTTTCTTTATTCATTCGGCTCTGCCGATCCGGTTATTTCTTCTCGCGAAGCTCCACGCGGCTCGTCCCGCTCTTTTCAAGCGCGGCAAGCGCCTCTTCCCCCATATGTCGGAGGATCACCAGATCGTCGCTCGGAGCGTTGCCCCCAATGAGAAAGACGCAGAGATTTCCCCACGGTATGTAGTAGGCGAGGTCGCCGCGCTTCGGAGACGCCGCAAGGGCGTCCTTCCCCGTATTGAGCGCCGGCTTCAGATAGGTGATGCGCTCGAGCTTCCCGAAATTCTCAAAGGGCTGCGAGAGCGGAAGACGCTTCACGAAGTTGGCTGCTGCCTCTGTGCCGTTCATTTCCACATCAAAGGTTTTGGCGCGATCGTCATTGAAATGGTTTCGGCTCCTGCGGCGCCCGAGACCGCGGCAATGCCGGCAGCCGCTGCGGCGGCGACCATTCTCTTCATCTTCATGGATGGATTTCTCCTCTAATAGCGGATTCATCGGCTTCCGGCCGATTTCCGCGTGCTTCTTTCCGGCACTCATTCTCGCGCGGGAAGAGAGGAGAAGCATTTCCGTGCTGCGAGATCGATTCATTTGGGCAAGAAATTGGAAGAACATCAATATCGGGGAAAGACCTCGAGCGACGAAACTTCAATGCAAAGCCGGCGCCTCCGGGAATGCACTCCCGATAAGAGCTCTGCGGCTTCCTCGTCTTCTTCTCTGAGGTCTTCTACCATGCATTCCATTCTTTCCCGCCGCAAGGTTCTCTCGAGCGCCGCCGCTGCTGCCGGCGCATTTGCCGCCGGCGCTCCAGCAAGAGCCGAAACGAATCCATCTCCGCCCCCGATGCCGACGCCGTCCTCGCGCGCATGACGAAGCTCTCGGAAAGAGGTTTGTCGCTTTCTCTCAAATCCCGCCACCTGGTGATGCTCGCCACGCTCTCTGCGATCGGGCTCCCCGAGCATGTCGAATCGGCCGTGAAGGCCGCGCTTCGGGACGGCCTCACGCCCGCCGAAGTAAAGGAAGCCTTTTACCAGGCAACGCCTTATGTCGGCTTCGCGCGGGTTTCTTCCGTTCTCAAGCCCGTCAACAAGGCGCTCTCCGAGAGCGGCGTGAAGCTCCCCATCCCGAGCCAAGGCACCGTCACCGACGAAACGCGCTTTGCGGAAGGCTTCAAAGTTCAGAGCGGCATCTTCGGCGACGCCATCCGCCGCATGCATGAGACCGCGCCCGAAAGTCAGAAGGCGCTCCTCGTGAGAGACCTTACCGGCTGGTGCTTCGGCGACTACTACACGCGCAAGGCGCTTGACCTTCGCGAGCGCGAGCTCATCACCTTCTTGGCCATCGTCGCGCTCGGCGGCTGCGAAGCGCAGGTGCGCGCCCACGTGAACGGAAATGTCACCGTCGGCGCCCTCAAGCAGCCCCTGATTGATGCGCTCGAGGTGGGTCTTCCCTTCCTCGGGTTCCCGAGAACCCTTAATGCGCTTGCCGTCGTCAACGACGTGCTGAAGGCTTAAGCCCCCAAAAAAAATCGCACGGGATCCTGAGTGAAGGGATCCCGTGCTTCCGTTGCTTTTCCCTGTTTTCGGAAGGACCGGGAAAGTCTTACGCCGCATCCATGCCTTCGTCCAGCATGAGGCGCTTGGCTTCATAGAGGCAGAGCGTCTTCACGTACTGCCTCGGGCTCGCGCCGAGAATTTCCCGGCAGTACCGGTAGAAGGTCGCCACGCTCATGCCGAAGCGCGAAGCCGTGTCGGCAACGTCGAAGTCCCTGCGGTAGTTGGTGCGTATCCAGGCCGCGGCCTCGCGGATCCGGCTCTCGGGCGTCCCGGAACTGAAGAGCGCCCGGAAGGCACCTGCGGCCGGGCTCATGAGAAGACGGAAATAAAGCTCTTCCTTGACAAGCGGCGCCATGAAGGCCGCGCCCGCGCTTTCGTCGGCGAGCCTCAGAAGCCTCATGAGCGCATCGAGCATCTGCTCCATTGCCGGGAAAACAGTTGCCACTCTCGAACCCTGAATGCCGCCCGTGCCGAACATGCATTTGAGAACGGGACGATCCCGCAGGCGCGCGAGCACGGTCGTCATCACGTCTTCCTCGAGATCGAGCACGATCCCGAAAAATGGATTTTCCCGCGCGGCGCCGATCGCCTCAAAGGGATCCGGAAGCTCAACGCTCGTCACGATGGCCGAACCCGCACCGTAGGCAAGATTGGCGCCGAGCATGCGGGCAGCCTTTCTGCCCTGGACGATGAACCCCACAGAGGCGGAGGAACGCAGTCGATCAGGTGGTTCGACTCCTCGCGGCGGATGATTTTGAGGCCGCTCACCTGAATGTTGAGCGCGCCCGGATGAGGAAGCCTTGCCGCCGCCTCTCGCGCGAGCTCTTCCAGAATAGATTGCGTCTCATGATGCCTTTCTCCATGAAGAGGAATGGATTCTTTCTCTTCAAAAGCATATCAGCGCTTCAAAAAAGAATTGCCCGAATCTCTCACGCTGAGAGAAACGGGCAATCATCTGCGGCATTTCAGAAAGGAGCTACCTCAGGAGCTGATAGATCCCGGGGCCGGCGAGCGGCTGGTCGTTCGCGAAAATGCCGCCCGCAGTGATTTCAATCTTCGTCGTGTATTCGCCGTTCACGAGCTTAAGCTCCCCGCTCGCCACGCCGTCGGCAATGGTCGCAGGCTGCACGAGTGCCTCGGGGATGCGGAGTTCGAACTGACCGTACTTCGGAATACCCGTCTGAGGCGACGCCTCATGGCGAAGCGTACCCGTAAGGTGCGCGGTTTTGCCCTTTGCTTCATAGAAGGCGTCGTCGAGCGTTACGCCGATTTCGTTCTTCAGAAACGCATCGCGCCAGCGACCGAGCACGCGCCAGCCGGCGAGCGGGTCGAGCGCCGCGGCTTCGGAGGCCGCCGTCACCTGCTCAATAAAGGCGCCCGTGAGGCCCGAGAGCCGCACCGAGAATCCCACGCGGTCGGCGGCCTCGCCCTCGATGCGGGGCTTTCTCACCTCAACGTCCGCGCGCTCCTCCCAGCGGACTTCAGCGGGAGTTGCCGCCTTTTTCTCACCATCCATCCGGTGCGAAGTGAGCTTCACGGAGAAGCTGTCGCCCTTGACTTCCCCGGCATCAAACTTTCCGCCCGAGAGCGAGAAATCAGCAATGGGACGGTCCTCCTGCGCGGAGAATCCTAAGACCAGATCCCGGATGGAAGCCGCCGTGCCGTCGCCGAAGCGGCAGACGAAGCCGCCGAGCGACCCCGTGACGGAAGTCTTTCCGTCGGCTTCATGCGCCGTGACGAGAAGAGGTTCCGTCGTGCAGACGTCGCCCGAGGCGGCGTCCTTAAATTCCAGCGCGTCGAGGCGCCAGAGAACGGGCTTCATCGCCCCCGAAACGGACGTTTCCACCACCATCGAATCGCGGTAGCCCGAGACGCCCGAATCCCGGATGGATCTGCCGAGGCCTTCCTCAAGATTGAGGGAGAGCACGGTACGCGTGCCCCATCCCATTTCAGCGCTCCCGTTCCAGACCGCGCGAAGGCCTTCTGCTTCCGCACGCACCCGGAAGGCGCGGGTTCTCCAGGTGCGGCCCGTTTCCTCGCAGCTCACCCTGATGCCCTGCGGGGGATTGGCGGCAATCTGCGCCACACGCTCATCCCACATGCGGCCTTCCCAATGCACCAGGCCGAAGCCGCTCCCTGCGAGGAGCACCAGGACGCCGGCGGCAATGCCAATGCGTTTTGTCGTCGTCATTCTTTTGTTCTCTTTTTTGGGTTTATCGAGGCGAGCGGCGTCGCCCGCCTGCCTCTTCTCTTTTTAGGGGGAGCGGCTGCCGACTTATCCACAGGTGCGGCCGTCCCATTCCTTTTCTTCCACAGGGTTATCCACAGCCCCGTAAAAGCTTGAATTCCCTCTCGTTCAGGCGTTTCAGGTCTTCTTACCTTCCTTTTGAGGCGCCTCCGGAGCCGCACTGGGGACAACTTCAGGAGTCCCTGCGGCAACGCCCGGACGGGGAGTGCCCTGACGCGGGCGGCCGCCCGCCGGGAAGGCGATCACCTTGTCGACGCGCCGGCCGTCCATATCGACGATCTCGAGCTTCCAGCCGCCCCATTCGGCGGTGTCGCCCTCGCGCGGGAGCCTTCCGAGAAGAAGCATCATCATGCCGGCGAGCGTGCTGTAGCGGCCCTGCTCCTCTTCGGGAACACGCTTCAGATTCAGCACGTCCTTCAGTTCCGGCACCGGAATGATGCCGTCGAGAAGCCAGGAGCCGTCCTCGCGGCGGCTCGCCCAGCCGTCGCCCGGGAGTTCGGGCTTGAATTCGCCGGCAATGGCCTCGAGAACGTCGCGGGGGGTAACAAGTCCCATCACTTCGCCGTATTCGTCGACGACGAGCGCAAGCGGAACGTCCGTCTTTCTGAAGTGCTCGAGAAGCTCCATGCCGGTGAGGGACTCGGGCACGTAGCTGACGGGCGAGAGGTTGCTCTTGAAGTCGGGCTTCCCGTTTTCAAGAATCTGCTGCAGAAGCGTCCGGGTCGAGCAGACGCCCTTCACGTTTTCAAGCCCGCCCTCGCAGACCGGAAGGCGCGAGCGGCGCGAGGAGCGGATTTTCTCCACGTTCTCCTCAACCGGATCATCGATGTCGATCCAGCTGATGTCGGCTCTCGGCGTCATGAGGGAGGCCACCTGACGATCGTCGAGCCTAAAGACGTTGCGCACCATGTCGCGCTCGGCCGTTTCAATCACGCCGGATTCCTTCCCTTCCTCGATCATGGCGTGAATTTCCTCCTCGGTCACCTGCGGGGTGCCCGTGTCCTTGACGCCGAAGCGCTCGAGCAGCCACTTGGTCGAGAAGGAAAGGAGCTTCACGAAGGGAGCGGCAATGACGGAGAGGAGATGAATCGGGGGCGCGATGCGGCAGGCAATCCGCTCGGGCGACATCTGGCCGATGCGCTTCGGAACGAGTTCGCCGAGCACGATCGAGAAGTACGTGATGAGCACCACCACGATCACCACGCCGATCGCCTTCGCGCTCTCCGGGCTCATACCGAAGGAAATCAGGAGCGCGGCCATCGGCTGCGCAAGCGCGGATTCGCCCACGATGCCCGAAAGAATGCCGATCGAGGTGATGCCCACCTGAATGGTGGACAAGGCCCGCGTGGGGTCGGCATTCAGTTCCTGCGCGCGGGCGGCGCCCGTCGCTTTTTCCTCAGCCATGCGCGCGAGCCGCGCGCGGCGGCTCGTGACGAGCGAAATTTCGCTCATGGCGAAGACGCCGTTGAGGAGAATCAGGATGAGAAGGATCAGGATGTCCAGCGAACTCGACATGATGGGTTCCGAGGGGAAGTCGAAGAGGTGTAGGGAAGATGGGCCGGGAGCGGGAATCAGAAGACTTTAATCGTATTCCGAGGGCATCCGCATGGGGTCGGCCCCGTCGATGAGAGCAATGAGCCCCTGAAGCGCCGTAATGGCGGCGGCAAGCCGCACGGCTCTCCGGTCGCCCGGCGCATGAATCGTGCGCACGGAGGTGACGATCGCGCCCGAATCGGTGCGTTCGGCCCAGCCGAGGCAGACGGTGCCGACGGGCGTTTCCGGCGTCCCACCCGAGGGGCCCGCCACGCCCGTAAGCGCAACCGAAAGGTCCGCCTTTGAGGAGGCGAGCGCCCCGCGCGCCATCGCTTCGGCAACGGGTTCGGAAACGACGCCCTCCGTACGGATCATTTCCGCGGGCACGTCGATCATTTCGACCTTGGCTTCAGGCTGATAGGTGACGAACCCGCGGTCGAACCAGGCGGACGACCCCGCCACGCCCGTAATGAGCTCGGAAACAAGCCCGCCCGTCAGGCTTTCCGCCGTCGCGACGACGCGTCGCTTTTCCTTGGCACGGGCGGCAAGAATCTCTGCGGCGAGTTCCGCCTGGCTGCGAAGCTTATCCATAAAACCTCCAGTAGAGCGCGAGGGCGAGCTCTATGGCCGCCCACGCATAAAGCGCCGCGAAAAGGTCGTCGAGCATGACGCCAAATCCGGTCTTCAGCCGTTTGTCGATCCACGACGCGGGCCAGATCTTCACAATGTCGAAGAAGCGGAAGACGGCAAAGGCAGCAAACCACCAGCCCCAGCCGGAGGGGAGCGCGAGGCAGATCGCCCAGACGGCAACCGCCTCGTCAACCACGAAGCCGCCGTGATCCATGACGCCCACGGTGCGTCCCGCCTTTTCGCAGGCCCAGGCGCCGAGCACGAAGAGCAGCACGGTGAGAAAGAGCCACGCCTCACGGCCGACCAGGGGCGAGAGAAGTCCGAAAAGGAGCATGGCCGCAAAGGACCCCCAGGTTCCCGGGGCAGGCCGGAGAAGCCCGACGCCGAAGAAGGTGGAAATCAGCCCCGAGAGGGACCCGAAGGCCCATTTGGGATTAAGCCTCAGCCGGTTGGCCGGGTTGGCAGGATCGTACTTCCCTTTCGCGCTCACGCGTTACTCCTCATTCCTAAAGTGGTCGAACCCCTCCGTCACGAGGAGGACGGGGCGCCCGTCGGGCGTTCTCACCGTAACGGCGCGCGAGGTGCGCTCGATCACGCGGCCGATGCGCGTGACGGGCGTGCCGGAAAGAAGCCCCGCTTCGTAAATCCGCTCGGCGCTCGAGGGCGGCGCCGTGAAGATGAGCTCGTAGTCGTCGCCCCCGGCGAGCGCCGCCTCATGCTGTCTTGCGGGCGTCATCGACTGAAGCGCCACCGAGGTCGGAATCTTCTCCCACTCGATTTCGGCCGAGACGCCGCTTCTCTCAAGAATATGTCCGAGGTCCGCGAGAAGTCCGTCGGAAATATCCGCGGCGGCCGATGCGGCGCCCAAAAGCGCCTGACCGAGCGCAATTCTCGGCGTGGGCCTGTCCATGCGGGCAAAGAGCTCGGGCTCGAGGTCGGGCATCACGGACCAGGCGCCCCAGCGGCACTTGAGCGCCGCATAGGCGTCGCCCACGGTGCCCGAGACCCAGATGTCGTCGCCGGGCTTTGCGCCCTTTCTCGTGAGTCCCATGCCGGCCGGGAGATCTCCCATCGCGGTAATGCTGATGGTCACCGGGGCATGACGTCCCTGAACTTCCGGCGTTCTCGTCGTATCGCCCCCGAGAAGGGCGCAGCCCGACTCGCGCGCGATCTTCATGAGGCCGCGCGAAAAGTCGGCGAGCCACCCGTCGTCGCGGCGCGGAAGCCCGATCGAGAGGAAGAAGGCGCGCGGCACGGCGCCAGCCGCGGCGAGGTCGGAAAGGTTCACGGCAAGGGCCTTGTAGCCCACGTCCTCAGGGTCGGCATCGGGGAGGAAATGGGTGCCGAGCGCCATCATGTCGCAGGTGACCGCAATTCGGCCCGCGCCCGTATCGATGATCGCGCAGTCGTCGCCCACGCCCTGGCTCTTCCAGGCGCCGAACGTCTGATACGTAAAGAACTTTTCAATGATCTGAAATTCACCGGCTTCAGCCATTTTGGAACTGCCTCCTTGAAAGGAAAGCCAATGCAAAAAATTCAACTTTCATGAGCGTAGCCGACTTTCCGCCCGAAATGACGTAAAAAGGCCGCCCGCAAAGACGAGCGACCTCTCCCGAAAATCAGCCATTGGGGCGCGAAACGCGCACCCGAGCGAAGGTTTCGATTACTTTGCGTCTTTCTGAGCCTTCTCTGCGTGATCGGCCTTGAATTCCGTCTCGCGCACCTTCTCGGCAACACGTTCGAGCACGGCGTTCGTGAAGCGGTAGCCGCTCCCGAAGCGCTTGGCGAGCTCGATCGCCTCGTTGAGAACGACACGGTAGGGCGTTTCAGGCGCGCGCATGAGTTCAAAGGTGCCCAAGAACAGAATCGAGCGTTCGACGAGCGACACGCGCTTCAGATCGCGGTCGACGAAGGGCGCAAAAGCGGCTTCAATCGCCGCATGCTCGCAGACGACGCCCGAAAGGAGCGTGGAGAGGAGCTCGCGGTCCGCGCGCGACCAGTCTTCAACAGTGAGGCCTGCGCCTTCAACGGGGCCGCCGTCCTCTTCTTCGATGAGCGCGCGAAGACCCTGTTCGATTTTCTCAGCCGAAAGCTCGGGGTTCGCGATCCATTCATAGACGCCGAGGAGCGCGAAAACGCGCGCGAGGCGGCGCGAGGAATGGGCTTGGCGGCTGGGCTTGTGCGCTTCTGTCATGTTTTCTCTGCTTCTCTAGGGGAGGAATGGAGCCTCGGGGATCGGATGCCGCCCCGAAGGGCGGGCCTGCCGGGCGGAAAAGCCGCGCATTGTATCGCGGCTTGCGGACGCCCGTAGGCAAATCAGGCGTATTGCGCCCGGGTTATTCAACGCGGTTTTCTTCGTCGTCGAAATCCTCGGCGGAAACGAATTCCTTCGCGAGGTTAGCCATTTCAACGGCGCAGCGGGCGCAGTCGCGGCCCTTCATTTCGAGGCGCTCCTGGCACTGCTCGTCGTTTTCCGTCGTGAGCACGCCGTTGGCGATCGGAATTTCATAATCAAGACCGATGCGGGTGATGCCGGAACCGGACTCGTTCGAGACGAGCTCGAAGTGATAGGTCTCGCCGCGGATGACGGCGCCGAGCGCGATCAGCGCATCGTACTCTTCGGTCTGCGCGAGCTTCATGAGCGCAAACGGGATCTCGAGCGCGCCGGGAACGGAAACCTTCGTCACGTCCTCGTCCATCACGCCGAGCTTGCGCAGCTCGTCCATGCAGGCCTCGAACTCACCGCGGCCGGCATATTCATTGAAGCGCGAAACCACAATGCCGATGCGCAGATCGGTGCCGTCGGTAGAAGTCGGGATGATGTCAACTGCCATTTGCGTCTCCTTTAGGGAAGGCAGAAAGCGAAGCCGCGCCATCCTTCTTTGCAGGATGACCGGAGGTTCGCTCGGTCAGAAAGAACCTCGAGCGGGTCTCGGGGCGACTGAAGCGCCTAGGAAATCCGCCCGCGAAAGGGAGTGCGTCCTCATAAAGGACGCTCCTCATGGAGGAATTAGTAATTTTACCGCAGTGCCCGAAGGATAGCGGGCGCATTGCTGTTCCAAAAGGTCAGTACGTGAGTCCGCGCAGGTACTGCGGCGGAACGACGAGCTCGGGCACCTTCTTCACATGAAGGGCGCTCGCGGCGTGCCAGCCCCAGTGCGGGTCGTCCAGCATCGCGCGGCCGATGTCGATCACGTCGGCCGCACCTTCGCGCAGAAGCGTTTCGGCCTGCCAGGCGTCGCGGATCAAGCCGACCGCAAAGGTCGGCATGCCGGTCTCGGCCTTCACGCGGCTCGCGAAGGGCACCTGGTAGCCGGGGCCCACCGGAATGGGCGCGTTCTCGATATTGCCCCCCGTCGAAACGTCGACGAAATGAAGGCCCTGGGTCTTTGCGACCTTCACGAGCTTCACCGTATCCTCGATCGTCCAGCCGTCAGGCACCCAATCGGTCGCCGAGACGCGAAGCCCGACGGCCACCTTGTCGCTCACGCTGCTCTTCACGGCATTCATCACTTCGCGGGCAAAACGCATGCGGTTCTCAAGCGCCCCGCCGTATTCGTCGATGCGGGTGTTCGTGAGGGGCGAGAGGAACTGGTGAATGAGATAGCCATGGGCCATGTGGATTTCAATTCCGTCCACGCCGGCGCGCTCGGCGCGCTTTGCGGCCTCGCCGAAGACATTGGCCACCCGCGCGCAGTCGTCGAAGGAGAGCACGCGGGGCTTCGTGTAGCGTTCGTTGAAGGGAATGGCCGAAGGCGCGCGCACGGGCCAGCCGCCGTCCATCGGCTCCACCGCCCTCGTCTCGCCGTCCCAAGGCTTCGTCACGCTCGCCTTGCGGCCGGCGTGGTTGAGCTGCACCATCACGCGGCAGGCGGGTTCGATTTCATGCATGAGGTCGACGAGCTCCTTGAGGCCCGCTTCGCACTCATCCGACCAGAGGCCGAGATCGGACTCCGTAATGCGGCCTTCCGGCGTCACCGCCATGGCTTCGATGCAGACGAGACCCGCTCCGGACGCAGCGAGGTGGCCGTAGTGCATCTTGTGAAAGAGCTGCGCCACGCCGCTCTTGGCGCTGTACATGCACATCGGTGGAACCGCAATGCGGTTCGGAATCGTCACCGGACCGAGCTCGATCGGTGTAAAAAGCATGGTATCCATAAATCTCTCCGTCCGTGCCTTCTCCAGAAAACGGAAGGGACGGCATTCCTCGTGCAATAAAAAAAGAAAACGCGCCTCCGGGGCCCGGGGGCTGACTTCCCGCGGCCGCGCCGGACGCGCGCTTCATATGAGTCTGCGGAGCTTCTCCCTATGGAAGAAGGAAGAAGCTTCCTGCGGACGTCGTCTTAGAAAAGAGCGTCGTCATCCTTGAGCGACATTATGCGCTCGACGTAGCGCGCAATTGTGTCGATCTCAACGTTTACGTAGCTCTGCGCCTTGAGGTGCTTCAAGGTTGTGACTTCCACGGTGTGCGGGATCAGATTGATCGTGACGAGCGTATCGAGCGCCGTATCCTCGACCTTGTTGATGGTGAGGGAGACGCCGTTGATCGTGATCGATCCCTTATAGGCCACATAGGGCGAAAGCATGCGGGGCACGCGCACGACGAGCTTCCAGGACTCCGCCACGTGCTCCATCGATTCGACCTGGCCCACGCCGTCGACGTGACCGCTCACGATGTGGCCGTCGAGTCGGTCGGAGAGGCGCATCGCCTTTTCGAGATTCACTTCGCCGAAGGTGTCGAGTCCCGTCGTCTTCGAGAGGCTTTCAGCGGACACGTCGATCTTGAATTCGCGCTCGCTCACCTCAACCACGGTCATGCAGGCGCCGTTCACGGCAATCGAGTCGCCCACGCGCACTTCGTCGAGCCCGAGATCGGGCGCGAGGATCGTGAGGCGAACGCCGTCGCCGAGTTTTTCAGGTTCGCGAACCTTGCCGATGGCCTGAACAATGCCGGTAAACATCTTGATTTATCTCCTCAGAAGAATTCGAATATCGCCCCCGATCGGAGCGAGGGAATGAATTTGCCAGCGCGGCGCCTCGCCGGGCGACTGCGGGGGCTCCATGACTGCGGGGGGAAGCCCTGCGCCGAAAAGGCAGGGCGCCATGTAGACGAGAAGCTCGTCGGCGAGTCCCGCCCCGATGAAGGCGCCCGTGAGCCGGGGCCCCGCCTCCACGTGAACCTCGTTCACCTCGCGGCGGGCAAGCTCCACCATGAGCCGCGCAAGGTCGACCCTCCCCGGAACGTCCGGATGCGGAATGCGGAGCACCTCGGCGCCCGCGGCTTCCAGAGCATTCCTGCGCTCGCGGTTCTCCTCGGCCGAGACGAAAAGCACGCGGCCTCCCGGAGAATGAAGAATCTTCGCTTCGGGACTCGTCTCGAGCCTGGGATCGACCACCACGCGCAGGGGCTGACGGACCTGGTCCTCGAGCCTCACGTTCATCTGCGGGTTGTCGGCGCGCACGGTGCCGGCTCCCGTCACGACGGCGCCCGAGCGGCCGCGCCAGAGCTGCACGTCCTTTCTCGCCTCTTCGCCCGTAATCCACTTCGAGCGGCCGTCAGGGAGCGCCGTCCGCCCGTCAAGCGTAATCGCCGTCTTCACGCGCACCCAGGGTGTGCCGCGGGTCATGCGCGCGAGAAAGCTCACGTTGACTTCCTTTGCCTCCCTTTCGCGCACGCCGAGCTCGACCTCAACGCCGGCTTCCTCGAGCATTCTGAGGCCCCGCCCGCATACTTTCGGGTTCGGGTCGCCGGTCGCCGCAACAACGCGAGCCACCTTCGCCTCAATGAGCGCGAGCGCGCAGGGAGGCGTTCGCCCCCAGTGCGAACAGGGCTCAAGCGTCACGTAGACGGTTGCGCCCTCCACATTTTCGCCGCGCGCCTCCGCGTCCCGGAGCGCCATGATTTCAGCGTGAGGGCCGCCCGTCTGCTGGGTGCTCCCGGCGCCGATCAGGCGCCCGTCCTTCACGATCACCGCGCCCACGGAGGGATTGGGGGGCGAAAGCCGCCAGGCCTTTCTCGCCTCGCCGAGCGCAAAATCCATCCACGCTTCGTCGGTTTTAAGCCGAAGCGCCTTTTCCGTTTGAGTCATCACGCTTTCTCCGTGCCTTCCTCGCCCTCGCTGTGGCCGCTCTCATGGAGCGCCCGCTCAATCATCTCCGCAAAAGCCTTGGGGTCGCTGATGTTGAGGTAGACGGACGCAAAGCGAATCCAGGCAATGATGTCGATGCCGCGAAGCTCCTCGAGAACGAGTTCGCCCACGCGGCTCGAGCGGATTTCGCGCTCGCCCGTGCCGGACATTTTGCGCTCGATCGCGTCGACCGCGGCATCGATGCGCTCCGACGAGACCGGGCGCTTCCTGAGCGCAAGCGCCATGGAGCTTCTCAGCTTCTCGCGGCTGTATTCAGCGCGGCCACCTCCCTTCTTCACAATCCAGGGCATGGCGAGCGAAATGCGCTCGAACGTCGTGAAGCGCTTGCCGCAGCTCTGGCACTGGCGCCTGCGCCGGATCACAAGCCCGGACTCAGGCGTGCGGGAATCCACAACGCTCGTCTGATTGTGCTGACAGAAAGGACAACGCATTGAAACCTCGTGCTCCGTATGGGGATGGGAGAGGGGAAAGAAGGTTATCCGATGATTTTAGCGGACGGAAGGCGCCGGATTTAAGGATGAGGACACATCTGATAGCAAAAAGGCCTTCGGGAGGACCAGATCCTGTGCCGAAAGCCTTAAAAAGGCGGATTCTTAACGGCTGAAGCGCCGTAAGGAATCCGCCGGTGAGATTTGGGATTATTCGCCGTAAACCGGGAACTGCGCGGTAAGCTTAGCGACTTCCACGCGGACGCGATCGAGAACCGCCTGATCCTCAGGGGCTTCAAGCACGTCGACGATGAGGTTGGCCGTGAGGCGCGCCTCGTCTTCCTTGAAGCCGCGGGTCGTCATGGCAGGGGACCCGAGGCGGATGCCCGACGTGACGAAGGGCTTTTCCGGATCGTTCGGAATGGCGTTCTTGTTAACCGTAATGCCGACGGAATGAAGCACCGTTTCGGCGGCCTTGCCCGTGATGTGAAGGGGACGGAGGTCGACGAGCATCACGTGGCTTTCGGTGCCGCCCGACACGATGCGCAGACCGCGCTGCATGAGCTGCTCGGCCATGACGGCCGCATTCTTCACGACCTGTTCCTGATAGGCCTTGAATTCCGGCGTGAGCGCTTCGCCGAGAGCCACCGCCTTCGCGGCGATGACGTGCATGAGGGGGCCGCCCTGCATGCCGGGGAAGACGGCGGAGTTGATCTTCTTCTCAAGATCCGGGCGCACGAAAATCATGCCCCCGCGCGGACCGCGCAGCGTCTTGTGAGTGGTGGTCGTCACGATGTCGGCATGACCGAAGGGGGTCGGATAGACGCCGGCGGCGATGAGGCCCGCATAGTGCGCCATGTCGACCATGAGGAGCGCTCCCACGGAATGCGCGATTTCCGCGAAGCGCTTGAAGTCGATGCGCTTCGAATAGGCCGATGCGCCCGTCACGATGAGCTTCGGCTTATTTTCCTTCGCGAGGCGCTCGACCTCGTCCATGTCGATTTCCTCGGCTTCGTTGAGGCCGTATGGAACGCAATGGAAGTACTTGCCGGAGAAGTTGAGGTGCATGCCGTGCGTGAGGTGGCCGCCGTCGGCGAGCGAAAGCCCCATGAAGGTGTCGCCCGGCTGAAGGAGTCCGAAGAAGACGGCGGAATTGGCCTGCGCGCCCGAATGAGGCTGCACGTTCACAGCCATTTCAACGCCGGCGGGCTTGCAGAAAAGCTTTTTCGCGCGCTCGATCGCGAGGCGCTCGACCTCGTCGACGAATTCGCAGCCGCCGTAGTAGCGCTTTCCGGGGTAGCCCTCGGCGTACTTGTTGGTGAGGCAGCTTCCCTGAGCAGCCATCACCGACGGAGAGGCGTAGTTTTCGCTGGCGATAAGCTCGATATTCTGTTCCTGGCGGCGCGCTTCGGCGTCAATCCACTGCCACAGATCCGGATCCGCCTTGGCGGGGCTGTCGGTTGTCTTGAACATTTCTATTGCTGTTCCTGAATATGGGTGTGATGGGAAAGCTGCTTCAGTGAGCGCCTGAGTTCTCAGGCGCCGCGCAGACGGGGGTTCAGTGTATATCTTCCGACGAGTTCCGCAGTGGCAAGGACGTGACCTTTCATGCGTTCCTCGACATCCTGCCAGGTAAAGGCCCTGGGGAGGCCCTCAAGCTTCGCGACGTCGAGCGCCGCGACCTGGAAGCGGTAGTAGTGGCGGCGGGCGTCGAAGAAGGGCGGGCAGGGACCGTCGTAGCCCGTGCCGACGCTCCCGGGTTCGGGCACCGCGCCGCGGCTGTAGTCGTTGATGCCGGGAAGGCCGAAGCTCTTCGGGGTCTTCGCGCCGTGGCGGAACGCCCCTTCGGGAAATTCCGTCGTTCCGGCGTCGACGTTCGCCTGCACCCAGTGCACGAAGCGGCGCCGGATCTGACCGGCGGGGATTTCGCCCGAATGGTCCCTTTCCTCAAGGTTCGTCGGCACATCATCGTCGAGGCACGCGACCAGGAAGGACTTTGTGCCTTCCGGAGCGCCCGACCAGGCGAGATGCGGATTCGTGTTTTCGCTCGCGACCGTTTTTCCGCCTTCGCCGAGGCGCCCGTAGGCGCAGCGCTCGGGAATCATTTCACCTTCGGAAAAAGTACGGGACTGAAGATCCATGACGGCCTCCTATCGAAAAAAACACTAAAACTTAAGCCAGAAGGTTGCCGGCCCGTCGTTGACGAGCGACACCAGCATGTGGGCACCGAAGGAGCCTGTCTCAACAGGGATGCCTTCGGCCCGGAGCGCTTCGACGTAGCGGAGATAGGACTTCTCGGCCTCTTCGGGCGCGGCGCCCTTCGAAAAGCTCGGGCGATTCCCGCTCATGCAGTCCGCGGCGAGCGTGAACTGCGAGACGGCAAGAACGCCCCCCGCCACATCCTTGACGGAGAGGTTCATGCGGCCGCTCTCGTCCTCGAAAACGCGAAGGCGCGCGGTCTTTCTCGCCGCCTTCCCGATCGCTTCCTCCGTATCGCCCGCTTCAGCGCAGACAAGGGCGAGAAAGCCCTTTCCCACGCTCCCGAGCTTCTCGTCGGGCGCGCCCGCCTCGCCCCTTCGATCGACGCGGGCCTCCCTTACGCGTTGCAGGAGAAGAATCATTTTTGAGAGACCACAGTGACGCGGGCCCAGCGGCGCTTGCCCACCTGAAGAACCAGCGGCTCGCCCGGCGTGAAGCGCAGCGTCCTGTCCTTCACCTGCTCGCCGTTGATGCGAACGCCCCCCTGGTCGACATTGCGTCCGGCCTCAGCGTTGGAGGGCGCAAGGCCCGCCGCTCGGATCATCTGCAGAATGCCGATCCCGCCTTCGGGAGCTTGAACCTCAACGTCGGGGATGTCGTTCGGCACCGCGCCCTTCTGGAAGCGCGCGTTGAATTCCCTTTCAGCCTCGTCTGCCGCGCCGGCGCTGTGGAAGCGCTCGACGATTTCGCGCGCGAGGAGCACCTTCGCGTCGCGGGGGTTGCGACCTTCGGCGCATTCCTTCTTGAGCTTCGCGATCTCGTCGTTGCCCTTGAGAGAAAGAAGGTCGTACCAGTTCCACATGAGGTCGTCGGAAATCGACATGACCTTCCCGAACATGTCGTTGGGCGCATCCGTGATGCCGATGTAGTTCTTCTTGCTCTTGCTCATCTTCACGACGCCGTCGAGGCCGACCAAAAGCGGCATCGTGAGGATGCACTGCGGCTCCTGGCCGTACTGGCGCTGAAGTTCGCGGCCGACGAGAAGATTGAAGCGCTGGTCGGAGCCGCCGAGCTCGAGGTCCGCCTTGAGCGCCACCGAATCGTAGCCCTGCATGAGGGGGTAGAGAAGCTCATGCATCGCGATCGGAAGCTCTTCCTTGAAGCGCTTTGCGAAGTCGTCGCGCTCAAGGAGGCGCGCGAGGGTGTAGCGGCTTGCGAGCTGAATGAGGCCCGTTGCGCCCAACGCATTGCTCCATTCCGAGTTGTAGCGGACTTCCGTTTTGTCGAGGTCGAGAATGTAGCCCGCCTGATTGAGGTAGGTCTGCGCATTCTCTTCAATCTGCTCGCGCGAAAGGGGCGGACGGGTCGTGTTGCGTCCGGACGGATCGCCGATCGCGGCGGTGAAGTCGCCCACGAGGAAGATCACCGTGTGGCCGAGATCCTGAAGCTGGCGGAGCTTGTTGAGCACCACCGTGTGGCCGATATGAATGTCGGGCGCCGTCGGATCGAGACCGAGCTTACAGCGGAGCGGCGTCCCCGTCGCCTTCGAGCGGGCGAGCTTCTGCTCGAACTCGGACTGAATGAGGAAGGTGTCCGTGCCGCGGGCAATGGTGGCCATGGCTTCGCGGATGTCGTCCGTCACGGGGAAGCGTTCGGGACCCTTCTTTTCGGGCGCAGTTTCTTGTGTCATTTTGTATTTGAGGAAAACAGTGTTTCTGGCAGCGAAAAATCGGGCGGCGGCGGCCTTTCAGGCCCGGGGAACCCCGCATGCGGGGGATGGAGGCGCCTCTCGCCTTCATCCGGGCGGCCGCCCAATCATGCTCAATAATCGGAAAACTTTAGCAGGTTGCGCCGCAGGGCGTCTAAAATCCAAGATTCACCTGAATTTATCATTCTATTTCTCCTCAGAACTTTCTGATGCCGGCTCCGTCTCTCGTTGCCAACGTGCTCTGCGCGCTCGGCCGTGCCGCACTCCTCTCCTCGCGCACGCGGCTCATCCGCCTTGGCCTGCGCCCGGATGAAGACAAACCCCGTGCGCTTGCGCTCGGTCTTCTCATTGTCGGCACCGGCCTCGCCGCGGGACTGCTTTCCGCGCTCGGCCCGGCGCTTGCGCCTTCGCCCGTGAGAGCTGAAACGATCTCGATCGACGTGCAGACCCCGGACCTGACGCCCGAGATTGCTGAACTTGCCCGTCTGGGCGCCTATACGCCCCGCCATTACGACGTGGAGCCGGGGGACACACTGATTTCGCTTTTCGCGCACCTCGGCATTCAGGATCCGCAGGCGCTTTCCTTCTTTGATGCGGCGCCGCACCTCGAGCCCTTTCTCGCACTCCAGCCCGGTCAGCACATCACGGCGGGCGTTGCGGATTCTGGCGAACTTGAATTCCTGCGGCTTTATCTCGACGGGCCGCGCCAGGCCGACTCGCGCACGATTGAAGTCTCGCGCATCGGCCGCGAATTGATTTCGGACGTTCTTCCCTTCACCTTCTCCACCATGGACGCACTCGTGTCCGGAGAGGCGAAGAACGGGCTCAACGCCACGGCGAAGTCCCTCAACATTCCTGAGAGCATCGCCGACCAGCTCCTCGCCGTCTGGGACGGCGCGGACGACCCGGTGGCGGCTTTGAAGCCCGGCGCCACGCTGCGCCTCGTATTCGAGAAGAAATACGCCGACGGGCGCTTCGTGAAGGACGGGCAGCTGCTCGCCGCCCAGATCGTCGACGAGGCGGGCGTCCACGAAGCCTTCTGGTTTTCGGACGGCCCCCACCCGGGGAGCTTCTATACGCTTGACGGCCGCTCCGCCTCCCAGACCTTCCTTCGCGTGCCGCTCGACATCAAGGACGTGAGCTCCGAATTCGCGCCCCTGCGACGCCACCCGGTCACGGGGGTGCTCCGTCCCCACAACGGCACGGATCTGCGCGCGCCCCAGGGCTCGCGCGTCCTTGCCGCCGCTGACGGGCGCGTGACGAAGGTGGCCTACGAGGCGAAGGGCTACGGCAACTACGTGCAGATCGACCACGGGCTCGGGCGCACGACGCTTTACGCCCACATGCGGCGCGTTCAGAAAGGGGTCCGCCCGGGCGTTCTCGTGAAGAAGGGCCAGCTCATCGGCCTGGTCGGCCGCACGGGTCTCGCGACCGGTCCGCACCTTCACTACGAACTCATGATCGACGGCGTACAGATCAATCCGGCTACCGCTGATCTCCCCGACACGGAAAACCTCTCCGCCTATCAGCTCGCGCAGCTCCGCGCCCGGGCGCTTCCCATCCAGAAGATGTTCGAGGATGCGGCGCGGGAAGAGGGGCTTCCCTCGCCCGAGAAGCTTCTCGCCGAAGCGCGCGCGAAGGAAGAAGCCGCTGCCGAAGCCGCGGCCCGCGAGAATAAAGACGACCTCACGGACGAAGAGGCTCCTGCCGAAAACCAGGGCGAAGCGCCCGCTGCGGGCGGACGCGTGCGTCCGGTGGCGCTCGAGGAAGGGAAAGCCCGGGCGGAACATCTCGGCCGGAGCGGCAAATGATCACGATCGGCGTCATGTCGGGAACGAGCCTTGACGGCGCCGACGCCGTCATTGCGTCCTTCCCCGAGGATGAAAAAGCCCCCATGGCGACCCTCGGCCGCGCCTATCTTCCGATGCCCGGGGAACTCCGGGAGGAACTGAAGGCGCTCGCCCTCGGCACGACGAACGAAATCGAGCGGGCGGGCGACGCCTCCGTCGCTCTTGCCGATCTCTATGCCGCCGTCATCGAAAAAGCGCTTCAGGAAGCGGGCATCGGGCGGGAGGTAGTCGCGGCCGTCGGTCTTCACGGCCAGACCATCCGCCACCGCCCCGAACGCGGATTCACGCTCCAACTCAACCACCCGGCCCGGGTTGCCGAACTCATCGGAATCGACGTCGTCGCCGACTTCCGGTCGCGCGACGTCGCCGCGGGCGGCGAAGGCGCGCCGCTCGTTCCCGCCTTTCATGCCGGAATCTTCCGGGGGAAGTCCCCTGCGGCCGCACTCAATATCGGCGGAATCGCGAATCTCACGCTGATTCCGCCCGAAGGAAGCCATGCACCCGTGCTCGGCTTTGACACGGGACCGGGCAATATGCTCCTTGACGCCTGGATGGAAAAAAGCACGGGACGTGCCTACGACGCCGACGGGGCCTTTGCAGCCTCAGGCGCCGTCATTCTGGAGCTTCTTTCCAAGTGCCTCTGCGACCCGTTTTTCGCGCGGCCGGCCCCGAAATCGACCGGGCGCGAGCGGTTTTCGCTCGCCTGGCTCGAGGAGCGCCTCGCCCTGCTCCCTCAGGGGGAAGCCGCCCCGCAGGATGTCGCGGCAACCCTCACGGAACTCACTGCAGAGACCATTGCGGATGCGCTCGCAAAGACCGAGCCCGAAGCGAGGAAGCTCTATGTCTGCGGCGGGGGCGCGCTTAATCCCTTCCTGATGAAGCGTCTTGGGCAGGCGCTTCTCAAGCGGATGCCGGGCTGCGCCCTTCTGAGCTCGGAGGACCGCGGGCTCGACCCGATGGAAGTAGAGGGCGCCGCCTTTGCCTGGCTTGCACGCGCCTTTCTCCTCAGACGGCCCGGGAATCTTCCGGCAGTCACGCGGGCGAAGGGCCCGCGAATTCTCGGCGCGCTCTATCCCGCCTGACGGGAAAACCGCGCTTTGCAAACACCCGTTAAAAAGCCGCTGGAAGCGCAATGCCTCCGGCGGCTTTTCTGAATGCGGCTTGTGCGGGAACGCCTGGAGGTTCCCTCGCCAGCGCTTAGACGCTGAAGGAAGAGCCGCAACCGCAGGTCGTCACGGCGTTCGGATTGTCGATCACGAACTGTTCGCCAGAAAGACCTTCCTTGTAGTCGATCTTGGCGCCCACCAGGTACTGGTAGCTCATCGAGTCGATGAGGAGCTTCACGCCGCCCTTTTCCATCACGGCATCGTCCTCGTTCTGCGTTTCATCGAACGTAAAGCCGTACTGGAAGCCGGCACAGCCGCCGCCCTGCACGAAAACGCGCAACTTGAGATTGGGATTGCCCTCTTCGTCCATCAGCGCCTTCACCTTTGCCACAGCGGCATCGGTAAAGGTGATCGGATCAGGCATCATTTCCGGAACGGCCTCTTCCGTCTTGGGGTTCTGGGCCGTCGTCGTAGTCGCTTCGGTCATTCTTCTTAAATCCTAATAGCTTCTCCGGCCATTTCCTTCAAGGGAACCTGCCGGAGATCTCTGAAGCCCTTCATCCTACACCAGTATCCGGCGCAGAGATAGGGTTTGCCCCAAAGAAAAACCGCCCGGACCCCGAAGGATGTCGGACGGTTCTTCTTGGAGGCTCTCCCGAAAGAAGCCTTTCAGGAGCGGCGCACGGGAAGCAATTAGCGCTTGGAGAACTGCTTCGCGCGGCGGGCCTTGCGCAGACCAACCTTCTTGCGTTCCACTTCGCGGGCGTCGCGGGTAACGAGGCCGGCGTTGGAGAGAACGGACTTCAAGCCTTCATCGTAGTCGATGAGGGCGCGGGTGATGCCGTGACGGACAGCGCCGGCCTGGCCGGACTCGCCGCCGCCGGCGACGTTCACCATGATGTCGAACGTTTCGACATTTTCGGTGAGCTGAAGGGGCTGCATGACGATCATGCGGCCGGTTTCACGCGGGAAGTACTGTTCGAGCGGACGGCCGTTGATAACGATCTTGCCGGTGCCGCGCTTGATGAACACGCGCGCGACGGAGCTCTTGCGACGGCCGGTGCCGTAGTTGTAGTTGCCGATCATCTTTTCAAGCCTCTATTAGAGATCCAGAACCTTGGGTTGCTGAGCCGTGTGCGGGTGTTCGGCGCCGGCGTAGATCTTGAGCTTCTTGATCATCGCATAGCCGAGGGGGCCCTTCGGAAGCATGCCCTTGACAGCGATTTCGAGGGCGCGGCCGGGGTGCTTTTCCTGCATTTCGCGGAAGGTCGTCTCAATGATGCCGCCGGGATAGCCCGTGTGGCGGTAGTACGTCTTCTTCGTCGCCTTTTCAGCGGAGAGGACGAGCTTGTCAGCGTTGATCACGACGATGAAATCGCCCGTGTCGACGTGCGGAGTGAATTCGGGCTTGTGCTTGCCGCGCAGGCGCAGCGCGATTTCGCTGGCCAGACGGCCGAGCACCTTATCACTGGCATCGACCACGAACCAGTCGCGCTTAACCTCAAGCGGCTTGGCCGAGAAGGTCTTCATTGCGTTCACCTAATGGTTGCTTATGAGGAAATCCGTCCGCCCGACCCCGCTGCCGGATGGCGCCGACCGCTGAATCTGCTGCTAGGCAGGATGGCTTTCGCTCTGAAAATTGGATTCTTTATGCGCTCTTTCCTCTCCGGACGGTCAGATGCCGCCGGCTCGGAGAAGAACGCATGCATTCTTTGTCTTGCCCGGAAGTCCGTCAGGGGCGGCGCCAGTGGAAACCGAAGATGGGGTAAGCAATCCGCCCGGACCTCTCGAGTCAAGGGAGCGGATTTTACTCAATCGGAAAGAGCGTGTCCACTCGTACGGGCGGTTTTCTTTTGCTCCCGGTCAGAGCCCGTGCTTCGGGAGGGACTCGAGGTAGGAGCTGAAGCCTCCGAGGAACATCTGCGTCGCCATCATGGCAAGGAGAAGCCCCGTCAGGCGCTCGAAAGCGAGCGTGAGCTTTTCGCCCATATGGCGCTCGAGCCAGTCGGCGGAAGCGAGAACCGCGAAGCTCGCCGCGCACGTGATGAAGACGACGAGCCCCCACTCGAAGAGCCGGTCGGGCTGGCTCGCCGCGAGCATCATGATGGTCGCAATGGTCGAAGGTCCGGCGATCGCGGGAATCGCGATCGGAACGATGTATGGTTCGCCACCCGGCGTTTCGCCGAAAACGCCCTCCTTAGTCGGAAAAACCATGCGGATCGCCATCAGCATGACGATGACGGAGCCGCCGATCGAGAGCGCAGCGTCGGAGAGGCCGACGGCGGCAAGGAAGGGGCGGCCGAAGAACATCGCGAGGAGGAGCATCCCCATCGCGATCATGCATTCGCGGAAAAGCACGCGCACACGCCGGTTGTTGGGCACGCCCTTCATGCAGCTGATCGTGATCGGAATATTGCCGAGAGGGTCCGCCATCAGCACCATCAGCATGAGGCCGCCCCAGAAACTGTATTCCATAGCGGTCTATCCTCCTCAAAGAACCCGCAGAAAAAACTCAAAACCCGGATCCGGCGCGGGAGGCCGGACCCGGGAATCATCAGGACAGAATGCGTTTTTGGGGATACCGGCGATCCATGAAGAACCAACCGGCTTCCCTCAAAGGCTGATCTTAGGCTTTGGGCGCCTTTTCCGCCTTGCCTTCAGACGCTTTTTCAGCTTCGGGCTCCGCCTTTGCCTCAGTCTTTTCATCAGGCTTCACGTCAAGCTCCGGGAGCTCGGCCACCGCCTTTTCAACCGCAGCCTCGACGGCTTCGGCCATGCGGGCGGGATCGGGCTCTTCGGGAGCGGGAGCTTCAGCTTTCTTTTCGCTTTCCTTCGGCGCTTCGACGGGCGCAACCGGCGTCTGGGGCGCCGGGGCAGCCTCGGGAGCGGGGGCGGCAGCAGGAGCCGGTTCGGGCTGAGGTTCGGGTTCAGGTTCAGGTTCAGGTTCCGGTTCCGGAACCGCCTCGAGCTCATAGGGTTCGCCCGCCATGGCGGCCGCCACGATCGGCATCAGCTTTTCCGTCCGCCCCTCATTCATCTGTCCGAGACGCAGGCGGCGATAGAGCACGTCCTCGGCCGTGCGCGCGCCTTCGTTGTCGCGCTCGTAGAGCGCATACGCCACGACCTCGGCATCGGCCATGGGGCCTTCGGCCGCCGCCTTCTCGATCGCCTCCGCGTCAAAGGTTTCGTCGTTCACGATGGGGAGCGTCTTCGTCACGCAGAGACGCGCCGGAACGAGGTGCATCAGGGTGGCTTCAAGCAGCGCATCCTGCGCCATCAGGCGGTAGGAGGTCCACTTGCCGCCCGCCACGGTGATCATGTTGCCGAATTCGGGGATGACCGCATGCTCGCGCGAAGCCTTGGCGGTGGAGCCGCCCTCAGGCGCTCTGAGAAGGGGCCGCAGGCCCGCAAAGGAGGCCTTCACGTCGGCGCGGCTCACGGGCTTGGCGAGGTACCCTGCCGCCGTCTCAAGAAGGAAGCTGATTTCGTCTTCCGTCGCCTGGGGATTCCAGTCGGGCTCCCTCTGCTCGACGTCGGTCGTCCCGACGATCGTCATGCCGTGCCAGGGAATGCAGAAGAGGACGCGCCCGTCGCGGGTCTTCGGAATGAGCATGCCGGAGTCGCCCGGGAGGAACGAGCGGTCGAGAAGGATGTGCGAGCCCCTCGAGCAGCGCACGATCGAAGGCGCATCGGGATCCACCATGCGGCGGATCGAATCCGTCCAGACGCCCGTGCAGTTGAAGATCATGCGCGTGCGGATGCGGTACGACTCGCCCGTTTCCTTGTCGGCTGCGGTAAGGGACTGAATCCAGCCGCCCGTGCGTTCGATCGCGGTCACGGGCATGTAGTTGAGGCACGCGGCGCCATGCTGGTTCGCGGTGCGGATCAGCGCAATATTGAGGCGGGCGTCGTCAAACTGCCCGTCAAAAAATTCGACGCCCCCCATGAGGCCCTCGGTGCGCACGCCCGGAAGACGCGCCGCGGCGGCATCCGCCTTCAGGGACTTCGTGCGGCCGAGCGAGGCCTTGCCCGCCATCATGTCGTAGAGCGCCAGGCCGACCGTATAGATTTCGCGCTCCCACTTCTTGAAGCACGGCAGCACGAAGGTTTCCGGGTGCACGAGGTGCGGGGCATTATTGATGAGCACCTTGCGCTCGTGGAGCGCCTCGGTGACGAGTCCCCAGTCGCGGGGATTCTTCATGTAGCGCACGCCGCCGTGAATGAGCTTCGTTGAGCGCGAGGACGTCCCGGCCGAAAAGTCCTGCGCATCAAGGAGCAGGGTCGAGAGGCCTCTCGACGCCGCGTCCACTGCGATGCCGGCGCCCGTCGCGCCGCCGCCCACGACGACGACGTCCCAGAGGGGATCCGCCTTCACGCGGGCGAGCGCCTCAGCGCGCGAAAGGGGCTTCAGAGCCTTTTCGCCCTCGGGCGCGGTCTTGGTCTTCAGAGCATCAGTCATAAGTCTCAGTTCCACTTGCGGGCGCGGCCGACGGCGCGCGTCCATTGGTTCAACAAAAAACCTCTCTGGTCGGCGCTCATCGCGGGCTCAAAGATCCGTTCAGCGCGCCAGAGCGCTTCAATTTCGCCGGCATCCTGCCAGAAGCCGACAGCGAGTCCGGCCAAGTAGGCCGCGCCGAGCGCAGTGGTCTCCGTCTGCGCGGGGCGGACAACGGGAACCCCCGTGATGTCGGCCTGAAACTGCATGAGGAGGTCATTTGCTGCGGCGCCTCCGTCTGCGCGGAGCTCCTTCACCGGATGGAGCACATCGCGCGCCATGGCCTCGAGCACCTCCGCGCTCTGGAAGGCAATCGCCTCGAGCGCCGCCCGCGCGATATGCGCCCGGGTGGTTCCGCGCGTGAGGCCGATCAGGCACCCTCTCGCGTCCGGATCCCAGTGCGGAGCGCCGAGCCCCGTGAATGCCGGGACGAAGTAGACACCGCCGGAATCCTTCACCGACCCCGCGAGGGGTTCAATGTCCTTCGCGCGCTTCACGAACCCCATCTCGTCGCGCAGCCACTGCACGACGGCGCCCGCAACGAATACGGAGCCTTCGAGCGCATAGCTCGGGGGTTCGTCTCCGATCCGGTAGGCCGCGGTCGTGATGAGCCTCGAAACGCTCGCGCGCGGCTCGTTGCCGATATTCATGAGAAGGAACCCGCCCGTGCCGTAGGTGTTCTTCACCGTTCCCGGGTGGAAGCACGCCTCGCCGAAGGCCGCCGCCTGCTGGTCGCCGGCAACACCCGCAATCGGAATCGCCGCCCCGAACCATTCCGGGGTCGAATATCCGGTAGCCTGCGAGCTCGGGATGATCTCCGGCAGGATCCCCGCCGGGATGCGGAAGATATTGAGGAGTTCGTCGTCCCACTGCCCGGAGCGCAGGTCGCAGAGGAGCGTTCTAGAGGCGTTGGTGAGGTCGGTCGCGTGAAGCGCGCCCTTCGTGAGCTTCCAGATGAGCCAGGCGTCGATCGTGCCGAAAAGAATCTCTCCCTTCTGAGCGCGCTCGCGCGCCCTCGGCACATGGTCGAGAATCCACTCAATCTTGGTCGCAGAGAAATAGGGGTCGAGCCTCAGACCAGTCTTTCCGGCGACGAGCGGCTCGAAGCCCTCGGCTTCGAGCGCCTCCACGCGCTTCGTTGTGCGCCGGTCCTGCCAGACAATGGCGGGCGAAACGGGCTCTCCCGTAGCGCGGTCCCAGAGGACCGTGGTTTCGCGCTGGTTGGTGATGGCGAGCGCGGCGATGTCGTTCCCAGAGAGACCAGCCTTTTTAAGGCACTCGCGGGCAACCGCAAGCTCGGTTTCCCAGATTTCCGCGGCATCATGCTCAACCCAGCCCGGCTTCGGGTAATTCTGGGCGAATTCGCGCTGAGCGAGCGCGACCGTCTCGCCGCGCCGGTCGAAAATCAGCGCGCGCGAGCTCGAAGTACCCTGGTCGAGCGCAAGGATGTAGTCGTTCATCGTTCGGGAACCGCCGTTTGTGCGCGCAGAAATGAGAAAGCCCCGGGGCTTCCGGGGCTCTTTCTGGGCTGGAAATCCATCTGACTTCCATTGTATGGGGACTTCGGTCCCGGGGAGCTTAACGACCCCCTGAACCCGAACAATCCCTCAGTCCCGTTACTTGGCGGCTTCAACTTCCGTCTTCGCGTCGGCAGCATCGGCTTCCGGCACTTCAGACTTTTCCGTGCTTTCGCCGTATTCCGAATCCTCGACGTCGTCTTCGTCGATGTCGGCCGGATAGAGCTGGGCGGCGGTTTCAGGCTCAATCTGCGCTTCGGCAGGCTTCACGGCATCGAGCTTCACGACGCGGGCGGCGTCGATGAGAAGACGAAGCGCCTGGTTCACCGCCTCGGGGCTCCCGAAGAAGTCGGCGATGTCGCTGTCGATCTTCACCATCGCGTTGCGGGCGAAGTCGGAGCGCTCGGCAAAGCGGCGCGTATCGTAGGCGCGGGCGCGCGGACCGGTGCGGACGCCGAAGTCCTCGCGGCGGCCTTCGCCGAAGCGGTGTCCGCCGGGCTTCCTGTCAAAGCGCGGACGGTCGCCGAAGGAGCGGCCTTCGCCGAAGGGCTTCCTGTCGCCGAAGGAGCGGCGCTCGCCGAAATCACGGCGATCCGAGCGATCGAAGCGGTCATTGCGGTCCGAACGGTCAAAGCGCGGACGATCGCCGAAGGGCTTCCTGTCGCCGAAGGGGCGGCGGTCGCCGAAATCGCGGCGATCCGAACGATCGGAGCGGTCAGAGCGGTCGAAACGGTCAAAACGATCGAAGCGGTCGGAACGTCCGCGGCGGTCTCCGTCCTCGCCGTCAAAGGAGCGGCGCGGACCCTTGTCCTGCCAGGGCTTGTTATCCATAGCCATTCTATTTATCTCTCTGAAAAATAAAGAATCTGCATTCCACATCCCCATCGGGCGCGGGGCATATCTCAAAACGGAATGCGTTGGTCAAAAGAAAAGTGTGTGAAAGAAGTCAGTCTGAAAAGGTTTCGCGCTTCGCTGCGCTATCGAATGTCGAAAGGCATGGGGTCGAATGAATGCCGCTGCCCCGGAGAAAAAACACCTTCGCGGGAATCAAAATGCCCGGGGTGCCTTCTGATCATTGAACAATCGCTTCGCCATTGAAATACTGCGGAACTCCTTTATAGGAATCCGGATTCAAGCGGGCCGCTTCACAATCTGAAAGGTATTGGCGCCTGAGGACGGTACGCGGAAGCGCTTCGTTTGGAAACCCCCCTGCCATGCCGGTTCCTTAGAAAAGCATGCCTCAGCGCGCGGTGCGTATTTTAAAGGATTCTGTCCGGACCCATGCACCTTTTTAACGCCCTTGAGACTTGGGACAAGTCGCTATGAAAGTCACGCCGACGACGGCAGGGAAAGCAGATACACTTTGATTAGGGATAGCCGAAAAGAATTTCTTTTTCCGGTCTTTCTTCCCTACCAGCTCAGAACAACAAAAAGCGAGGTTCCTATGGCTGCCCAGATCATCTTTCATGGCATTAACCGCTCCCCCGCCGTCGAAACGGCTGTGAATGAGAAGGTTGCCGCGCTCCAGAAGTTTGACAATCAGCTCGGGCCCTGCAAGGTAACAGTCACTCAGGAAGGTCATCAAACGATGGGCGCCTTCACCATCCGCATTGATCAGTCCGCGCCGGGCAAGAACCTCATCGTCACCCGCACGAACCAAGATGTGATGGCTGCGCTCAACGAAGCCTTCGATACGCTGCGCCGCAGCGTCGTCGAGGAAGCCGACAAGCGTCGTCAGCGCTAAGAATCTGACCTTCAGGCGTGCAGTCTGATTTTCATCCGCTGAAGATGAGGCTGCGCAGAGGCCGGATGCTCCGTAAAGTGGGCTTCCGGCTTTTTTATTTCCCAGCGCGAATTCCAGAAAAAATAAAGGCCCGTACGACATCAACGCGTGCGGGCCAAACGACTGGTGGAGGATAGCGGGATCGAACCGCTGACCTCTTGCATGCCATGCAAGCGCTCTCCCAGCTGAGCTAATCCCCC
>CAKQON010000002.1 GCA_934255515.1 uncultured Sutterella sp.
ATGTGCATAATGCGGAATGTAGGCTAAAGCAAATATTGCTACTACATTTTACTAAAACGGCGATTTGACTGCAAGCCCAATCGCCGTTTTAACTGCAACTCACCGGAATTAGAGAGGTTGGCAGTGGTTCACTTCCCGTGTAGAAACGAAATCTGCTAGGGACTCAGGATTAATAAATACCCGCTTGCGGGATCAGGCGAGGGGACTTTCGCCTCTCGCCTCCGCACGCTTCGTCGTGACCGTGGCGGCAACGCCCGCGCAGATGATGAGCGACATGCCGATGAGAGCAAGCGTCGTTGTCGATTCGCCGAAGAGAAGCCAGCTGATGGCGGCCGAGAAGGGAATTGCGGAGAAGCCGAGGCAGGAGGATAGGAGCATGTTGCCGTAGGCGTAGGAGCGCGTCGTGCAGATCTGACCGAGCGTGGCGCAGATCCCCATGCCGATGATGGCGATCACGGAATTCATGCTCGGCACGTGGAGGCCGCCCTCGACGAGATAGGCGCCGACGAGGCCGAAGATCGTGCCGCAGCAGGTGAAGTAGAAGACGATTCGCCAGGAGGGCTCCTTGAGGCGGCCGAGCTCCTTCATCTGCCAGTAAATGACGAGGTCGAGGAGCGCTACGGAGAGACAGATGAGCGCCGGGATGAGCTCATCCGACGAGAAGCTTGGCTGCAGCACGATGGCGATGCCTGCGAAGCCCACGATGATCGCGAGCGCAAGAGCCCAGGGCGCCCGCTGGTGCTTCATCATCGCGAGGAGGATGAAGTTCACCGCCATGAAGAGCGGTGTCGTGTAGATGAGCGTCATGTTCGTGCCGAAGGGAAGAAGCCCCAGGGTGTAGAACCAGAGCGCAATCGAAATGGTGCCGAGAATCGAGCGGCGCAGATTTCCTATCAGATAGGGCGTTTTAAGCGAGAGGTTGTTGCGCTTCACGTAGAGGCCGATCGTGATGACACCGAAGAGCGAACGGTAGAAGACCATTTCCAGCGTGCCCAGTTCGCCGCTCGAAAGCTTCACGAAGGCCGCCATGAAGGAAAAGCAGAGGGTTGCGCAGAGGGCCCAGAGGGATTGCTTCATCAATTTCAAAAACTCCGACAATGACGGCCAGGTTGCGGGGAAAAATAGGGCGAAGAGCGGTGTGTGAGCTTAACAGCCCGAAGCGGCGCGCTTCAAGCAAAGCGCGCCGCCTGCGGGAAAAATCGAAGAAGCCTGCCGTCAGGCGTTTTCAGTGAGGACGTTCCGGATGCGGTAGGGAAGCGGCACGTTCGCGAGCTTTGCGCCTTCGGGCGCGAGCGAAACGCCCTTTTCGATCGCCGAGAGTGTGGCGGAATAGAAAATCAGGGCTTCATTTCCGATGCGTGTCGAAATGATGACGGATCCCGCTTCGTCGCCATCGGAGTAAACCGGCGCGCCGGGGAGGACGTCCTCCCCGGCGGCAATGCGCCCGATCGCGGCGCGGCGTTTGGTTTCGCCGACATGCTGCACGCGCGAGACGACTTCCTGGCCGGGGTAGCAGCCTTTCCTGAAGGAGACGCCGCCCACGAGCTCGAGGTTCACAGCCTGCGGAACAAAGCGCTCGCGCGTTTCAGGAAGAATCTGCGGGACGCCTGCGGCAATGACCGCAGCGGTGCGCCAGGCGTCGGGCGCGGGCTTGAAGGGGAATTCCGTCGCGGCGGGAAAGAGCGCGAGCGTTCTCGAGCCGCCTGCGCAGAAGCCTTCAATTGCTTCGGACGGAGGGAGGCCGAGAAGCGTGACCCCGCCTTCCGCTCTCACTTCGCCGGGCCCGGGGATGGCAAGCCCCATTTCCGCGGCAGCCTTTTCGCCGGCCTTTCCGACGAAAACGAGCGTCTGCGGCGCCGGATCGAGCGGCGTGAAGACGACCTTCGCGCGGAGCACGTACATGCGGATTCGCTTCAGAAAGCCTTCAGCCATGGACGCCGGGAGCGCGAGCATGACGTCGTCGCCCTCCATCCAGACGCGCATGAGGGCAAGGAGCCGCCCCTTCGGGGAGCAGTAGCCCGCGAGCGTCGTGCGGCTGCCGAGGTTCTCCACGGCCTGCGTGAACTGGCCATGGAGAAAATGAACGGCATCGGCGCCCGAAACGCGGATGAGGGAAATGCCGCCGGCGTGCATGACGCCGGGAAGCGGAAAGAGGCTTTCGGCCGAAGCGGTGAAGCTCTGCATGATTCCTTCCAGACAAAAGAGAAACGATTCAACGAACCGCGTCTGCGGTTCGTTTTCGGAAGAATAGACGCCCGGCGGGCTTCTGTGTGGCGCGACGAGTGAGAGCTGAAACAAAATGACCGCGCAGAGTGCTTCGTCTCTTCGCTAAACTCGAAAGCCGCCGGGTTCCTCAAGTCATCGCTTCGGGAGTCCGATTTCCCGTTTTTCCCTTTCCCACCCCCGGGAGTTTCAATAAAAGTGAGCCGCAGACATTCGAAAAAGAGCCGCGAGGAAAAGAAGCGCGTCGAGAAGGAGCTCGCGGAGCGTGATGCTTCTCGGGAAGCATCGCAAGGCGAAGGTTTCGTAAAGCAGCTTCCCGCAAGGACGGCTTCCGTTCCGACCCAGCCGGCGATTCCGGGAAATGAGGGTTCGTCCGAAGTCTCGTCGAAGGCCTCTTCCGAAGATTCTCAGAACGCGGATTCTTCCGACTTGTCGGGCGGGATGAATGCCTCTGCGGAAGATGCTGAGAAGCGTCGCGAGGCGGCCTTAAACGGGAAAGACGAAAAGAGCGAAAAGAGCGAAAAGGACGGAGAACCAGAAGCCCGCGGAGAGTGCAAAGAGACAGTCGACGCCTCTAAGGCCGCAGCGAACGAAAAGAATGCCGCGGAAGGCGCTGAACCTCAGACGGATGTGCCGCTCGCGGAGAAGAGCCCCGGCGAGGCGGCGGGTGAGGAGACGCTTTCGCCTCAGAAGGAGGCTCAGCCGCGGAAATCTTCCCGCGTGCTGCGGTGGTTCTGCTTCTTCCTCGCTTTCGTCGTGCTTCTTCTTGCGCTCGGCGCCTTCGCCTGGATGAAGGTTGAGGACATTCTTTACCGCGAGCCTGCGGCAATGACCGCTGAGCGCATTGAAATCACGGTCCCCCAGGGGGCGAGCGCGACCGATGCCCTCAACCTTGCAAGGAATGCCGGTATTACGCTCGAGCCCTGGAAGGTGAGAGTCCTGAGGCGTTTTGAACCCTCGCTCCTTTCGCGCATTCATGTCGGGCGCTTTCGCTTTGAGCGCGGCATGACGCCCGAAGCCGTTCTGAAGACGCTCTCGGGTCCTGCGCTCATTGATCAGCAGCTCAGGATTCCCGAAGGCGCCCCCGTCTGGGACGTCCTCGACATCATCAGCGAGGCGCCGGGGCTCGCCCCCGATTCCGCGCGCATGACGGAAGCGGAGCTTCTCAAAGCGGTCGGACTCGAGGGTAGAACCTCGCTCGAAGGGTACCTCGCTCCCGAAACCTACCGGTACGGGTCCGGCTCGAGCGACCTCGCCGTTCTCAGAATGGCCGTCGACCGCCAGAAGCGGCTTCTCGACGAAGCCTGGAATTCCCGCAATGCTGGCTGTCAGGCGAGGAACCCCTATGAGCTTCTGATTCTTGCGTCCATTATTGAAAAGGAAACAGGTGTAAGGAGCGACCGCCATCTCGTGAGCTCTGTCTTCAACAACCGGCTCCGGATCGGGATGGCCCTTCAGACCGACCCAACAGTGATCTACGGGCTCGGCCCCGACTGGTCGGGAAGACTCAGAAGGCGGGATCTTGAGACGCCGACGCCCTGGAATACTTACCGCTTTGCGGGGCTTCCGCCCACGCCGATTTCGATGCCCTCGGCCGCATCGATCGAAGCTGCGGCCCATCCCGCTGAGACGAAGTACCTTTATTTCGTTGCGCGCGGGGACGGAACGAGCGAATTTTCAACCAATCTCAAGGACCACAACCGGGCGGTGAATCACTTCATCATCAGGAAGCGCATGACGCCTCTGCCGCAGAAATAGTCCGCGGCATGTCCGCCGGCCGGCGCATCGGCGATAATTCGGGCTCAGTATTTTTTCATTTCGAGCGCGAAGAGAGCCAAGGAGTAAGGGATGCGAGGACGCTTCATCACCATTGAAGGGATTGACGGTGCGGGAAAGTCCACCCAGACCGCGAATCTGCTGAAGTTCCTGGCAGAAAAAGACATTGACGTGGTTCATACGCGCGAGCCGGGCGGCACGCCGCCGGGTGAGAAAATCCGCGCAATGCTCCTTTCGGACGAAATGGGCGCAACGGCAGAGACGCTTCTCTTTTTCGCTGCACGCGCGGAGCACGTGGAAAAAGTGATTCGTCCGGCGCTCGAAGCCGGCCGGTGGGTGGTGTCGGACCGCTTTACCGATGCGACCTATGCCTATCAGGCGGGCGGAAAGGGCTTCCCCGGCGAGAAGATTGAAGCGCTCGAGCACTGGACGCTTGGGAGTTTTGAGCCTGATCTCACCATTCTCTTCGACATTGCCCCGGAAAAGGCCGCTGAACGCCTTCGCGCCCGCGCGGGCGATGAGGATCGGTTCGAACGGATGGGGGGCGACTTCTTCACCCGCGTGAGGAACGCCTATCTCGAGCGCGCGAGGAAGTCGCCCGCTCGCTTTTTAATCGTCGATGCGGAACAAACGCCCGATGAGGTTGAGAAGCGCATTCTCGAAGGAGTCGCCGGATGGCTCTAGTTCCTTACTCATGGCTTGAGAAGCCCGCGGAAGCCCTGAATGCGATGCGGGACCGGATGCCAAATGCCATCCTCCTTTACGGCGCTCCCGGGACCGGGCTCTACGAACTCGGCCTCGCTTTTTCGAAGTCGCTCTTCTGCGAACAGCCCGCGGCCGACGGCACGCCCTGCGGAAAGTGCAGGGGCTGTCAGCTCACGCACGCCGGAACGCATCCGGATTTCCGTCAGGTGCTTTCTGAATTCATGTGCGCCGAATGGGACGTGCCTTACACGGTAGCCGAGAACGAACGGCCGGAAGCGAAGAAGAAGCTGTCGCGCGAAATCCGCATCCATCAGATCCGCGTGCTTTCAGACTTCCTGTCGCTCAACGCCAATCAGGGAGGTCGCCGCATCATCCTCGTCTATCCGGCAGACAAGGTCCGCGCCGAAGCCGCAGCTTCGCTCCTCAAATCCATGGAAGAGCCTCCGGAAGGCCTCACCTGGATTCTGGTAGCCGAAAAGCTGGACGACGTGCTCCCGACCATTCGTTCGCGCTCGCGCCTCGTTCGTGCCCCTTCGCCCTCGCGCGAGGAGGCGCTTGAATTCCTCAGGTCAAGGAAGGTGAAGAATGCCGAGGAGGCGCTCGCCTTTGCCGGCGGTGCTCCGATGCCGGCGCTTCGAGCGAATGACGACGAGCGGCTCTCTCCCAAAACCGAAGCCGCAGCGCTCGATCTTCTGCGCGCCGGACCGGATCTGTCGCCCGACCTCGTGGTGAGAACGCTTGCTCCGGATCTGACGATCCCGGCGTTTTCGCTTCTCCTTCTGCGCTGGGCGCATGATCTCATGCGGGTTTCATCGGGACTCGCACCGCACTTTCTGCCCGGTGAAGCGGCTGCGCTCAAAAAGCTAGCCGTGCTCACGACGCCCGCGAGGGCGGCGAAGTTCGCGGAGTTTGCAGAGACCGTGCGACGCTCGGCCGATCATCCCTTGAACAGCCGTCAGGTCTGGGAGCAGACCTTCTTTCGCTATCGGGACGTCTTCACGAAGCTCTGAGGCGCCTCTTCCGCTTTTCTTTAAAGCGCCTTCATGCGGCTCATCGCCTCGCTCATTTCCTCTTCTTCCGGAGCAAGGTAGCGCCCCGTCGTGGCGACCGACGCATGCCCCATGGCGGCCTGCACGACGTTGACGCTCATGCGTGTGAGCGCCTGGACGGCAAAGGTGTGCCTCAGCCAGTGGGTGGAGGAGGCTCTCAGCTTCGCGGCATCCATCGGGGCTGCAGCGGCCACGTCGTCCGCGACGCGCGCGAAGAAGCCTTCGAGCACGCGGTAGAGGCCGCTTCTGCTCATGGCACCGCCGGGGTTCCTGCCGCGCCCGAGATTGATGAGAAGCTGGGTTTCGGGGTCGCTCTGCGCGAGACCGGGGATCCCCCGGGCACGAAGCGAATCCTCGATGATGCCGATCTGCTCTGGCGTAAGCGGCAGGCGCCTCACCTTGCTTCCCTTGCCGACGATCTCAATGGCATTTCTGACAGAAAGCCCGACGCGGCGGCGCACGATCCAGCCCGTGCGGGCGTCGAGCATTTCGGACGCTCGCATGCCGAGGCTTTTTCCCATCATGAGGATGAGCCGCATGCGTTCGCGCGGGAGCCCTTCGGGAAGCATGTCGAGGCGGGAGACGATTTCCTCCCACTGCGCATCGGTAAGCGACCGGTCGGCAAATGCCTGCGGCGCGCCTTCGCCCTTCAAAAGCGGCACCTTGGGGCTCACCTGGTCGAAGGGGTTGAAGATGAGGTAGCCCGTGCGCTTTAAAAAATTAAAGAGCTGCCGTACGACGACGATGGCATTTTTGCGGCTCGCCGAGGAGAGCGGTCCGTTGAAGGGCTTCCAGAGAGCAGTGGCGCGCTCGGCATTCTTGGGGCCGATCCAGCGAGACTGAGGGAGCCGCCACTTCCGCAGAAATGCGTTCTCCTCGAGCCGCCCCAGGTCTTCGAGCCATCTCAGGTATTCGGCGGCATCGTCCGCCCGGATGTCTGAGAGCGCTCTTTCCTTTTCGGCGAGGCACCAGAGGAGAAAGCGCTCGGCTTCCTTGCGGTAGCTCGCATAGGTATTGGGGTTCCCCGCGCGGGCATTGAGCCACGTGCGGATGGCTTCAAGGTCGTTTCCTGCAGAAAGCGAGCACCCGATGGCGGGCGCACGGTTGATGCCTTCTCTACCCGAGAGCGGCCCGGGGAGCGAAATTTCCTCGATAGGCCTGATCAGCGGGTCGAACTCCGCGCTGCGGGGACGAGCGTCAGCCGCCTTTTTAGCTTGAGCGCCTGCAGGAAAAAATCGCGGCGTGACTTCGCCGATATCGCGGCCGTAGTCCCTGAGCCACTCCATCAGGGCAACTGCGCGGCGGCTTCCCAGGCCGGGGAAAGACCGGTGCCAGGTGCTCCCGAGCGAAGCGGCGCAGTCGTAGAGGTCCTCGATCGTGGCAAGTCCAGCCTTCGTGAGCGGAAGCGCCCAGTCCTCAGGGAGAAGTTCTGAGAGAAGTTCTTCCGGATCAAGCCGGCGCGAAGGAAGCGGTGCAGGGGTAGGAGAGGAAGGCATGCGAAGAGGACTTTTTCGAAACTTTGCCTAATATATAGGAGGACGGAGCTTATGGCCTTTATGGCCGGGAGCTTTGCCGATGAACGGTATTTTCCTCTTCATGGGACAGTTTTTCATGACAACTCCGAACCGGCATGACGCATGCCCGGGGAGCTTCCGGCTCCTGGCTGCTGGCCTCGCTACCTCGGCAGCCATCGCGCTTTCGCTTCCCGCCTGGGGAGCGGCGAGCTCCTTCATCGGCATGGGCGCCTCGACGGGAACTCCCTCCGGGGACGTCAAGGCTGCGATTACGCCGGTGCTTCGGACCATGGAGATGCCCGAGAGCGTTCGGGATGCTCAGATCAATCCGCTTGATCTTTTTTCCGTTCCCGTGACGGTGGATTTTCCACGCAAAATGAGGATCGGCATTCAGGCTTCCCTTGGTCTCACGCCGCAGACGCGGTGGCTCAAGTACACGCTCGAGGAAATTCAGTATGTGCTCGGTGCCGACAAAGTGGAGATACTCTGGCTCGACGATCATTCGCTCGATCTCGGCGCGCAGAGCGAGCAGCTTGACTTTCTTCTGAGCGATGCCGACCAGTTTGCGCTCACTCAGGCTTCGGGTCTCTATGAGCCGCTCGCCAATTTCCTTCCCAACGCCGCCTCCCGCGCAGAGGACGCTCAGGCCGGGGTCTTCTTCACCCGAAGGGGCCGGAGTCTGCGCAATGTGAGCGCCATCGGAGGTGCCGATGTTTCGATTGCCGCGCTCAATTCAGAGACGCTCGCCGGCTGGCGTGCGCCTCTCGCGCTCATGCAGCTTCAGGGGCTTTCGGCGTCCTCCATTGAGGCAAAGACGACCTTCTACGGCTTTTCTGCGGAAGCGGTCGTCCGGGGCGTGCTTTCGGGCGCCCAGACGGTGGGCATCCTTCCCGCATGCATGCTCGAGCAGCTTGCAAATGAAGGGAAGATTTCCATTGAACAGGATCTTGCGGTTCTCACCCCCCAGATGGACGACTCATTAAGGTGCCTTCACACGACGCCCGCATATCCGTCCTGGACCTTCGGCGCGCTCGCGCGGATGGATCCGACATGGAAGAAGGCGATGAGTACGATTCTCTATTCGACGAGCAGCCTCTCCTACGGCGGCGAATGGGCGCTTCCGGCTGTGAACCGTGCGGTTTACGACATGTTCTACGAGCTCAAGATGGGCCCCTACGAACACCTCGCTACCTGGAGCTTCAACCGCTTCATGCGGGAGAATTCTGAAGTCCTTGCGCTCACGCTCCTCGCCGCCTTCCTGATTGTTTCTTATGCCGTGAGCCTTTCGGTGCTCGTCAGGGTGAAGACGCGGGAGCTGAGGCGCACCCTATCGGAGCGCGACCTCATTGAGGCTGAAGCCTCTCAGTCGCGCCAGCACATTGCAAACCTAGAGCGCACCGGGATCGTCGGCCAGATGTCGACCATCATTGCGCACGAATTGAAGCAGCCCCTCGCCGCTATCGTCAATTTCGCAGGGAGCCTCAGCCGGCGCACGAAGCAGGGGAAGTTCGACGAAAAGGCATTTACCTTCGCGCTCGGGGAAATCCTCGCTCAGGCCGAACGCGCCAATGAAATCGTCAACCGCGTTCGCTCGTATGCGAAGCACGACTATCCGCCCCGGAAGGTGACGGACCTCTATGAGGTTGTTGGAAACGCCATCACGACCTTCAGGCGTTCGCGCCAGACGAAGGCGGAAGTCATCGTCCGCGTGAATCCCCATTCGATGGCTGAAGTGGATGCCTGGGAAATTGAGCTCGCCGTGCTCAACCTCATGAAGAATGCCGCTGACGCGATATCCGGCGTGGAGGCGCCGAAGATTGAGGTGATGCTCGTTCCGCAGGACGAAAAAACATGGGCGCTTTCCGTCGCCGACAACGGCCCCTACATCGACGACGAGCAGCTCGCCGCGCTCTTCAAGCCTCTCCAGACAACGAAGGGGAGCGCCGGCATGGGGCTCGGCCTTTCCATTGTCTCGAGCATTGCTGAACGCCATGCGGGTCACGTCACGGTTGAGCGCAACGGCATCACGGGTCTGCGCTTCACGATTACCTTCCCGCGCATGCCTGAGGAGGGTGAAAACCTCGCCGACGCCATGTTGCCTCCCAAGATGCAGATCTTTCACAGCGACGGCACGCGCACCGTGCCCTCGGCCACGCCCGAAGACCAGACGCCGCCCGGCATGGACGGACGCGCTCCTCATCCGTCTCCGACCCTGCAAACCAATGGTCAGGTGCACGGCATCTGAAGCCGGCACGCCCATTCCTTAAGACTTTCGAATCCCGGGACTGCAGAGAAGCAGCCGCCCGGGATATTTTTGTTTGCGTATTGCAGGGAAAGCGGGAAAACCGAACGTAAAATACATCCCGTCTTGTTTTATTTAACTATCGAGTTATGAATATCGATAGTTAATGGCTAAAAAGGCATCTAGGACTTTCCCTATATTGCCATAAAATTCAAATTTTTAAATGAGAATGACTCTCAAATTCACATTAAGGTTGTGCACTTGCTTTGTGCTTATGAAATACGAAATCACCTCATGATGTTTCGAAAAATGGAATATATGATTCCGAAAAACAAATCTGAATGGTACTTTAAGGATGGATTAAGAATGAAAATACCTCTTACGAGATAGAACCGTTCAGGTAGGATGGGGGGATCTGTTCGGTAAAATGCGTATTTTGATAATGCATTGATTTTTATAAATAAGCATGAAAAATACGATTCAAAAGGCGAACGTGTGTACCTCTTAATGGGTGTAAATGATCATTGCAGAAGAGTGAGGTCGGAAAAGTTTTGAAATCTGTCTTAAGTAGAAATTAAGGAGTAGATTGATGGTGCGTCCCCCGTGAGGGTCGCGCATTTGACCTCAAAGAAGCCGAATCGAAAGATCAGGCAATCCAATAAACCCCTAAAGAGACCCTCTAGGAGCTAAAAATGACCAAGCAACACAAGCTTCTGTCTCTCGCTGCGTGCATGAGCGCTGCGTTCGTGGCTTCCACCGCCATGGCCGCTGACACCCCCGCTGCCCAGACTTCGGTTGACCTCCCGCGCACCCTCGATGGCTACGTCGCTCAGGACAAGGCTTTCTGGGACTACCTCAAGGCCAATCACCCCTACTTCAAGTACCTCAAGGAAGGCCGCGTCGTTGGTAAGTTCACGATGTCCGACCGCCAGGAAGAGTGGGTTGACTTCGGCGGCGGCGACAAGTACGCCAAGAACACCGGCCGCAAGGTTGCTGTGACGTACCGCCTCCCGTACGAATCCTTCCTCGATCTGCCGAACAACTTCGTCGGCCCGAAGAAGTGCGGCGAATGCCACCCGGCCCAGTACGAAAAGTGGGAACGTTCGCGTCACAACAAGATCGTCCGCTTCCCGGAAGAAATGACGGAACCGATGGTTCAGGGCGACCTGAAGCGTCCGCTTTACAAGTCGCAGAGCGGTGCTCTTCCTGAAGGCATTAACGCTGACGACATCTTCGTCATGATGGGCACGCCGCGTACGAAGTACGGCTTCGTCGATAAGTGGCTCGTCCGTGGTACCTACCACATCGAAGACGGCGGTGAACTCTCCAAGGCTACCGGCAAGATCGTTGCCGGCGGCAACCAGTTCTCCCGCAACTGGGCTGAACACATCACCCCTGAAGTTGCGAAGAAGATTCACGAGTGGGATCCGACCTTCCCGACCAAGCTTGAGGACTTCGGTGCTCAGAGCTCCAAGGTCTGGGGCATGAACTCCTACGGTGCTTCGAACCGCAAGCAGGCTATGTTCCAGCCGGGTTCGTCCTACTGCGAAATCTGCCATACCTGGAAGTTCGACTTCAAGAGCCAGGATGAACTCTTTGCCGCCCTCGGCGATGCCAAGAAGCTCCGCTCGCACGTTGTGACGAAGGGCGTGGGCTGCGAAGAATGCCACGGCGCTGGTGCTCACCTTTACGGTGCCCGCGGTGCCGGCATGCCGTCGAACTGCGAACGCTGCCACCAGCGCTTCGTCTACAACGAGAACGACGCCAAGGCCAACTTCAAGACCCCGTTCAATGTGTACTTCAAGTCCTTCTGCCCGGCCTGCGGTACGGAAGGCTCGCAGTCGCATTACTCGAAGCACTACCAGAAGGGCATGCGCTGCACGACCTGCCACGACCCGCATGAAGTCACCGCTAATGACTGGGCCTCGCAGTACACCGTGCCGAACATGAAGAAGGAATGCCAGGACTGCCATACCACGGCTGCCTACTTCTTCTCGCAGGGCGGTACGCACAGCCGCAACAGCTGCGCCTCCTGCCATATGCCGAAGATGGGTTCCTGCGAAAACTTCGCTTCGATCCAGCGTCCTGACCTCGCCGGCTTCGATAACGTTCGTGCGTCCCACATCTGGCGCATCCTCGTTGATCCGGAAAAGAAGACCATCAATCCGCCGGAAGGCACCACCGATCGTAAGCTCGTCAGCCCGAAGGGTTGGCACGTTACGAAGGATGACGGCCGTCCCTACATCGATCTGATGTGGTCCTGCGGTCGTACGGCCTACCAGGACAAGCACGTTGTCGATGCGATGGGCTGCCACAGCCCGATCCAGTCGAAGTTCCCTGAATCCATGCGCTTCAAGGATCAGAAGACCATTTACAACAAGGTCCTCGCCTGGCAGACCCCGGTCAAGGAAGGCTACGCCAAGGTTATCGCTGACCTGAGCAACATCCAGGATATGCTCAAGGTTGCGAAGCTCTCGACGGCCGACCGCGCCCAGGTCCAGCTCTACGCTGAGGAAGCTCGCCTCAACGCTGCCAAGCTGAAGGACGACGGTTCGTGGGGTGTCCACGCTCCGAAGTTCTCGAAGCAGCTCGTTGACGAAGCCCAGACCTACACGGCCCAGGCTCTCGCGATCCTCAACGCCCAGAACAAGACCGCCAAGAAGTAATTCTTAAGGTCGATACTCTGAGTTAAGAGCAAGAGGCCCCGGAAGCTCGAAAGAGTTTCCGGGGCTTCGTCGTACTCGGTTAATGGATTATTTTTTATGGATAATGATCTTCATTTCCGAGGCGGGAAATGGTTTTGCATAACGCCCGCTTAATCTTCTGCTGATACGCTCGAAGGGCCATTTTTCAGAGTGTTATCTCTCCTCCAGGACCCCCATGATGAAGACAACCTGTCTCGCCGCTCTCTGTGCGGCGCTTCTTGCAGCTACGGGCTTTTCGGGCTCCGCAACGGCGGCGGAAAGCGCTGCTCCTCAGGTACAGCAGCGCCAGCCGATTCCGCTCTCCCTTGCCCGCGTCGCAAAGAATCTCGGCAAGCCCGGCGTGTACGTTTTTGACTGCAACCCCGAGGACATATACGAGCAGAGCCATCTGAAGGGATCGATCCACGCCAATGTAGAAGGGTGGGAGAAGCTTCTTCCTGCAGACAAGAAGAATTCCTTCATCATCCTTTACTGCATCAACCGTCTCTGCAATGTCTCCTTTGAGGCTTCCCTCAGAGTGATTGAGCTCGGCTACGAAAACGTGTACCTCATGCCCGACGGCATCCAGGGCTGGGTTCAGAACGGCTACGAATTTGAAGGGCTCGGCCGCAAGGACCGCGGCATTGAGGCGGCTCGCCTGAAGCGCGAGGCCGCCAAGCAGCAGTAACAGCCTGCACCTCGGGTGTAGCTGTGTTTTCTCCGTGGAAAAGCCTTTTTTCCCGGAGTGTTCTTTTTGAAGGAAGTCCTGAAATGTTGCAATCTCGTCCCGCATTTGTGAGCGGCATCGTGATGACTGCGGTTGGTCTCGTTCTGGCTGCGGCGCTCTTCTGGTGGCTGCCGCACTGCCACACCGAAATGGTGATGAAGTGCGTCTGGATGACCCGCGCTGCGGCGGGCGCTTCGCTCGTCATCGCGGCTCTGGGCGTCGTCATGATGTTTTCGCCTTCTGCAGGAGCAGCGATCGGTGCTCTTGCCGGCATCATCTTCACGGCAATGCTCGAGATGGCGCTTGCGACGGTTCTGATCGGGCCGTGCCCCAATCCTATGATGGGCTGCCACGCCGTGACGCAGCCGACCATCCTCGTGGCGGGCGCGCTCATTGCGCTCATTGCGCTCGCCGAAATGTGGCGTCTCTCGAAGCTTGCGCGCTGAGAGCCGACCGCCTGAATCAGGGATCCATCCTCATATGACACCAATCACGACGCTTCGCATAGCGGCCGCCAACGTTTCGCAAAAACCCCTGCGTTCGCTTTCGCTCGCGCTCATTGTCGCCGTCTTCACCTTCATGCTTTTTTCGGGTTCAATGATTGCGGCAAATCTTCAGGCCGGCATTGAATCTCTTTCCGCACGCATGGGTGCAGATCTTCTCGTCGTGCCGCAGGGCGAGGGGAAGAAGATTGAAAGCGTCATTCTGAGGGCGGAGCCGTCCACCTTCTATCTCGATGCAAAGCTCCTCGACACGGTGAGAAAGCTCCCGGGCGTGGCTCAGGCCTCGGGGCAGCTCTTCATTTCGTCGCTCGACGCTCAGTGTTGCTCCGTGAAGGTGCAGCTGATCGGCATTGACGAGAAGACGGACTTCGTCGTGGCGCCGTGGCTCAGGAAGGCCGCTGAAAAGCCGCTTGAAGGCAATGAAGTCATCGTCGGCGACTACATCTTCGGCGACATCGGGTCTGAACTCACCTTTTACGGGCAGAAGTTCAAAATCGTCGGGCGCCTTGCGGCAACCGGCATGGGATTCGATTCGTCCATCTTCATGACGATTGAGGCGGCAAGAAAGCTCGGCGAAATCGCTTCTCCCGAAAGGAAGGATGAAATTGCGAAGAGCCTCTCCTCAATCCTCGTGCGCGTCAATCCGGGCGTTGATCCGATTACGGTTTCGGACGGACTCTTTGACGAGCTCGGGCTTGGCGCCTACGTGAATTTTGTCTTCGCCTCCAACATGATGAGCGACACGTCGGCAAAGCTCCAGAAAATTGTTGCTGTGATGTATTCAGCCGCGGGCGGCGTCTGGGTGATTGCCGCCCTCATCATGCTGATCGTCTACTTTTTTGCCTTCAGCGAGCGGCAGCGTGAATTTGCGACGCTGAGGGCTCTGGGCGCCTCGCGCGCCCGCGTCATCCGCATCGTCATGTCGGAAGCCTTCATGATTTCAACGGCGGGATCCTGTGCCGGCGTGCTGATCGGAGCAATTGCGGTGACGAGCTTCTCCACAGCCATTTCGCGCGCGATCGGGCTTCCCTATCTGGCCCCCGCGCCTGAAGCCTGGATCTTCGCGCTTATTGCGAGTCTTGCCGCCGGCATTGCGACGGTTCCGCTCGCAGCGCTCCCGACTGCCTGGCGCATCGGCAATCGCGACATCTACACGACGCTCCGCGAAGGGGATTGATCATGACCATGCTGATTGATGCGAAGGATCTGAGAAAACGCTACGAACGGGGCGGGCGGCCCTTCTGGGCTTTAAGAGGCGCAAGTCTTCAGGTTTCGTCAGGCGACTTCGTGACTGTCCTCGGTCGTTCCGGTTCCGGGAAGTCGACGCTCCTCAATATTCTGGTCGGTCTTCTGCCGCCGACGGAGGGGACTGTGCTGCTCATGGGCGAAGACATCGCGAAGCTCGACGACGCAAAGCGCTCCGGCCTCAGAAATGCCCATGTGGGCTATGTGCCGCAGAGCGCCGGCCTCATTCCGACCCTCACCATCCTCGACAATGTTCGTCTCCCCTGGTACCTGGCGGGAAAACGGGGTGCGGAGCCTGAGGGCAGGGCGGAGGCGCTCCTTGAAGAGGTGGGTCTTAAGGGTCTCGGAAGCCAGTTCCCGAGTGCGCTCTCGGGGGGCGAACTGCGGCGCGTGGCGATTGCGCGCGCGCTTATGTGTTCTCCGGACGTGATCGTCGCCGACGAACCCACTTCCAACCTCGATCCGGCAAGCGCCCGGGGCGTTGTCGATATTTTCCGCGCCATCGCTCGGAAGGGCGGGGCAGTCCTGATGGTGACGCACGACACCTTCAGTCTCGACGCATCGACCCGGCTCTACGACATGGCGGAAGGTCGCCTCGAAGAGCGCCCGATGAGCGCTTGAATCCATTCATCTTTTTTCTTGAGAGGGAACGCAAAATTGTTTAGACGCGAGATTATCTGTGCGGCAGCCAGCGCCGCCCTTCTTCTTTCGACGGGCTTCGCGCATGCTGCAGGCACCGCCGAAAACAGCAACTACGACCCGAAGTATCCGTTCCCCGTTCCCGGCAAGGTGACGGTGGTCGATTTCGGCGCCACCTGGTGCGCGAGCTGCCCGGAGATGGAAGAGCTCATGAAGCAGATGCAGAAGGAGTACGGCGACCGCGCCGCCTTCGTCACGATCGACATCGACAAGTGGCGCGGCATTGAGGACGTCTTCCTCATCGACCAGATGCCGGCGCAGATTTTCTATGACGCCAAGGGGGAACCCATCTGGAAGCACACCGGGTCAGTTGATGTCGACACCATGCGCGAGCGCGTCAACATTCTGATCGAGGGTTCGAAGTCGTAAGGCTTTCGCCAGGGCGTTGAGCCGCATGCCAGGAGCGCTTTTCCAGTGCCTTCAGAGGAGGCCTGGGAAGGCGCTTTTTTTATGCGCAGCGGGGACATGATGAACAACCATGAGTGGCGCGTTTTGACAGTAAGTTGACGTGCGCCGGCATCGTGAGATTTAGGGTCAACACCCTATATTGCTCTTTGAATAAAGCGGATAGTCGGAAAAAATCAAGAGGCTCGAAGCTTTGTGTGTGTCAACCTTTTTCCTCATAGTCTGTCAGATTACGCCAGAGCTGTGTGTTGCGGATTCTGAGGAAAAAACAACCCTCCCCCCAGGACCGTAAAATGAATCCGAAGCAGGATACTTCGCAGCAAGCCCCCAAGAAGAAGGGCTTCAAGATGCCCGACATCTACATTATTCTCGGGCTCTTCATTCTTCTCATGGCAGTGCTCACGTACGTTGTTCCTGCCGGCCAGTACGATCGCCAGGTCGTTGAAACTGCGCACGGCGTACAGAACCCTGTCGTAGCCAACACCTATCATGCCGTCGCGCAGAACCCTGCCGGCTGGCTTGAGATCATCACGGCCATTCCGTTCGGCTTTGAACGCGCCGCCGGCATCGTCGTCCTCACCTTCATGGTCGGCGCCTGCATGGGCCTCATCAAGCGCGCCGGCCTCATCGACCTCGGCGTGCAGCGCCTCTCGAGCGCGGTCGGTCAGTCCGAATTCCTCGTCGCTCCGGTGCTCATGATCGTTCTCTCGATGCTCGCCGCCTTCATCGGCGTGCCGGAACTGTCGCTCGCCTATCTGCCGGTATTCCTCCCGCTCTTCTACCGCCTCGGCTATGACGGCATGACCGCCACTGCGGTTGCGCTTCTCTCGCCCTGCATCGGCTTCACCTTCGGCATCACGATTCCGGGTTCGGTCGGCATGGGCCAGCAGATTGCTCAGATCACGATGTTCTCGGGCTCGGGCCTTCGCGCCGTCGTCCTCGTGATCGCCGTCGCCGTCACGATCGCCTATGTGATGCTCTACGCGGCCCGCGTCAAGAAGGACCCGAAGAAGAGCCTTACGTACGACACCGACCAGGAACTCAAGGAACAGTTTGCTCAGGAAGAAGCCGAAAAGACGCAGGGCGCCGCTCTCACCTTCACGCAGCGTCAGGTCTATGCGGGCGTCTCCTGCCTCATCATGTTCCCGATCGCCGTCTACCTCATCCTGTCGATGAACCTCGGCTTTGAAGCGATCGGCGGCCTCTTCCTCGCGATCGGCATCATCGCCGCGATCATCGCGGGCAAGACTGCGCAGCAGATCTGCGACGACATCAATGCCGGCATGCGCGACCTGATGGTCGGCGCTCTCCTCTGCGGCGTCGCTTCCGCCATCGCCGTCGTGATGGACAAGGGCGTTATTACCGACACGATCGTCTACTGGCTCGAGCAGCTCCTCGCCACGACGCCTCCGGCGCTCTCCGCCATCGCCATCTTCTGGGAATAGGCCATCTTCAATGCGCTCATCCCGGGCGCCACGGCCTTCACCATTCTGACGATGCCGGTTCTCTCGCCGCTCGGCTCCCTCCTTGACGTTTCGCAGCAGGCCATCGTCTCTGCCAACGCCTGGGGCGGCCAGCTCACGGACATCTTCTTCCCGACCTCCGGCTTCTTCATCGCCACCCTCGTGATCGCCAAGGTTGAGTACACGAAGTGGATCCGCTTCTATACGCCTCTGATGCTCATCCTCGGCGCCATCTGCTGCGTCGCGCTCTACCTGCAGCAGCAGCTCGGCCTCAACTTCTAATGGAGTGAAAGAAGCAAATGCTCGATCTCATCATCCGCAATGGCCAGGTCGTTACCACCGAAGCCGTTGAGTCTCTCGACATCGGCGTGAAGGACGGCGTGATCGTTATCTGCCGGGCTGCTCCGTCAAGAAGGATGACCCGAACCGCGCCGACTTCGAGAAGAAGATGGCCAACTACTACGTCTCGCTCGAAATGCTCCGCAACATCAAGGCGAAGACCGGCAAGACCGTTGGCGTGCATCACTCGCTGCCGCGCAACCCGGGCGAATTCGACTTCGGCATCGACAACACCGAGCACCAGCTCTACTTCCGCGCGATCGGCTTCTCCGTCGCTCTGCGCATGGCGCTCCTCGCTGCCGTCGTCGGCGTCAACTGATCCCGCCAGCATTAGCAGGGGATCTGCTGAGTTCAATAAGAAAAGCAGCGGACACCGCCGGTATTTCCTGATTCATCCGGGGGGGGGCTGCTCCAGATAGAACCCAGCTTCTCTTCAAAGAGGCCGGACGCCGTTCCGGCCTCTTGAACCCAATACTCTCCAGAAAGGATTCTTCAGTCATGCGTCTTGTTATTGCTCTGGGCGGCAATGCCCTTTTGAAGCGCGGTGAGCCGATGCTCTGCGAAAACCAGCGCGAAAACGTTTCCCTCGCCTGCAAGCAAATCGCCAAGGCCTACGAAGGCAACGAGCTCGTGATTACGCACGGCAACGGCCCGCAGGTCGGCCTTCTTGCTCTCCAGAACAATGCTTACAAGAAGGTGCCGATGTATCCGCTCGACGTGATCGGCGCTGAATCGGTCGGCATGATCGGCTACATGATCCAGCAGGAACTCGTCAACTACGTGCCGAAGACCGCCACGCTCGCGACGATCCTCACGCAGACGCAGGTCGACCCTGAAGATCCCGCTTCAAGAACCCGACGAAGCCCGTCGGCCCCGTCTACGACAAGGAAGAAGCCGAACAGCTCGCCAAGCAGCACGGCTGGACGATCGCTCCCGACAACGACAAGTGGCGCCGCGTGGTTCCGAGCCCGGATCCGAAGCGCATCTGGGGTCTCGCTCCTCTTAAGACCCTGGTTGAGAACGGCCACATCGTCATCTGCTGCTGCGGCGGCGGTGTTCCGACCTACTTCGACAAGGACGGCAAGCTCGTCGGCGCCGAGGCCGTGATCGACAAGGATCTTGCTTCCTCCGTTCTCGCAGCTTCCCTCGACGCGGATCTCTTCGTCATCGCCACCGACGTTGACGGCGCCTACATCAACTGGGGCAAGCCCGATCAGAAGAAGATCGTTCAGTCCGATCCGAAGTCGCTGCGCGAATTCGGCTTCGCCAAGGGCTCGATGGGACCGAAGGTTGAGGCTGCCTGCCGCTTCGTCGAGAAGACGGGCAAGACCGCTGTGATCGGCGCCCTTTCCGAGATCGATCAGATTCTCGCGGGCAAGGCCGGCACCCGCGTCGTCAAAGAAGAGGGCGTCATTTACGGCTGATGCCCCGGATCGAATCTGCAGCACTGGATTCGAGCATGTGTTTTTTTCCTCCGCGTTTTTAGCCGGCCCAGGGTTCTCCTCGGCCGGCTTTTTTTTCGCGGGTTCTCGTAAAGACTGACGCTTTTCCAGTGTTTTTTCTGATAACGTAAGATTCCGTCCTCAAAGGAGTTTTCCCCCGAAATGTCTGAAGAGATTCGCCTTCCTCTGCCGCTTGAGGGAAAGACCGTTCCCGATGATGATGCGCATCTGCCCCTGGGCGACAGCATCCTTGCGAGCTGGATCCGTTCGATCTGCCAGACCGCCAGAGGCTACGGCGTGGAGCCCGAAGCCATTCTGAAGCGCGTCGGCATGGATTCCTCGCTCCTCACGGTTCCCGATGCACGCTTCCCCGCTATGAACGTGCGCCGCTTCTGGGAGGCGCTCATCAGCGCTACGGGCGACGAACTCATCGGTCTCAAATGCGGCCAGGAAATGCAGGCGCCGACGCTCCACGGCCTCGGGCTTGCCATCATCACGTGCCACTCGCTCGCGCAGGTGCTCGACCTTACGGCGCGCTACGCCAAGGTGATTTCGACGACGATGGACGCGAGCCTCGCGCACGACAGTTTCGGCTCGACCCTGACGCTGAAGACCCTGCACGGCTATGAAGCACGCCATGCGGCGCTCCTCTGCGTGCTCGCCTTCATCTTCCGTCAGGCCAATTCCCTTTCTCAGCACGCGGTGACCCCGGTCGAGGTGAAGATCCCTCTCCCGAGAGCGGAGCGCGCGGAAATCGAGCGCCTTGAAGAGTATTTCGGCTGCGACGTCGATACGAAGAGCTCCGACCGGGCATCGATCCGCTTTGCCTACAACGACGTGATGGAGCCTTATGCCGCGCAGAACGCAATGCTTCGCGAGGCAAACGAACAGGTAGTCCGCCAGTACCTCAACCGCGTTCGTCAGTTCTCCTTCACCGTTCGCGTCGAAGAGGAAATCGAGGCGCTTCTCCGGGCGGGCGAAAGCGTCCGCATCCCGGATGTGGCCGGGCGCCTCAATCTGTCCGCGCGCACGCTTCAGCGCCGCCTTGAAGAGGAAGGTGCAGTCTTCGTACACCTGGTCGACAAGCATAAGAAGCAGTTTGCGCACGATGCGCTCGCTCATACCGAGCGTTCGATTACCGAGATCGCCTATACGATCGGCTTCTCGGATCCGAGCAACTTCTCGCGCTCCTGCTCGCGCTGGTTCGGGTGTTCGCCCGCCGCCTACCGGCGCAGAATCCGCCAGCTTCCGACGTGATTGAAGCTGCGCTCTGAATAAGAAAAGCCTCCGGAACCGGTTTCTGCCGGGCGGAGGCTTTTTCAATTATGGATGTTTGCGGACTTTTCGTTTATTCGGCTGCGGCCGGTGCTGGGGAGCCGAGGAAGAAGCGGGAGCCGTTGGGAACGTCCTCAAAGTCGGTTCCCCAGACGAAGATCTGCGCGGCCTTTTCAATCGTCATTTCGGGCCAGGGACCGAATTCGGCGCCGAATCCCTTTAGGATCGCGAGGCCCGTGGGCGTCACGAGCTCTCCCTTTCCGGAGGAGCCGCGCACGGCGACGCCGTCGAGCATCGTGAACATCGCGGGCGCCGGGTAGGGAAGAAGGCCGTGGGCGCACTCGACCTCGCCCTCGTTCATCGGAATGGGGCTTGCGGCAATCCTCGAGACGTTCATCTTGAGGAAGAGTTCTGCCGAGAGGCCGATTGCGAGAATGTTGGCCATGCGGCCGACTTCGTGAAAGTGGACCTCGTCCATCGACATGCCGTGAACTTTTGCCTCGGCCTCGGCGAGCACCTGCCAGACGCGGTCGGAAAGCGTCCGCGCAGCGTCTGAGAGGCGGCTCTCAGCGTAGATTGTCCGGATGTCCGCCGGATGACGGTGGGCGTGCTCCTTCGGCGCCAGAATCCGCGCCGACATGCCGCGGATGGAATTAACGTAGCGGGGGGCAAACTCGAGGCCGCAGTCGATGTTGGGAAAGAGCGTGCGCAGGTAGGCGCCAGCCATCCCGCCCGGAAGGTCGTTCAGGGCAAGAAGGCCGGCGAGGAAGGCGCCCGCATTGAAGCCCGCGTGAATGCGGACAGCAAGAATCGAGGATTCAGTCATGGAAATTTCAGATTTCAGGAATTGGAGTGGAGGAGCCTGAGCGTTCTCGCGGCAGCGCAGGCGGCGCTGTAGCCGTTGTCGATATTGAAGACCGCCACGCCCGGCGCGCAGGAGGCGAGCATGCTGCGAAGCGCCGTCATGCCGCCCTCGGCAATGCCGTAGCCCACTGAGGTGGGAACGGCAAAAAGGGGCTTCTCGGTGAGGCCGCCCATGACGGAGGCGAGCGCAGCGTCGAGGCCCGCCGCGACAATCACGACGTCGCACGCATTGATCTCGCCGATCACGGACTGAATGCGCCAGAGGCCCGCGACGCCGCAGTCTTCGAAAAAGGCCGTTTCGTACCCAAGGTATTCGAGCGTGCGTGCGGCTTCGTGGAGAACGCTCGCATCAGCATTCCCTGCGGAGACGAGCGCCGCCTTCCCCGGACGGGCGTGAAGCTTCGCGTTCCAGGCCGTGCGGGAAAGGGAATCGAAGTCGTACTGCTTGCGGAGATCTTCCGGAAGTCCGGCAAAAAAATCGGGTTCAAGGCGCGTGAAGAGAATCGGTTCAGCGCCGGGCTTTCCGAACCGCTCGAAAAGCTCAATCAGAACCGAACGGGGCTTCCCCGCGCAGAACACCGCTTCAGGCAGACCGATGCGGCGCGGACGGTCAAGATCGAAGCGAACGGTGGAATGGGACATGGTCATGTTTATTTAAAAAATGGTGGTCTCAGCTGAAGCAGCAATCCGGGCGGCCGTCAGGCGGCTTCGTCGGCTTCCATACCATAGCGGTCGGCAGCGGCAAAGGCCGTGCGGCGACGGCGCACATCCCTCAGGGGCGAGTCTCCGAACTGGCGCTTATATTCGCGCACGAACTGCGTGGGGCTTTCGTATCCGACGGCATAGGCAGCTTCCGCCACCTGCGCGTGCTGCGCGAGCATCATGCGCTGCGCTTCAAAAAGACGGATCTGCTTCTGGAACTGAAGCGGGCTCATGCCGGTCAAGCCCTTGAACTGCCGGTGGAAGTTCGATGTCGACATGTTGTGCATGCGGGCGAGCTCTTCAATTGCAATCGAGGTCGCGAAATTGGCCCGTAGCCACGAAACCGCGCGCACGATGGCGCCCGCTGGGGCAGCGTCCCGAAGAAGCGGCAGGAGCCGCGGCGCGGTCGCGCCCGTGAGGAGCAGATAGTGGAGGTCGCGGATCACGAGCGGAGCGCGCACCTTTACCTGATCGGGGTTTGCCGCAAGATGAATGAGCCGGGAGAAGTCTTCGAGCAGATCCTTCCAGGGCGTAAAGACGAAGCAGGCCTGGGTCGGCTGAGGCTGGGCGTCCGCCGCCGTTATGTTTTCAGCGAGCTCAATGAGGAGCGCCCGGTCGAGCCGGAGCGAAATCGAATAGAAAGGGTGTTCGGGCGAAGCGTTGAGCGCCCGGTAGGCGCTCGGGAGCGCCGCGCCCGAGAGGAGGCCTTCGCCGGAGTGATAAATGATTTCCCGGTTGCAGATGAGCGAGCTTTTCGACCCGGAAAGAATGAGCGAGCAGGCGAGCTCCCCGCAGGAGCAAGTGAGCGGCATCTCGCACTCATGGCGGTGCGTGTAGAAGTCCGGCACGCTCGTCTCATGCGTTCCGCTCTGCGGGTTGAGAGCCTTGAGCGCCTGAAGCATGTCGGCAATCTGAGAATCAATGTCGGACATGGCAGTGGAATGAATCGGAAGAAAGATTTGGTCAAAGGGAGTTCCGGCAGATGTTTTGCGCCGGAGCAGGTGATAGTCCAAATGATAAGCAGGATTGGGCAGTTTGCAAGGTGGGTGAATGGCGTAAGCAAAGTCTCATTACATCAATGAATCATGGGAATGCAGAGGTTGAAGGCGTCCCGTGAATCTGTTTAGAGGCCTCAATTTGAGAGATTGGGGCAGGTATTTGATCGGATTTGTCAAAGAAGAGCGGGAGCTTGCTTTAATAAAAACTATTGAAAACTTGACATCGATAGTTTACGTAAGTAATATGAACTCATCGATAAACAAGATGCATTGGAAACTGATTAACGATAGTTTTAATGACATCACAACAGGACCCATCAAAATGACGAATACTGAACGCCTCAACGCCTACGTTGCCTCTCTTCTCGTCTGGAACGTGAAGCTCCATAATCTCCACTGGAACGTGACGGGGAAGCTCTTCAAGCCCCTCCACGAGTACACGGAAGCTCTTTACGACAAGGCCTTCGAGGCTTACGACGAAGTCGCCGAGCTCCTCAAGATGAAGGGCGAGATGCCGCATGCAACTCTTCGCGGAAGCGTGGAGCTCTCGGTTGTTGAAGAAGTCGCTCCGCGTCTCTTCTCTTCCTGCGAAGTCGTCGCTGAAGTCGAAGCCGACATGAAGAAGATGGCGAAGCTCGCCCGCGAAATCCGCGATGCGGCTGCCGGGGAAGACGACTTCCAGACGCAGGGCCTCTTTGAAGGCTATCTCGCGGGCTACGCCAAGGAACTCTGGTTCCTCTCCGCCATGCGCGCGGATGCCAGGCAGGAAGGCTGCTGCCCGGCGAAGGCCTGATAACTCGCCTTCAGCCCGTTCCGATCGAACGGACTGAAGGACATCCTGATGAAGAGCGCTCAGACTCCTCCATTTCCGGGAGAGTGAGCGCTCTTTTTGTTTTTTTCTCTGCCTGCGCGTCAGAAGCCTGCTGCAGGCCCGGGCTCCCACCGGCGGCAGGCATACTGGAGCGCCGTCTCGTCGGCGCTTCGGAGAAGCGCGTCCATCATCGGCGCTTCCCAGTCCCTCTGCGGAAGCGTCCGGCCCATGAGCGTCGACTGCGCCTGCGCGCGAAAGAGCGTTCCCATGGGAGAGCCCTCATAGAGCTTCCAGGTTCGGATGATCCGGTCTGCAGCCTGGTCGAGGCAGGCGGCCGAGGGCACCAGATCGGACTTGCGGCCGTTTTCCTTTTTCTCCGCCTGCATCAGGTTCCGGAGATCGTTCATAGGCGTGCGCGACCACGGAATCATATGATCGACGGCAAGCGTTTGGGCGGAGAGCGCCGCGCCGGACCAGATGGAAGCGAGGCCTTCCGAGCGGATGCGCTCGAGAAAGAGTCCGCGCGACCAGGTCGTGTCGCGCACGTCTTCGGGCAGCGCCATGATGTCGATCACGGCGCCGGGGGTAATGACGCCTCGGGAGAAGTCCGACGACTGCTTCGCCCAGCGGATCGTCACGGCCTCCGTGAGCCAGGGCGCGGAGACATTGAGCTCCCGCCAGAGCTCTGACGGGAGGTAGAAGGTTCCGGCCGCCCGGTCGAGGAGGTCAGGCGTAATCGTTTCCTTTCGAAAATCAATTTTGGCTCCCTTTTCAAGCCGGAAGAGGCGGTTCCCGGCCATTCCGGCAATGGCGCTCGTGTCGTCCCCGAGGGAGTTGCCGGCATAGCGGACGGGGCCGCGGTCAATGGCTTTGCGGATGACCTTTGCAAGAGCGATGAAGGCGAGGGCGCGCGTGGATCCGGCCGTCAGTCTTCCGAGATAGAAGTCGTTTCTGAAGGAGAGCCAGTCGCCCTGGTAGAGGCGGATGAGCGCCATGAGGGGCTCTTCGAATTCGAGGCGCCTTCCGCCGCCGATCTGAGCGGGAAGCAGCGCGGAAGCATTGAGGGCATGCGCGCGGTAGATCTGCCAGTAAAGCGCTGCGACGCGCTCGATGACGAGGCCCATCGGGATCGCCGCCTGGTGCGGCGCATCCGGGATCTTCGTCCGGACAAGATAGGCGGCCATGTCGGCGGGCAGGAGATAACGGACGCGCGCCGCGTTGGCAAGGTTGATTTCCGCGAGCGCACTTGATAAGTGCGAGCTTATAGGTGGTCGTCATCCGGTCTTCCTCGAGGAGCCCCTGGAGGCTTTTTCTCGCCCGCACGCGGGCCGCATCGCGCACGAAGACCAGTGCCGTGGAGATCAGGCTCCCCCGGTCCCCGGCAGATTTCCTTTCGGCAAGCGCAAAGCCGAAGCGCTCGAAAAGCGCGATGACGAACTCTGGAGAAAGCGTTTTGTCGATGAAGCACCGTCAAGCAGAACCACGGCAGTGCCTGAGGAGCTCAGAGCGAGCTCATTTTCCCGCACCAGTTCATGGAGCTTTCCGGAGTGACTGCTCCCTCCAGACCGTCCGCGACAACCGCATCGCAGGCGGCGCTTCGGAGCATTTCGCCGCAAGACTCGCGATCCGCTTTATCGAGCGGAAAATGAAGCGGAATGCGCTCCATCCGGACATCCCCATCGTTTCCCGGAGTTTCCGGCTCGGCATCTGCCGTGAGCGTGACGGCGACCTTCGCCTCCGCCAACCGGAGGGCAAAGTGCGCTTTCCCGAGCAGAAGCGCACGGGCGCCGGCGGGAATCCACTTGAACAGCAATTGAGTAAAGAGACGCTCTCACGAGGAGGCCTCTCTGAAGCTCGGAGAAAGGTCGGGCACTTGAGAAATTACGAATAAGGACGAACAAGGATAGGAGAAGCGTATTGCCTGAAGGCACGCTTGAGGCATAAGGGAAAACACTGAAACTCAATATAGGAAGGAACCTTTGCATACGATTGAATTCTGACTTTCCCGTAAGACTTTGCCTCAGACGTGCGCCGTTCCTTCAAAAGAACTAGTTAGAATGATCGGCGCAAAAAAGAAGAGACTGACGCAGCCCGGACCCCCGCGGCAGCTTCTGAGAAGAAGCAATGCTTCCGAAAGACGCATTCATCGGGCGCTCAGACAAGAAACCGCAGCAGCGAATGGGTTTGCCCCGTCAGCATCCCCGGCCGGGTTGATGCTGCCCTGAGGCGCCTCGCCGACAACACGTTTTGAGGGACCAACATAATGGAAGAGATTTTTCTCTTTGGTTTCTGGAAGGGCCGCCGGCTCGATCGGAGAAGCAATCCTTCGGGAACGCTCCCTGACGGCTTCCCGCTCGACGAAGTGCGCGAATTCAATCGCGGCAACCCGGTGACGAGCCTTATTTCGAGCGCCGGCTTTCTCATCTTCCAGGGGGCGGAAGCCCTTCCGCTGGTTCTCTTCGCCTATTACGACAACGTTCGCCGCATGTCCTGCGGACGCTGCACGCCCTGCCGCGCGGGGAGCATCCTCATCTGCGAGGCGCTCCAAAAAGCCGTTCTCGGCTTCGGGAGCACCGTCAACTGGGAGGAGATCCGCATGCTCGCGCGCCAGATGGAGCTGACGAGCCTCTGCGGCATCGGCGCCTCCACGACCGCGCCTCTTATCGGCGCGATCGACCATTTTGTCGATGATCTGAAGACCACGGAACCCGCGGGCGATCCTGCGGCGCTGATGAACGAGAAGCGCTACGCGTCCGCCGCAACGGCGCCCTGCATTGAAGCCTGCCCCGCGAACGTCAATGTTCCCCGCTACATCGACTACATCCGGGACGGCCGTCCGCAGCTCGCCGAAGGCGTGCTTATGGAGCACTATCCGCTCGTCGGCACCTGCGGGCGCGTCTGCGTGCGTCCCTGCGAAAAAGCCTGCGCGCGCCGCTTTGTCGAGGCGCCCGTTGCGATCAAGGACCTGAAGCGCTTTGCCGCCGATCATGCGGGCGCGCCGGTGTCGCACCTTTTTTCCCCGGAAGAAACGCTCGGGAGCGACAAAAAGAAGGTTGCCGTCGTCGGCGCCGGTCCCGCGGGCATCACCTGCGCCTACCATCTTCTGCAGATGGGGCATGCGGTCGACGTCTTCGACATGGAAGAGGAAGCGGGCGGCATGGCGCGCTGGGGGATCCCCGCATATCGACTCCCGCGCATGGAGCTCGCGGGTGAAACGGACGTCGTGAAGGCTTTGGGCGGAAATTATGTTTTCGGTAAAAAGCTCGGCCGCGACTTTACGGTCGACGGCCTCCTTCAGGACGGCTACAGCGCCGTCTTCCTCGGAATCGGCTGCGCGCTCGGGCAGTATCTCAACCTCCCCGACGAGGACCAGTCGGCTGAGGGCTATTTGAAGGGCCTCGACTTTCTGCTTGAGGTCGAGCACAGCCAGAAGAACCCCGGCGGACCTGCGCCGCTTCAGGGCGACGTGGTGGTGATCGGCTGCGGCAATGTTGCGATGGATTGCTGCCGCACGGCGAGAAGACTTTTGAAGTCCGGGCGCGTCATCGTCGCCTACCGCCGCATCGAGGCTTCAGCCCCGGCAGATCCCGAGGAAATCAAGGCCGCCCGCGCCGAGGGCGTGGAGTTTGAATTCCTTTCCGCGCCGAAGCGCATCATCGTTGAAGACGGCCGCGTTGTCGGAATCGAGCTCGTGCGGATGTACCAGACCGAACCCGACCAGTCCGGACGCCGCGGCGTGAAGCCTATTGCGGGGTCGGAATTCGTGATTCCCTGCAGCACCGTCATTGCTTCGATCGGCCAGAAGATGGATGCGTCCGTCTTTTCACCCGGGGACGGCATCACGCTTTCGCGTTGGAACACGATTGAAACGAAGGCCGACTACACGACTTCGAGGAAGGGCGTCTTCGCGGGCGGCGACGCCGCCGTGGGCGCTCAGACGCTCATCCTGGCGATGGCGCACGGCGAAGGCGCGGCGCGCTCGATTGACGCTTATCTGAAGAGCGGAGAGGCAGCCTTCTTCCCGAGAAAGCGCCTTTCGCGAATCATCAGAAAGGCCGATCTTCTCGGGCAGTGCCGGCCGGAAAAGGGCTACCCTCATGCGGAGCGCTTTGAAGTGCCGATGCGCGACGCCCGCAAGCGCATCGAGGAGACCCCGTGGGAGGAGGTCGAATTCGGCATGACGGATTCGGACGGCTGGAAGGAATCAAAGCGCTGCATGCGCTGCTACCGCCTCATCGGCGTGACGACCCGCGACCCCATTCCCGGCACCGAGCCCACGGGCGAGGACACGCTTCCCCTTTGACGGAGTTTCCCCAAGATGGCTTCCCAGATTTATAAAGACAAGAAGGAGCTCGCGCCCCGCGCATTCATCAACGGCATCTCCGTGGTGATCGAGCCCAACGACACGATTCTTCAGGCGGCCCGCCGTGCCGGGATCTTCATCCCGACGCTCTGCGAATTTGCGGCCCTCAACCACCGTCCCGGAACCTGCCGCGTCTGTCTCGTCGGGATCGAGCGGGCGGACGGCGGACACGACATCGTCACCTCCTGCGACACGAAGATCGAGCCCGGCATGCGCATTCATACGCGCACGGCTGAGGTGCGGCGCCGCCAGCGCCTTCAGATGGAGCTCCTCTTCGCCGACCATGACGAAAACTGCTCCTCCTGCTCGCGCCACGGCGACTGCGAACTCCAGAAGGCCGCCCTCTGGGTGGGGCTCGAAGGCTCGCACCTTTCGGGAAAGTACCTCGCGGACAGACGAGAGGACGCCACGGCGCCTGCCATGCGCTTTGACGGCCGAAAATGCATCCGCTGCCTGCGCTGCATCGAGGTCTGCCGCCGAGTGCAGGGCCCGAACGTTGCGGCCCTCACGCTCATCGACACCGGCACGGGCGCCCAGGTCGGCTTTCGCGGTGCGGATTCCTGGGGTGCATCCGACGTCTGCATTCAGTGCGGGCAGTGCTCGCTCGTATGCCCGACGGGCGCCATCAGCGTGCGCGACCAGTGCTGCGACGTCTTCGACCTTCTCGACGACGACTCGGTGACGACCGTCTTTCAGATTGCGCCGGCCGTGCGCGTGGCGATCGCCGAAGCCTTCGGCCTTCCGCCCGGCACCAATGTGGAAGGAAAGCTCGTCACTGCTTTGAAGCGCATGGGCGCCGACTACGTAATGGATACGCGCTGGTCGGCCGACGTGACGATCATGGAGGAGGGAACGGAGATTCTGGAGCGCCTGAGGGAAGCGAAGGCTGCGGGAACGCTCGGGAAACCCTTCACGTACTTCACCTCCTGCTGCCCGGGGTGGGTCAATTACGTCGAGAAGGTGGCGCCCGACATGATCCCGCACCTCTCCTCGACCCGCTCGCCTCAGGCGATTTTCTCGGCGCTCGCGAAGACCTGGATGCCGAAGTCGAGGGATCTCGATCCGAAATCCATCCGCGTGATTTCAATCATGCCCTGCACGGCGAAGAAGGACGAGGCCGGGCGAAAGCTCCTCGAGCGCACCCCCGGCGAAAAGGATACCGACGTCGTCCTCACGATCCGGGAATTCACGCGCTTGATCCGGCGCACGGGCCTCAATCTGGCGGATCTCCCCGATACGGCCTTCGATACGCCGCAGATGACGCTTGCCTCGGGCGGGGCGCAGCTCTTTGCGACGACGGGCGGCGTCATGGAGGCGGCGCTTCGCACGATGTCTGCTATTACGAACCAGGATCCGCAGCCGCTTCCGCCCTTTGAGGACGTCCGCGGCGCGCGCTCGATCAAGGAGACGACCGTTCATCTCGGGGATCTGGGCGATATCCGCGTGGCGGTGGTGCATGAATGCGCCAACGTCGCGAAGGTGATCGACATGGTGAGAAAGGGCACCTGTCCCTACCACTTCGTCGAGGTCATGGCCTGTCCGAACGGCTGCGTCGGAGGGGGCGGCACGCCTCGCGGCAGAGATGTCTGGAAAAATAATCTCGGCGCCCGTCAGAGCGCTGTGTACGCCATCGACGCCAGGATGCCGATCCGGGCTTCGCACGAGAATCCGGAAGTGATCCGCCTCTACGAAGACTTCCTCGGCGCTCCGGGAAGCCACCTCGCGCACGAGCTTCTGCACTGCACCTACGAAGACAGAAGCAGGGAAGGCGAAAAGCCGCGCGCCCGGAAGATCTTCCGGCTCGTCGAACTGTCGCCCGATCAGATGGGCAATCCCGGCTGAGCTGCCCAAAGGAAGGCCTGTGACGCTTCTGAGGCAATAAGGCAAATATCGTAAGGGCCGCATCGATTGTTCTAAAAAATCGGCGGACCTTTACTTTTTGCAGACCAAACGTAAACCGTAGGCGTCTCAGAGTTTGTTACAATCCGTCTCCATTACTGAGAATGAATCTCAGGCGCATTGCCGGACATTGAAGGCAGTGCAAATGCATTCTCATTCATTTTCAGGTTTGGTTCGAGGGGGAGTCTCCTTGCGCACGCGGAATCGGGGGTCGATGACGCGTGCGTTTGCACGGGGAGCGGAGGGGAAATCGTTCCTGCGGGTAGACCGGAGTCTGACTCCGGGCTTGAGGCTTCCCCCCGGACCAAACATCCATCATATTGAAGACAAAGCCCGGGCGGTTCGTGGAGAGCTGCAGCCGGGCTTTTTGCATGCATGAGTCGAGCGTGCCGGGCTGCGTTTCTCCGGAAAAATGCGAAAAAAGGCGAAAAAAGGCGAAAAAAGAGGGGATGGCGCTTCTGCGCCATCCCCTTCCAGGAGACCCCAAGACAGCGCCTCGCTTCAAGGGGCAGGCATTGCACCCGCCCGGAGGCCTGGATCCACGAAGCCGACCCCTGGCTTCTCGTAGTGGATCAAGCTGTCTTGCTTGAGTTGAAGTATGCCTCATATGAGAACGATTCGCAATAGCGATTGCGATGGATGAGCATGAAGCCGGCTTCAGAGTTTTCGTTGCTTGATGCAGATCAAGGCGGCTGGTAGAGAGTGCCTGAAATCCGCATTCAAGGCGCCGGAAATGTGCGGAAAGAGGCGGCAGAGCTGGGGAAAACCGCTAGGTTGTATTTGCAGTATTTATTGCATTTCATCGCGATGCACATAATATACAAGAAAAATAATTCTTAATAACTAGAAAAATGCATTGCGAAATTTAGAGTTTCGCGTAAAGTTACACCTCAGCAGCGCAGCAAACGGACTTTTCTTTCCCCGTACGCCGCGCAGCTTAAAACCCCATCCAATCTGTGCACTTCAAGAGACGCGCCATGACCATATTCGGGTTCAGGTTTAGTCGCCAACAGGGAGCATGGACGCCAACAACGTCCTCCGCAATTTGAAAAATGATGAATACTCTCCGGAAAATCAGTTACTTCGTGAACAAGACGTTCGCTCTCTGGGTCGTCGCCACCGGCGTCCTCGGCTTTCTATTTCCGGAAGTATTCGTACTTGCTGGCCCCTGGGTACCCTTCCTTCTCGGCATCGTCATGTTCGGCATGGGTCTCACCCTGCCGAGCGGCTTCGGTTTTCGGACTGAAGCTCGGGTCCAGGCTTAAAAACGGAAAATGGAAAGAGCCGCAGGCGCCATGTGCTTCTGCGGCTCTGCCTTCTTGGAAAAGCTAAAAAGAAAAATGGGAGGCCGCGGACCAAGAAACACGCGGCCTCCCATCAGAGGCAAGGAACGAACCGAGCAGGAGACTCTCGGAAGAAGAAGAGCTCAAAGTGAAGTTTCCCCGCTTCACCGTAGAGGAGCTCTTCTGCACTGCGGAACCGACCCCTTGGTTCCTGTGCGAGGTGCGTTTCGTTCCAGTGAGATGAACTATATCGCAAATGAGAATCGTTTGCAAGCATGAAAGAGAAAAAGTTCGCGAGAACGTCAGAAACTCGTTCGGGAACGGATGCATGCAGAAAAGTTGTTTCCTGACCACAAGCTCTTGCCTCCAGTCCTCCGAACGTCTGATGTCCTGCATGTTTGCTAGAACGACAAGGAACAGGAACGTATTACGCTATCTAATGTCCTGCACTGCAGGTGCATCCGTCGTCCATAGACGAATATTTCGGCGGCCTCGGAAAGGTGTGTTTACTTGTGCATACATAGAATGCAACTCATTCTCAGTTACATAAGCGTTCACAACGCACGCCAAAGAAATGATCAAAGGTCAGAAAAACATCTCGCTCGGCAAACTCCCTGCTGCCGTTGCTCTCGCCGCTGCCGCCTTTGCGCTCTCCGCGCAGGCCGCCGATGATTACAAAACAGTCGAAGCCGTGAGCGTTACGGCCGAAGCGCTGAAGATCGATACCTCCACGCAGGAAACGCCGCAGACGGTGAATGTGATTTCCGGGCAGGAACTGGCAGATAAAACCGTTCGAAAGCTCGATGATGCCCTTCGCTATACGCCGGGCTTCGTCAATACGTTCGGTACGGACTACGACACGAACTGGATCAAGATGCGCGGTTTCGAGGCTTCGCTTCTCGTGAACGGTCAGCGTCAGTTCACGGAAGGCTACTTTGATACGACCGTTGAGCCCTATCTGCTCGAGTCGGTTGAAGTCCTTCAGGGACCGTCGTCGTCACTCTACGGCGATTCCATGCCTGGCGGCGTCATCAACCTCGTCACGAAGAAGCCGACGAAAACTCCGCAGCACAGCGTTTCGCTTTCCGGCGGCTCGAACAAATACGTTCAGGGGGGCTTCGACTTCTCCGACTACGCAACGGAAGACGGCTCGAAGCGCTACCGCATCGTCGCCATGGTCAACCGCGAGGATTCGGTCCTCAATGACGTTGACGGCTGGCGCGCCATGCTCGCGCCGAGCTTCAGGATCGACATCGACGAACGGTCTTCGCTCACCTTCATGATGAGCTACCTCAAGGACCGCAAGACGGCAAGCAACGGCTTCTTCCCGGCCTACGGCACGCTCTTCTCCAGAAACGGACACCACATTCCTGCGAGCACCAACTACGGGGATCCGGATGATGCCTACAACAAGGATCAGGTCGATGCCGGCTGGGAACTGAAGCTCGGCTTCAGCGATGTGTGGACCTACAAGCAAAACGTCAACTTCCACTACAACAAGTTCTATCTGCATTCCACGGCGGCATACGGCTACGTTGATGCGCCGAATAAACAGGGCGTGCTGGTCATTCAGCCGATGATTCCCCGCTATCTTCTCGTCAACGACGGCGACCAGAAGAGCTTCACGTTTGACAACAACCTGACGGCGCACTGGTTCTCCGGAGATTTTGAGAACACCTTCCAGATCGGGTTTGACAATCAGTGGCACCACACCAATTGGCTGAGCAACGGCTCCACGGGCACTGCTTACGGCACGATTGACCCGCTCAATCCGTCGCATATTGATCTGACCGGTGCCGTTCCTCTGAGTCTCTACGGCAATTCCGTCCGCAAGCATCAGTTCGGCATTTACACGCAGGCGCAGACCAACTGGAATGAGACCCTGGTCGCAAAGCTGGGCGGCCGGTACGACAGGATCAGCATTACCTCTTCGAACGAGGATTATCGGAGCAATGTCGCTTCGAACAGGGACGAACTCTCGGATTCGCATTTCTCCTGGAATGCAGGTCTCATGTACCTTGCGCCCTTCGGGATTTCGCCCTATGTGAACTATTCCGAAGCGTTCTTCGCTACGGGTACGCTCAATGCCGCTACTACGGATGACTGGTCGCTGTCTACCTATATGATCGACAAGCCCATCACGACTAAACAGAAGGAAGTCGGCATCAAGATCACTCCGGAGTGGATTGATGGCTTCCTCAACATTGCATGGTTTGAAATCACTCAGGAGAACGGCTCCGCACAGGTGATGATTAACGGTACGCCCGCAATGCGTCAGATCGGGGAAAAGAAGAACAGAGGCCTCGAGGTTCAAGGGCGCGTCTCGCTTGCCAAATATCTCACGATCGACGCTTCCTATACCTACCTTGATGCCAAACAGGGTAATAAATCGGGCGCTATGGAACGCACGGAATACCTCCCTCATCATACGGCGAGCGGCTGGGTTTCTTATGATTTCACCGGCGTTGGGGCGACGGGCCTGACGATCGGATCGGGTCTTCGCTATCTCGGCGATTCGATTGATACCGTTTACGGCAGCAAGGTTCCGGCAGTCACGCTTTGGGATGCTTCCCTCAACTGGCTCATCAACAGGAACTGGACGCTTTCGGGCACGGTTACCAACATCACGGACAAGGAGTTCGTGACGGGTTGCTACAACAACATGTGCTACTACGGCGAGGGCCGCACCGCCCGTGCGACGCTCACCTACAACTGGTAATGCCCGAATCTGAGCACGGACTCAGATTCATCACCCTCAAAGCCGCCCGGGGATCCCTCATCTCCGGGCGGCACTTTGCCATCCAACTCTTCATCCGGGCTTTCCCATGTACGAACTCTCCGGCATCCGCACGGTTCGAGACGGCAGAACCATTCTCTCCATCGATCACCTCACCATCCCGACCAACGAGATGACGCTCATCCTCGGGCACAACGGGTCGGGCAAATCCACGCTCGCTTCCGTCATCTCCGGCCTTGTGGAGCCTGACGCCGGGAAGGTGATGCTGAACGGCAAGGACCTTTTTGCGCTCTCGGAACGCGACCGCGCGCGCGAAGTGGCGTTTCTTCCGCAGAAGCTTCCCGCATCGGCAGGCCTCATCTGCCGCGAGCTCGTTCGCCTCGGGCGCTACCCCTGGCGAGGACTTTTCGGACGCTGGCGCGACGAGGACGAACGCGCCATCGATGCGGCGCTCGAAGCCACGGGCACGAGTCGGTTTGCGCACGCCTTTGCGGACGACCTTTCGGGGGGCGAACGCCAGCGCGTCTGGATCGGGATGCTCCTCGCTCAAGCCTCTCCCGTGATGATTCTCGACGAACCCACTTCAGCCCTTGATGTCCGGCACCAGTACGGCGTGCTCGCGCTTCTCGAGAAAATCTGCCGCGAGGAAGGCCGGGGCGTCATCGCGATCATTCACGACATCAATCTCGCGCTCCGCTTTGCCACGCACATCGTTGCGATGAAGGGCGGACGCGTTCTTTTTGAAGGCTCCGCCGACCTGCTCGAAGACGAAAAGAACCTCCGGGCGCTCTTTGAAATCGACGTGAAGCTCATGAAGCACCCGATGCCGCCCAAGGATTATGCGGCGCTCCACAAGGATCCTCTGCAGGTGTCGGTCGTATGCGAGTGACGTCTTCCTTCAATATCGGGCGCCGCAGACTGTTTGAAGTCTCTTTCGGGGCGGCCGCGCTTTCCCTCACGGGAATTCCGCTTTCCCCGGCTTTTGCCGGCGAGGAGGGAACAATCACCATCCGCGACTCCCGCGGCGTTCATGAATTTACTCGGGTTCCTCAGCGCGTCGTGGCGCTCCAGTGGGACATCCTTGAGAACCTCGTGGGTCTCGGGGTCCGCCCGGCCGGCGCGGCAGACATTGCGTCCTGGGCCGAATGGGTGAGGGAGCCTGCGCTCCCAGACAGAATCGTCGACGTAGGGACGAGAGCAGAACCCAATCTCGAGCGGATTGCGGAATTGAAGCCCGACCTCATTCTGATCGGACCCACGCAGGAGGATCTGCTCCCGCAGCTCAAGGACATTGCGCCGGTCCTTCTCTTTGAAAACTACAGGGCCGAGAGCGCTGAAGACGAAGCCGAAACCGCGATCGTGCAGTTTCGCGAGCTCGGCCGGCTCTTTCGTGCGGAAGACCGTGCAGAGGCGGAGATCGCCCGGATCGAAGCGGGGCTCGCTGAGCTCAGGGACAAAGTGAAGCGCGCTTTCGGGACGACTCCCGAAGTGCAGGTGATCCGCTTTTCGAGCCTTACGACGCTTTTTGTCTATACGCCCAATTCGATCTGCAACTATGCGCTGAAGAAAATGGGCATCCGGCAGCCGCTTCAGCTTCCCAATGCGAGCTACGGACTCACGCAGGTGCGGATCCGCGATTTGAAGGACTATGCGGATGCGTACGTGGTCTACATCCGTCCCTTCGCGATGGAAAAGAAGGTCCTCAATTCCATTCTCTGGTGCGCAACGCCCTTTGCGAGAAAAGGGCATGTTGCCGCAACCGAGCCCTACTGGAGTCACGGCGGGGCGCCTTCGATTCTCGTGACGGCCAGGCGCATCACGGATGCGCTCCTCACCCTTGCTCCGGGAGCCGGGCAATGACGCAGCAATCTTCATTGGGATTCAAATCCGCGGGCGCGCTCATCGCCATCCTCGGCATTCTCTTTGCCGTCGGGATTGCGCTTCCGCTTACGATCGAGAATCCGCTTTCCTTCACGGACTGCCTCGATCTTCTCCTTCATCCGGCGAAGGCCGAGAGCTTTGACGCCTACTACTACGCCTACGGGACGCTCCCGAGACTTGCCGCCGCCATTTTCGGGGGCGTCATTCTCGGTCTGGTCGGGTGTCTTCTTCAGCAGCTGACGCAGAACCCGATGACATCGCCCCTCACGCTCGGCACCTCGTCGGGCGGGTGGCTCGCGATCGTCGTTCTCTCCGCCTTCTTCCCGGAGGCCGCGAGCGAATGGCTTCTCGCAGCCGCATTTGCCGGGGCGCTCCTCGCCTTCGGACTCATCGTCCTCATTACGGGACCGAGAAACATGACGGGCGTCATCCTCGTCATTTCGGGCATGGTCGTCAATCTCCTCTTCGGCGCGATAGCGACGGCAGTGGTGCTCCTTCACGCGGACTTCATCCAGAATGTCTTTCTCTGGGGCGCGGGCGACCTTTCGCAGAACGGCTGGAGCGGGCTCGAATGGCTCCTCCCGAGAACGCTTCCCGTCATCCTGCTGATTCTTCTTTTTGCGCCGAGAGCGCTCGCCCTCATTTCGCTCGGCGACGAAGGCGCCCGGGCAAGGGGCCTTCCGGTGGTGCCGGTCTTCATAGCGCTTACGGCGCTCGGGGTCTGGCTCGTTGCCGCCTTCATCACGACGGCGGGCGTCATCAACTTTACGGGCCTTATTGCCCCCAATATCGCGCGGGCGGCGGGATTCCGCTCGCCGGGCAGGCAGCTTCTCGCGAGCATTCTGATCGGCGCGGCGCTTCTCACGGCAACGGACGGAGCGGCGATCTGGCTCTCCGCCCTCACGGGCGACATCGTTCCGACGGGCGTGGTCTCGGCCGTGGTAGGTACGCCCATCTTCATCTGGATCGTTCGCCGGCAGATGAGTTCGCTTTCGGCTGAAGCCTCGGGAACGGGCAAAGAAAGTCTCGTGTCCGCAGGCAAAACGCTCTCGAAATCCGGCGTCGCCGTGCTGGCGCTCGCGCTCGCGGGCGTTCTTTTCCTCAACCTCTTTCTCGTGAGCCGCGGGGAAGGCTGGACCTTCGGACTTGCCGGGGACTATGAACTGCTCCTCAGAAGCCCGAGGCTCGTGACGGCGCTCGCCGCCGGCGCGGGACTCGCAGCTGCCGGCGTGATTCTGCAGCGCCTCATCCGGAATCCTCTCGCGTCGCCCGATATTCTCGGCGTCTCAGCGGGCGCTTCCTTCGCGATGGTCGCGGGGTCGCTCTGGTTCGGGGCGAGCGTCGGGGCTTCGGGGTCCCTGAGAGCGCTGATCGGGAGCCTCGCTGTTCTTGCGGTTCTCCTTCTGCTCTCAAGGCGCGCGCACTTCGCCCCGGGCATCATCGTGCTCTCGGGCATTGCGCTCTCAGCGTTCCTTGACTCCGTCACGACGCTCTCGCTCTCGCGCGGAACGATGGAAAACTACTTCATCCTGCAGTGGCTTTCCGGTTCGACCTACCGCACGACGCCTGAGGCGGCGGGGCTCCTCGTGCTCGGGGTCGGGCTTCTCATCGCCGCGGCGCTCGCGGTCTCAAGAAGCATGACGCTCCTCACCGTCGGGCGCGACTTCGCGCAGTCGAGGGGGCTCCCGCTGGGAATGGCCTCTCTCATGCTTCTCGGACTCTGCGCGCTTCTCTGCGCCATTTCAACGGCCGCCATGGGGCCCGTCGCCTTTGTGGGCCTTGCTGCTCCGCACATGGCGCTCATGATGGGCGCGAGAACCGTGAAGGCGCAGCTTTTTGCGGCCGCGCTCCTCGGCGGCGCCATCGTCTCGTGGGCGGACTGGCTCGGGCAAGTGCTGATCTACCCGGCGCAGATTCCTGCGGGCACGCTCGCGGCGATTCTCGGCGCAGGCTACTTCCTGGCGCTGCTGCTCGGCAGCCGCCTCAGAAAGCGGGATGTGGTTCATTAAAGGTCTGAAGGCGTCCGGGAGGTCCCGGCGTCTTCCGGGCGCCTGCAGCTCGCGTCTTACTGATCAGTCCTCGCGCGAGGAGCATTTCTCAGGAATGCGCCGGGTTCTTCCGTAAAGAGCGTTCAATTCCTCAATCTTTCCCTAGTACGGCAGAAAAAGCTTGACAGCATTACCGCGACATTACGCATAATCACAACCTTGCCTCTTATTATTATTGAAGGCCTTTGAGAGTCCCCGAGCCCCCAGATCTCTCCGACGCTCCCACTTCGATGAGCCCCATGCGGATGAGCTCCCGGCCTCTTTTGCCTCAAGCGCCTTGTTGTTACTGGTGACTGCTATGCCCCGCGTTCTCAATATCGGCTCCCTCAACATCGACTACGTCTACCAGGTCCCGCACTTCCTGCGGGGCGGGGAAACGCTTGCCGCCTACCGGCGCGCGATTCACATCGGCGGCAAGGGCCTCAATCAGAGCGCGGCGCTTGCCCGCGCCGGTCTGAGAACGAGCCACGCCGGCATCGTTGGTCAGGACGGCACGTTCCTCAAGGTCTTCCTCGAGCACGAGGGCGTGGGCGTCTCGCGCGTTGCGGTTGATCCGAACGAAGCCTCGGGCCACACCTTCATTCAGGTGGTCCCTGAAGGCGGCGAAAACGCCATTCTTTACTACCCGGGCACCAATGTGCGCCTCACGCCCGAATTCGTGAAGTCCGCGATGGCCGATTTCGGCGAGGGCGACGCGCTCCTCGTTCAGAACGAAACGAGCGCGGTGCGCTATTCGATCGAGCATGCGCTCGAGAAGGGCATGCGCGTCATCTTCAACCCTTCGCCCTTTGATTCTCAGGCGCCGCTTCTTCCGCTCAACCGCATTTCCGCGCTGATTGCGAACGAAACCGAAGCCGAGGGCCTTCTCGGTCTCGAAAAGAAGGAGAAGACTCCGGAAGAAGCGATGGACATCGTCGCTGAACTCGGCCGCCGCTATCCCGACACCGTGATTCTCGTCACGCTCGGAAGCCAGGGCGTCGTCTGCCGCATGCCCGGGTTTGAACCTGATTTCATCAAGGCCTTCCCGGTGCATCCCGCTGATACGACGGGCGCTGGCGACACCTTCACGGGCTTTGCCGTGCGCGCCCTTATGGACGCCTGGGAGAAGAAGGACGCCGAAGAGGCCCATGCGGTGCTTCTCGAGGGCCTTCGCTTTGCCGCGATGGCTGCGGCGATTTCGGTGACGCGCCCGGGTGCGGCCGAATCCATTCCGTACTGGAAGGAAGTCGACGAAGCCATGCGCGATACGGACTAATTGAAGGAAAAAACGATGACGGAACCGAGAAAAATCATTCTCGACTGCGATCCGGGGTACGACGACGCGGCGGCAATCATTCTGGCCGCCGGATCGCCCGCGGTGAAGATCATTGCCCTCACGACGGTCGCGGGCAACCAGACGATCGAAAAGGTCACGTCGAACGCGCTTCGCATCGCGCGCCTCGCGGGCCTCTCCGACATTCCGATCGCGATGGGCGCGAAGCGCCCGTTGATCCGCCCGGCGGTGGAAGTCTGCAAGGAAATCCACGGCGAATCGGGGCTTGACGGCGCCGACATGCCGGAAGCCGACATTCCGCTCGACCCCCGTCCTGCCGCTCAGCTCATTGTCGACACCATCATGCGCGAGCCTGAGGGCACGGTGACGCTCGTTCCGACCGGTCCCCTCACCAACATCGCCCTTGCGGCGAGGCTTGAGCCTCGGATTGTTTCGCGCGTGAAAGAAGTCGTCCTCATGGGCGGCGCCTGCAAGGAAGGGAACGTCACTCCCTGCGCGGAATTCAATATCGAAAACGATCCGGAAGCCGCGCACATTGTCTTCAACGAACCCTGGAAGGTGACGATGGTGGGGCTCGACCTCACCTACCAAGCCCGGGCTGAGAAGCACGTGCGCGACCGCATCCAGGCGATCGGTACGAAGCCCGCGCACTTCCTCTGGCAGGTTCTCGAAGCCTTTGCGAAGAACTACAAGGCCTGGCGCGGATTTGATGCGCCGCCCCTTCATGATCCCTGCGCGGTCGCCTACGTGATCGACCCGACCCTCATGGAGGTCCGCCCCGCGGTGATCAATGTGGAGATCCGGGGCGAGCTCACAACCGGCATGACGGTCGCGGATCTGCGCCGTCCGGCGCCCGAAGGGTGCCATACCTTTGCGGCGCTCAAACTCGACAAGGACCGCTTCTGGGATCTGATGGCGAAGTCCGTTGAACGGATCGGCTGATGGGTTCCGCAAGACTCCCTCAGGATATGAAGCTGCCGGGTTTCCTAAAACCGAAGTCCGGCAGCTTTTCGCCGGGCGCCTCCGATAAAGGCAGACCTTTGCCGCGGGTAACTGCTCAGAAGGCGGAGTAATACCGCAAGGCCCGGGCAGATAGTTGATTTTCAGATAAAGAAGTCCGGTACACTTTTCCTCACTGATTACACGGGATCGCGACCCGGATGCGATCCGCCTGAAAAGAGGAAAAAGCAAAATGCAACGCCGTAAATTGATCTTCGCCGCCGCGGCTGCTGCCGCATCGGCTCCCTTCCTGGGAGCAGCTTCCGCCTTCGCTGCTGAAAAGACGCTTCGCGTCGGCGTCACCGCCGGCCCGTCGGCTCAGATTCTGGAATACGTTGTCCCGATCGCGAAGGAGCTCGGCCTCAACGTCAAGATCTATGAGTTCCAGGACTACATTCAGCCCAACGCCGCGCTCGACGCCGGCGACATCGACGCCAATATTTACTGCACGAAGCCCTTCCTCGACCATGAGAACGAAACCCGCGGCTACAGCCTGAGAATCGCGGCGCCTGCTTTCACGCTCCCGATGGCGGTGTACTCAAAGAAGATCAAGTCGCTCAAGGACCTTCCGCAGGACGCGACGGTCGGCATCCCGAATGATCCGGCAATGGGCGGGCGAGGACTGTTGCTACTCGCTGCGGGCGGCCTCATCAAGCTCCGCGAGGGCACGGGACTTCTTCCCTCGAAGCTCGACATCATTGAGAACCCGAAGAATCTGAAGGTTGTGGAGCTTGAGGCCGCGCAGCTGCCGCTTTCGCTCAACGACCTCACGATCGCCTGCGTGAACGGCAACTACGCTGCCGTGGCGGGGCTCAACCCGAGCAGGGACGGCCTTCTCGTTGAATCGGCAAACGGCCCCTACGTCTGCAACATCGTCGTCACCGAAAAGAACCTCAACGAGCCCTGGGTCAAGACATTCGTGAAGGCCTATCAGGATCCGCGCGTGAAGGAATGGATCCTCAAAAAGTTTGAGGGCTCCGTGATCCCCGGATTCTGATTTCTTCCGACGATCAACGGCAAGGTTTTGCAGGAAAAGCCGGCTGGAACTCTGCGTTCCGCCGGCTTTTCTTCACTTGTTGCCGCGCTCCCTTCAGGTTTGCGCTTCAGGTTATTTGCGCTCGAGCGGCACTTCCCGGGGCTCTTCCATGGGCGGCTTCTCTTTCGGGAAGAGCCGGTTCAGTCCCTGATCGATCGCCCTGGCAAAGAGGCCGATCAAAACGGCGGAAGCGAGCGTCCCCTCGCGGATCGCATGAATTTCGCCGAGAAAAACGAGACCCATGAGAGCGGCAAGCCCCGTTAGCGCAAGGTCGTTCGCGATCTTCATCGTGCCGAAGGATTTGCGTGCGAGCGCGGCCGCCGCAATGACGAAGCCTTCGCCCGGCTGCACGAGCGTTTTCGAGCGGATCTGCATCACGGTGCCGAGCGCGAGGATGACGTTCCCGACGACGCTCATGAGGGCGCCCGTCCACCAGCCGGTTGGCGTGAGGGAGGAAAGAAGGAGCATCGATAGGTCGATGAAGGCGCCGAAGAGAAAGCCGATCGGGATCTGGAGGAGATTCAACGGCGAATAGCGCTTCCGCAGAAGGGCAATCTGCCCGGCAACGTACGCAAAGTTGAGAATGACGACGCAGGTGCCGAAGGTGAGTCCTGTGATGGCCGCACCCGTGTAGGGGACGGTGCTGATGGGCGTGGTTCCGAGGCCTGCAAGCGTTGTGAGCGCAATCCCGAGGGAGGCGAGAAACATCCCGGCGAGAAGCAGAAGAATGCGAAGAAGTAGGTGCGTGAATCGCCGGCGGGAGCTCGAGTGCGAAAGCGTCATTCCTGAATGATCTGTCGGTGAAAGTCAAAAGAAAAAAATGGAAGCTTCTTTGCGGGAAGCTTCCAAAAGAGAAAGGTGAGAGAAGACTCATGCAGTCCGGGAAGAGAAAAGAGGAGATCCAGGTTCTCTTTTTCTCTCCCGGAGAATCAGGCTTTAAGCGCAATCAGAAGCGATGCACCATGCCGGCCGTGAGTTCGTAGCCCCACGGGGTGGCGTCGGTCTTCGAGGCATTCACCTCAACTTTTTCCTGAGACCAGCCGCCCATCACGTAGACGGCAGTGCGCTTTGAGAGGTTGTAGTCGTAGCCGACCGCAGCCATCGTGCGCTTGAAGTCAACGTCCTTTTCGTTATGCATGTCGCGGTGGCCGGCCATAGCCTTCGCCACGCCGCCCATGAAGGGAACATGGACGCCGAGATTGAAGCCGTAGCCCGTGACGAAGCCGTACTGAGCTTGGGTTCCGAGAGCGCTGAGGCCGGCGGACACGACGCCCGCACGCTGTGCGTAGCTGAGTTCCTGGTCTTCGAAATACTGGCCGAAGGCGAGGAGCTTCACGCCGCCGTCGAAGGCATAGTTGCCGCCGAGGGTGACGGTGACGCCTGCGTCGTCATGGGCGCGGGCGGCTGTCCTGCCGTTGCCGTACATCGTCGTGTCGGCGACGAGCACCGCTTCAACCGGGCCCTGCTGGAAGCGCACCGCGGCGGACGCGTAGCGGTCGGAATCCGCCATGCCTTCGCGGTTCGTGGTATCCGTCTTCGAGTCGTTCTTGAAGGAATACATCGCGTAGCCGGTGAAGCCGGAGAAGGTCGGCGTGCGGTAGGAGATGGCGTTGTCGACGCGCGTCCACATCGAAGCCGTTACGGCGCCCGAGCCGAAGGCCTGGGTGTAGTTCGCAAAGAGCGGGTCGATGGCGCGGAAGAGGCCGTTCGCACCCAGAACGCTCCCGAAGATCGGGAGGCGGCCGACGGCGAGAGCGCCGAAGCCGCCCGAGAGGGTGAGCGAGGCTTCACGGCCGAAGAGGCGGCCGTTCTGCTCCATGTTGCCCGTATCGGACTCAAAGCCCGATTCGAGGATGAAGCCCACCTTCATGCCGTTTCCGAGGTCTTCGCTGCCGCGAATGCCCCAGCGGGAGCCGAATTCCTGGCCCGTGGTCATTTTGAAGGTGTCGGCGGCGTCGCGGCCGGCGGCATCAGGGTCGGCGTGAACGAAGGAAAGGCCGGTATCGAGGACGCCGTAGACCAGGGCGTCGGCAGCAGAGGCGTTCATGGAGGCGCCGGCAAAGAGCCCGGCGACGGCGAGCGCTGAAAGAGACTTTTTCATGATGGATTTCCAGAAATGAGGTGCTTCAAACTGCCCTGGAGGCCCTTAGTGCTTCACCTTGAAGTCGAACTTGTGGCACTGAGCGCAGTAGTTTTCCTCCGGCTCGTGCTGCAGGTGGCAGAGCGTGCAGTCGCCGTTGTGGGGCGCCTTATGCGGATTCGGATTGAGGCGGGAATTGGTCTTTTCCGCAATCTGATCGCGGTTGTGGCACTTGAGGCACGTGTTTTCGTCCGGCGTTTCCGGATTCTTCATGTCCGGGCCGTGGCAGCTGGCGCATTCAAGGCCGCGGGCGACATGGCGGTCGGCGCCGAAGTCGGCGGCAGAGGCGGTCGTGCCGAAGATGAGGCAGGCGCTCGCGAGGATGAGGGCGAGGCGATTCATTTTTATGGGGTCTCCGAGGGTTGGTCAGAACCTTTCGCCTGAAGCGGGCTTTGTCGGGAGGATCAGGCGCCGCTTCGGCGAAAGGAGGAGAAAAGGCTTCTATGAGAATCAGCAGCCCTTGAACTTCATCGCCGTGCGGGCGGCGACGCGGCCGAAGATCATGCAGTCGGCAACGGCGACGGTGCCCAGGCGCACCATGCCGTGGACGCCGCCTGTGACTTCGCCCGCAGCGTAGAGGCCGTTGATGACCTTGCCGCGGACCGAGAGGACCTGAGCGTTGTCGTTGATCTCAAGACCGCCCATGCAGTGGTGGACGCGCGGCCAGAGGCGGACGGCGAGGAAGGGACCGTCGGTGTTGGGCTTGCCGTCGTCGAAGAACATGCAGTCGAAGTCCGGATCCTTTTTGGCGGTCATGTAGCCGTTGAAGGTGTCGTTCGTCTTCTTGAGCTCTTCGTACGGGATCTTGAGGTCGTCGGCCATGGCCTTGAGCGTCGGGTATTCCTTGACGACGCCAGTCTTTCTCGCGCGCTCATAGATCTCAGGCGTCATGTTCTTGCCGATGATGACGTTCTTCGCGTTCTCAAGCGACGTATAGATGACGCAGGGGTGGCCGATCGCGACGATGGCGTCGGCGCGGACCTTGCGGTTGCCGGTTTCCTTGATGAAGCGCTTGCCGGTGGCCGGATCGATCATCGGGCCGTAGCCGACGCAGGATTCGACGAATAGCGGCGCAACGCCGAAGCCCTGTTCGTCGGGCGAGGTCCAGGGGCCGAGCTGAATCCAGTCCATCTGAATCGTGTTGGCGCCGATTTCCTGCGCTTCCTGAATCATTTCGCCCGTGGCGCCCGGATGGTTCGTGGAGGTGAACTCAGCCGTGAGGCGCGGGTCGTGCGAGGTGCGCATCTGAACGTTCTGAGCGAAGCCGCCCGAGGCGAGAAGGACGCCCTTCGTTGCGCGGATGTAGACGGTCTTGCCGGAATTTTCGCGGCCGAAGCGGTAGCCGGTGCGGGCCTTGACGCCGAGGACGCAGTGCTGGTCGTTGACGATGAGTTCGTCGACCACGCAGCGAAGACGCGGCGTGACGCCTTCTTCCTTCAGCTTCGCAAGCATCGGGTTGATGAAGCCCGAGCCCGAGTTGTTTTCGACGGCGTGCGAACGATGCACGGAGTGGCCGCCGTGGAAGGTGACGGCCTTGAACTTGACGCCGATCTTGTCGCGGAGCCAGTAGAAGTTCTCAACCGATTCGTCCGCGATGCGGCGGGCAAGGGCCGGGTGAGCGAGACCGCCGCCAGCCTTGATGATGTCGGCGTAGAGGAGGTCGGCCGAATCCTTGATGCCGGCCTTTTCCTGCATGTCGGTGCCGGCAGCTGCAACAGCGCCGCCGTTGATGATGGAGTTGCCGCCCGGAACCGGCATCTTGTCGACGACGAGGATCTGGTCGGCAGGCATGCCGAGCTGGCGGGCTTCAAGCGCGGCGGCGAGGCCGGCAAAACCCGTGCCGACGATCACGAATTCCTTCGTTTCGTTCCAGGTGATGTTCTTCGCTTCCTCGGCGGAAACGGTCTTCACGAACGAGAAGGAACCGACGGCGGCGGCCGTGGCGGCGCCGAAGAGCTTGCGGCGGGAAATATCAGCGGACATTTTCTTTTCTCCTTTTTGAAATGCGTGCAGGGGATTGAGGAGCCGGGAGGCGCTCGGAGGAGCTCTGGCGCTCCTCCAGGCTCGCGTCTCATACCTAGGCACAGCGGAAAGGTTAAAGAACGTCCCGGTGGAGATAAACCTAAATGCTTAGGTGTAAACTGTCAGTGTTAACCCTTGGCTTTTGTCCCTTTCTTGGTCATCTCTTCTCTCCCGATGGAGTTCCTCCATGCGCCGCTTTTCCCCGCAGTGGTTTGATGCGCTCCGCACGAAGCGCTTCAGCCGCGAGTGGCCGGGCGTTTCCGGTCCCGCCGCCCCCGTGATGCCCTGGGTGACGCCGCCGCTCCATCCCTACATCCGGAATCTCTTCAGCACGCGGGGCGTCGTGCGCGAATTCGGCCCCGGCGAGTGGCTTTTCCCTCGCGTGCAGGTGAGAAGCTTCATGTACGTGGAGGATGGGCTCACGGGGAGGATTCTTGCGTCGCTCGACGGCCAGCCTGGCGCAGGCGCAATGGCGCTCTCGCCCCCGATGCGCAATGCCTCGGGGAACCTCAACTGGGTGACCGGACGCGCGGCGATCGGCCGCTACCAGGCGCTCTCGCACGTGCGCGTGCGGGAAATCCGCCACAGCGAAATGCATGACATCCTGAAGCCCTGGGTCAATCAGGACATCTTTCTCCTTGTCATGGGACAGGCTGAACTCATCAATCTTTCGGACAGAATGGGCTTCGCCGTCCTTGCGCTCCTTCCCGCCATAGAGCGCCTCAAGGCCCTTTTTCTCTGCTGGTCGCTCTTTTACGGTCATATCCACGAAGAGAACGGGCGGCGCTATGTTCGCTTTCCCGTGCCCGGCCGGAAAGCCCATATTGCTCAGGTCATCCGCACGTCGCTCGTGACGCTCGACAGCCTCCTCGCGGAACTGCGCGCGGGAGCCGGGTACGAGCGCGAAGGCGACTTCTGCCGGCTCGAGGCTTCCGCGCTTCAGAGCGTGCACGACTGGATGCATCATGCGGACGGCGAAGGCGCCTACATTGCGCGCCCCAAGCGGGTCGAGGACATGCTCTTTGCCGCGGAAGAGGAAGACGGGCTCGAATAGCGCACTCTTCCGCCCGAATGCGGAATGCGAAAAAAGCTCCGTACCCGGAAAGGGATCGGAGCTTTTTTGATGTTTTCTCTAACCTTTCGAAGCCTCTCTGAAGCGACTCACCCGATTGAGAGTGTGAAGTGAGCCGTGGGCGAACCGCTTCGCGGGAAGTGAAAGGTATTCTGAAGAGAAAAGCCGGGATTAGTGCTTGGCGGAAACCGGAACGGTCTTTTCAGCACGCGAGAAGCGCTCGATGCGGTCGAAGAACGATTCCTTTTCGCCTTCCTCATGCCAGCCCTGGAAGACCGTGGCGACGACCGGACCCATGACATTGTGCCAGAGGGCGCCGAGCGCTGCCGGGAGAGCCGCCATCGGGGAAGCCGCAAAGTGCACCGTGGCGAGGGCTACCGCAAGGCCGGAATTCTGCATGCCGACCTCAAAGCAGAGGCACTTGCACTTGGCGAGATCCATGCCGGTGAAGCGGCCCGCCCAGTAGCCGAGGAGCATGCCGAGGGCATTCTGAACAGCAACGGCCGTGAAGACGAGGAGACCGACATTGAGGAGCTGGTTGCGGGTGGCGGCAACAACCGCGGCGGCAATCACGACGATGGCGGAAACCGACACGATCGGGAGCGCTGCCACAACGCCTTCAAGACGCTTGTCGCCGAGGACCTTGTGAACGACGAGGCCGAGCGCGATCGGAAGCAGAATGATCTGAACGATCGAGAGGAACATCGCCATCGGGTCGATGTTGAGCCACTGGTTCGCAAAGACGTACATCAGGGCGGGCGTTGCAAGGGGCGCGAGAAGCGTCGTGCAGGACGTGACCGTCACGGAGAGCGCCACGTCGCCGCGGGCAAGGAACGTAACCACGTTCGACGCCGTACCGCCGGGGGCGCAGCCGAGAAGCATCAGGCCGACAGCAAGATCAGGCGGGAGCTCAAGGAGAAGGCAGAGCGCATAGGCCGAGAGCGGCATGATCGTGTACTGGGCGACGACGCCGACAAACACGTCGCGCGGGCGGCGGAAGATTTCCCTGAAGTCGGATGTCGAGAGCGTGAGCCCCATGCCGAACATCACAACGCCGAGCAGAACCGGAACGTACGGGCCGACGAGCTTGAAAAACTCAGGGAAAATGAACCCGAGTATTCCAAACGTAATCACCCACAGGGCAAACGTCTTGTTTACGAACTGGCTCACTTTCACTAGATATTTCATTTCAAGCATCGAGGCATGCGTTATTGGCGCATCCCCTTCCAAAAAGCTGTAAAGCTGAAAAGAAGCTTCATGGTCGTTCCGGCCCGGATGAAGGGCCGCCCATAAAAGTTGTTTACCGGCGGGAAAGCCGCCGGACTGCACCTGATGGAGTGAATCTCCTCACCGGAGGTGAAGTGCGTGAAGGTAACTTTACTTCCGAAGCCGGTCTGCGGCGTGCGCTTTCGGTGCGTTTCGCACGCATTGCGGGCGCCAATGCACAAAAGGATGACGCGCTCCAAGCCCGCTCGGAGAATGCGCTTAAGATGTCCGGCTTAGGTAAAACGCCTCAGCCGGACAATCGGAAGCTTTTACCTCGTCTTTTTCCGGCTTTCGCCGGGCTCATCAGCGGGCCGCTTCAATGTCGAGGGTGTAGCCCTCGGGGGCATTCGTGATCGTGATGAGCGTGCGGCCCTGCGTGCGGGTGATGACCGCGCGAAGGATGGGGGCCTGACTGCGGATGAGCGCACGGATTTCGGCGTCGCCCCGGTGCGAGACGATGAGGTCAAGTTCCGGCGGAATGCTTTTCTTCACGCTCTCAGCGGGCCAGAACGCAAAGGCAAAGTCGCGGATGAAGCGGTCCGCCTTCACTTCCGCCGGAAGCCGCGGGCTCCTCGATTCCTCAACGCCTTCTTTATTCCAGGTGATGGCCCAGACATTCATTCCCATGGCCGTGAAGACGGCGCGCAGAAGTCCGGGGTCGGAAACGACGAGGGCGCGGAGAACCGGTATTGACTTCGGGGCCCCCGAACGGAGCGCCTTTTCGTGAAAGCGGATGCGGATCTGCTGATCGAGCGTGAGCTTCGGGGCGTCGGCGATGGAAGGCATGAAGACGGGTGCGAGCGCGCCGTCGTCGACCGGTGAATGAGGAAGCGCTTCCGTTTTTCCGTCGGGCTTCGCGGGCTTCTTCTTCGCTCCCGCGGGGCGCTTCTTCTGAGGCGGCTGAGCGGGCTTCTCACCTTCCTCGCTTTCCCTTCTCAGCACGGAGCAGCCGGAGAGGGTGAGCGCGAGAAGGAGCGCGGCAAGTGAGCGGCGGGCTATGAGAGGGGATTGCATTGGAGGAAAGCCTTTCGAAGGGGAAAACAGCCGTCGGAGCCCGGGCTGAAAGCCGCGGCCCCGAAGGCATGAGCATAGCGGACATTGGCCGAAGTCAAGGCGTGAAGCTCTGACTCAGCTCTTCTCGTCAGAGGCTTGGGCGGGTCTCAGGAGCGGCGTCGCGATCCACACCGCAAGCTGCCCGAAAAAGAGCGTGAGTCCGAAAACGTGAAGCGCAGGCGTTGCCGAAAAGGCGAGGAGCCCGAAGGAAAGCATCGTCGTCACGCCCGAAAAGAGGACGGCTGCAGCGGTCCGACCGTCGGAGGGGTTCCCCGTGATGAAGATTCCGTAGTCGATCCCAAGGCCGAGGAGGAGCACCATCGCGAGGCTCGCGAAGAGCGTGAGCGGAATGCCGCAGAGCCCGAGGGCGGCGGCCGAGAAGACGAGGCCGAGGGCGGTCGGCAGCACTGCTCGCCAGCCGTTTCGACCGAAGCGGAGCGTGAGTGCAATAAAGAGGAGCCCGAGGCCCGCCGCCAGGAGAACATGAATGCGGTCGCGGTAGAGCGAAAGCCCTTCGTCCATGCCGGCGGTGATGTCGACGAAATGAACGCCCTCCGGGACCTGAAGGGCATTGAGCGCCGCAAGGTGCGCCGGCGTCACGCCCGAGAGCGTGAGCATGAGGACCGCTTTCTCTCCATTTTTCTCATCAGGCGCCTCGAGAATGAACGCATCGAAGACCGGAGCGAGAGAGGTTTTCAGGATGTCGCCGGGTGCAATAGCTCTGTCGCCCGGGCCTCTCGGGGCGGCCCCGAGAAGCTCTTCGAGAACGGGGCTTGCGAGCTGAACGGCCTTTCTTACGACCGCCCGGTTCTGATTCTGTTCGGCTTCGGTCGGGAGCCACAGGGATAGCCCCTGGGGCAGAAGGGCTTCAAGACCCGGAGTTCCGGCGATCAATATCCTCACGCGCTTCTCTCTTTCAATGGCCTGATCGAGCGTCTCCCCTTCAATCACGAAGGCCTGGGCGGGCGAAGGCAGTTGAAGGCGCTTCTGCGCTTCAAGCTGGCTCGCGATGAGGACTTTGGGCGCCCCCTGTAGATCCCGGATGCCGGAAGCAAGGTGCACTTTTGAGAGTCCGAAAACGAGGATCCCGGCGAGGAAGACGAGTACGGCAAGAACGCCGGGCCGCCGGAGGGCTTCCTTTGAGAGCCTCGGAATCTTCGGGAGCGCGATGACGAGGCGCTCCATGAGGCGCGTGTCCTTCGCGGGCGCAAAGCGTTCGGCAAAGGGGAGAAGAATCAGCACGATGAGGAGCGCGCCGATGAGGCCTGCGGCTGCAAGCACGGCCATCTGCGTGAGGCCGGGAAGCGGCGTGAAGGCGAGAACAAGATAAGCGGCAGCTGACGAGAGCGCTGCGAAAAGAAGCGGCACGATGAGCCGGCGGCGGCGATCAAAGGCCGATTCGCCCGGGCGCTTCATCGTCATCCAGTGCGAGGAATAGTCGATCGAGACGCCGATCAGCGTGGCCCCGAAAACAAAGGTAATGAGGGAGAGCTTTCCGAATACCGCGAAGCTCAGGCCCAGCGACATCAGGAATCCCCCGCCGACGGTTGCCGCCATCAGAAGAAGCGTGGAAATTCGCCCGAAGAGAAGCCACGCAAAAAGAACGACGCCGATGGTTGAGACGGAGCCGATCCAGGCAACTTCATCCTTTGCGCGCGAGGCTATGGCATCCGTGAAGAGCGGCACGCCAGCGCGGGCCGAGGAAAAGCGGACATTCCCGTCAGTGGCGAATTTTTCCTTCAGCGCCTCATCGGCCTGAGTAAAAGTCCGGGCGAGTCCCGCTTTGCCGGAACTCACGCGCTCCGGGTCGGCGGAGAAAAAGAGAAGAAGAGAGCGCTCCCGGGGATCGGCGCTTTTGACTTCGAGCCATGTGCGGCCGTCCATTTCCGTTCGCCGCCATGGGGTTTCGGAGAGTCGCTCGAGAATCCAGTGGTCGAGCGTCCCGAAGGGGTCGATGGAGAAGTTCGCAGCTCCCGTGCTGAAGACCGACATCGTGCGGACGGCTTTGGCAGCGAGCGCCTGAGAGGCGGCTTCGGGCGGCAGCGTGAGGAGCTTTTCAAGATCCGCCTTGTCCTTCTGCGTGAGGAAATTCCCTGCGGCTTCCGGAATGTTCGGGATCGCGCCGGTGCCGGCGGGTTCCGCGCGCTGAAGCACCGGATTCTTCAGAACGATCGACTCCCAGAGCCGTGCGGCGTCGGCGAGCGTTTTCCCGCTCTTTCCTGCGCGGGCGTCGGCATCGCTTTCAAAGGCGAGCGTGAGTACTGCGGCAATGCGTTCGGTTTCCGTCCGGGAGAGCTTCTGCCGCAGCTTCGATTCAATCTGATGGGAGAGTTCGGGCGCAAGGGATTCGGGAAGGAGCGACGCCACGTCGGCCTCGAAGGGGCGCGACGTGATGTGGACGGCAGCCGAGAAAAGCGAAAAAAGAAAAAGGACGAGGAGCGCAAGGAGCGCAGGTCGTCCTTTTCGGGCTTCCAGAAAAAGAAGCAGGATGTCGGCAAGGCGGCGCACGGGCTCAATTCCAAAAAGAAATGAAGAAGCGTTGGCAAGTCCTTCATTATCCGGCATCGGGACGCCGGACAAGGACCTGAGCGTCCTTGCCTTTACTCAGATCAGGCAGGTCGACCGCAGGTGAAGAGCACGATGGGTTCGAGCTTTTCGCCGAGCTTCATGGCCTTCCTGAGCTCCTCATGGTCGAAGGAGGCGCGCACGCATCCGGCAAGACCGAGCGCAGCGGCGGCGAGGTAGCAGGACTGCCCCATCGTGCCCGCGTCGACGTAGACGCCGGTCGGACGGGCGTTCTTCGCGCGTTCCTGGTCGGCAACGAAAACGATCGTCAAGGGAGCCTTCTCGACGTATTCAAACTGATAGGCGGTGGAAACCTTGCGGACATCATCCTCAGCGGTCTGCTCGAGGGTGTTCGTCGCGGCATTCCAGCGCCAGGCGCCGTCGGCGCGCAGAACGCAGGGCGAAACCGCACGGAGGTCGAGCGTCGAAGGCGTCGTCCGGCGGCCGTCTTCCGTCGTGAGGCCGGCGCAGGCCCAGAGGAGAGCGGCGAGTTCGGCGTCGTCAAGCGCCGCATTCGTGCACTCGCGGTTGGTGCGGCGGGCCTTGAGCGCCTCTTCGAAGGTCAGTGTGCCGAGCGTCTTCGGGGCGGGAAGCTGAATGGTTTTCATGGGTTATCTCCTCTTGATGGATTCAATGAAAGAATGAAAGCTGTTTTCAGGGACGAAAGCGGAAAGGGGATTTCTTCCGAACCGGAGGGCGAGAGGCCTTCATGCGCCGTCAAGGAGCGCTCTTTCGAGCTCCGCGCTCTCATGCGCGCGGGCGCGGGCGATGTCGAGGCGCCTCAGAAGTATGGCGGCGCTGCGCCTCAAAATCTTCGCAATCCGGGCGGGATCCGCGGCCCCTGGAGCCGCTCTGACCTGAAGGACGGCGCCCGTTCCCGGCGGCATCGGATAAAGCCCCTTCATTTCGGGGAAAATGCCGTTTCGTTCCGGAAGATCCGTTTGGGATTGCGCCGAGAGCCCTTCGAGGCGCACGGCGTCCTCAAGCGAGAGCGCGCACATGGGGGAGTCCCACTTGTCGTGCGCGAGAATGCGCAGCGTCATGGCGTTAGCGGAATTGTCGGCATCCTCAAAGGCAAGCACGAACTGCGGCAGAAGCCTCACCGCCCGGGCGTTTTTGGATCCGGACGAGGTATGGCTTCCCTTTTTCGGGAGATCGAGAATGATGAGCGCATTGCCGGAGCTCTTTTCCGCCGCTTTCGCGGCGCCCGTGAGCCTCAACATGTCGGGCGAAGGTTCCGTCTGCCGGATGCCGGTGAGCGCAGCGGATTCGCCGCCGCGTGCGAGCGATTCGAGAACGTCCTCGGGCGCAGTCCCGGTGAGTTCTGCAAACACCTGAAGCGCCGGATTCGACGGATCGTCATCAGACCTTGCCTCCATGATGAAGGCAAGAATGGCATCAGGGGTGGCGGCTTCAGACATGAAAACTCCCGCGTTCGAATGGACCCTGAAGTTTATTTTCAGTGCAAAACGCGGGAGTTCTGATAGCCTGAGGCGCCAATAGGATGTTTTTCTGCGCCAGACGATTTGGGTTACTGCGGGTGTCCGACCGTGTAGCAGAAGATCGGCGCAAAGGTGGCGGGAAGCCTCATGCGTTGCCCGAGCTCCGGACCGTTGACGGAGCCTCTCGGGACGCCTGCGAGCCCCATGGCGGCAGCGGCAACGGCTGCGTTTTCCATCATGGCGCCTGCGTCGAGGTAGACGAAATAAGGCTGCGCCATCTGGGTGCGGGGCGCGTTTTCAGCTACGAAGACCAGGGTCGCCGGCGCATTGTCCACAAACGGGTGCTGTCCGAGGGTTGAGGCCGCCCGCAGGTCCGCCCGGGAGACGAGCTCAAGCGCATGCTTTTCTCCGTCATAGCGCCAGACGCCGTCCTTCGCGAGAAGAAAGACCGAGACGCTCCGGAGGTTGAGGCAGGAAGGTGCGGTTCTCTTTCCGTCCTTTGTCGTCGCGCCGGCTGCGGCCCAGAGGAGGTTTGCGAGCTCTGCGTCGGAAAGCGGTCGGTCTGAAATCGTGCGGATGGTGCGGCGGCTGCGAAGGGCGTCCGTCACCGTCATCGGCATCGGCTGGGGATCAGGGAGTTTGCGGAGAATCTTTTCGGGCATTTGGGGTTTCCCTTCAAAGGAGACTGATGGAAAAACTTTACTCCCGGCGGCTTCGGCTGAAGCTCTGAAAAGAAGCAAAAAAAAACGGCCGGATCCCATCAGGAACCCGGCCGGAATTGAAATCTACTACCGAAGGAGACAAGGCTCCCGGCAAATTGATTACCGGTTCGTATCCACCTTCGGGTCAAGCGCGTCGCGCAGACCGTCGCCCAAGAGGTTGAAGGCGAGCACGGTAAGGAAGATCGCGATCACGGGGAAGATCGCCGCATGCGGAGCGGTAAGGAGGTCCGCACGGGCTTCGTTCAGCATGGCGCCCCATTCCGGCATCGGGGGCTGAGCGCCAAGGCCGAGGAAGGAGAGCGATGCCGCCGTGATGATCGAGGTGCCGATTCTCATCGAGAGGTAGACAAGAATCACCGAGATCGTGCCCGGGAGGATGTGGCGGATCAAAAGCATCGAGTCGCTGATGCCCAGGGACTTCGCCGCTTCCACATAGGTCTGGGTCTTGAGTGAAAGGACGTTCGCGCGCACGAGGCGGGCGAAGGCCGGAATCGAGAAGATCGCGACAGCGGCCACGACGTTCAGCATGCCGCCGCCGAGGATCGCCACGATGCCGATCGCAAGCAGAATGCCCGGGAAGGCGAAGAGAACGTCGGCGATTCGCATGATGACGCGGTCGGCCCAGCCTTCATAAAAGCCCGCGATGAGGCCGAGGATCGTGCCGATCACGGCGCCCGCGAAGACGGACGTAAAGCCGCAGACGAGCGAAATGCGCGTGCCGGCGACGATGCGGCTGAAGATGTCGCGCCCGAGGGCGTCGACGCCGAACCAGTGCGCGGCCGAGGGACCTTCATTCAGCATGTCGTAGTCGAAGTAGTTCTCCGGGTCGAAGGGCGTGATCACCGGCCCGAGAATTGCAACAACGATGAGAAAGAGCACGAAGATGCCGGCCGCCATGGCGACGGGCTGCTTCTTGAACTTTCTCCAGAATTCGCCCATCGGGGTGCGCAGCGCGTCATTCGACTTCGCGATGCGGGGATCCACTGCAGTAGAGGTACTCATTTTTCTGATTCTCCGGAATTTAAGTTTTTCTCTTATGTAGCGGATCAATTACTTGTAGCGAATCGATGGATTGATCCATCCGTAGAGGACGTCGACAACGAGGTTGATCACGATGAATTCGAGCGAGAAGAGGAGCACGCTCGCCTGAATCACCGGATAGTCGCGCATGTCGACGGCGTCGACGAGAAGGCGCCCCATGCCGGGCCAGTTGAAGACCTTCTCGACGACGATCGAGCCGCCGAGCAGGAAGCCGAACTGCAGGCCCATCATCGTCACCACCGGAATGAGGGCGTTCCTGAGGGCGTGCTTCACGACGATGTTGGTTTCCGTCACGCCCTTCGCACGGGCCGTGCGGATGTAGTCGTCATGAAGAACCTCGACGAAGGAGGCGCGCGTGAATCGGGCCATGACGGCCGCGACCGCGGCGCCCAGCGTAATCGACGGGAGAATGTAGTGCTTCCAGGAAGCGGCGCCCACGGTCGGGAGCCACCCGAGCTCGACGGAGAAGATCTCCATCAGCAGGATGCCGAGCGCGAAGGCCGGGAAGGAAATGCCCGAGACGGCAAGCGTCATGCCGAGGCGGTCAGGCCACTTGTTGCGGAAGACGGCGGAAATGATGCCGATCACGAGACCGAAGACCACCGACCAGAACATCGACGCGAGCGTGAGGTAGAGCGTCGGCCCGAAGCGTTCGGTAATTTCCTGAATCACCGGGCGCTGGGAGCGGATCGAGGTGCCGAAGTCGCCCTGCAGGACGCCCCCGACGAAATGAATGAACTGCTCAGGGAGCGACCTGTCGAGGCCAAGGCTGTGGCGGATCATCTCGACCGTCGCTTCGTCGGCTTCCGGGCCGGCTGCGAGTCGGGCCGGGTCGCCCGGCAGCAGGTGGATGAAGAAGAAGACGCAGATCGCGACGATGATGAGCGTTGGGATCATGCCCAGGAGTCTTTTAATGAAATATCGCAGCATGGAGTCGCCGGCGCATTCGCCTGAGAATTGAAGTTGGGTGTTTGTTCCCCCGGGGGAAGGCTGAAGCTTCTTTTTTGACGGAAGCTCTGCCGTCCCGCAGGGGCATTGTGAGTGAATGTCGAAGCTTTACTTGAGCTCAAGCTCGGAGAAGTTGAAGCTCGCATCGGGCTGGATGTAGAAGCCCGTCAGGTTCTTCGCCGCACCGGCAATGTTCTGCTCGGTAACGAGGAAGATCCACGGGGCGTCGTGCCAGATCTGCTTCTGAATGTCGGCGTAGAGCTCGGCCTTCTTCGCGCGGTCGGTGGTGGCAAGCGCTTCCATGAGCTTCTCGTCGACCATCTTGTTCGAATAGTAGGAATCGTTCGAATCGTTCGGCGTGAAGCTTGCCGTGGCAAGAAGCGGACGGATTGCGTAGTCCATTTCGCCAGTGGAGCTCGACCAGCCGATGTAGTAGAGCTGGTGCTCGGACTTCTCAGGCGTCACGGATTCAACGAGCGCGGTGCGCTGGCCGGCTTCAAGCGCGCGGATGTCGGCCTTGACGCCCACCTGCGCGAGCTGCTGCAGCAGGAACTGGATGATCTTCATCGCGGTCGAGTGGTTGTAGCCCGACCAGAGGGTCACGCGGAAGCCGTTCGGATAGCCCGCTTCCTTCAGAAGTTCGCGCGCCTTCTTGGGATCATAGGGCCAGGGGCCGAGCTTCACGGCATAGTCGACGTTCATCGGCGCGACGCCCGTGGCGGGATCCGCATAGCCGTTGAAAGCGACCTTCACGAGCGCCTTCTTGTTGATCGCGTAGTTGAGAGCCTGGCGGACGCGGATGTCCTGGAAGGGCTTCTTCGTCATGTTCATTTCGACGTAGCGCATGATGATCGAGGGCGTCACGTCGACGCGGACGTTGTCGCGCTTCTCGATCTGCTTCACCTGTTCGGCAGGGAGCGGGAACGCATACTGCGCTTCGCCCGTAAGGAGCATCGCGACGCGGGTCGAATTCTCAACGACGGGCTTGAAGGTGATCGAATCGACCTTCGGGTAGCCGGCGCGCCAGTAGTTGGGGTTCTTCTCAACCTTCAGGATTTCAGCCGGGTTGTAGTCCTTCATCACGAAGGGACCGGTTCCGCAGGGGTGGAAGGCAATCTGAGCGCCCCACTTCTCGAGCTCCTTCGGGCAGATCATGCCGCCGCTCGGGTGCGCGAGCTGGTTGATGAAGGCGGAGAAGGGCTTCTTCAGCGTGAACTTCACCGTGTGGGCGTCAACGACGTCGATGCGGTCGATGTTGGAGAAGAGAACGTAGCGCTTCAGGCTGTTCTTCTTATCCATCACGCGCTCGTAGTTGATCTTGACCGCGTCGGCCGTGAAGTCCTCGCCGTTCTGGAACTTCACGCCCTTCCTGAGCTTCACCGTATAGACGAGGCCGTCGGGACTCGCCTCATAGCTTTCGGCGAGTACGTTCACGAGCTTCATGTCCTTGTCGAACGAGAAGAGCCCTTCGTAGAAGGACTTCACGACCGCCTGCGAGAGCGTGTCGCTCGCGTTGTAGGGGTCGAGCGTCGTGAAGGTGGAGGCGACCGCAACGGTCACGTCCTTCTGGGCGGCCTGAGCAGCGCCCGCGGCAAGGAGGGCGCCGGAAAAGAGAAGGGGCAGAGCAGCCTTGACGAATTTCATCTGATTGCCTTTCCTGAAAAATGAGAGATAAGGGTGAGGTTTGCCGAAGAGCTTTTCATTATTCAGATCAGGCCCCCGACATCTGCCCGATCTGATGGCGGGCAACGAAGTGCCCGGGTTCAACCTCAACCAGGGGATCCACCACCGGTTCGTCGCCTACGCGGCGCACCGGGCTCGGAAGGTCCGAAAGGTTGATGAGCTTCAGAAGATTGCGCTCCTTCGGGTCTGCGATCGGCACGGCCGAAAGAAGCTTCTGCGTGTAGGGGTGATAGGGGTGGCCGAGCACCGACTGGCGCGGTCCCATTTCGACGATCTGCCCGAGGTACATGACGGCGACGCGGTGGCTGATGCGCTCGACGACGCCCATGTCGTGCGAAATGAAGATGTAGGAGAGCCCCATTTCCTCCTGGAGCTCCATCATGAGGTTCACGACCTGAGCGCGGATCGAAACGTCGAGCGCCGCCACGCATTCGTCGGCGACGATCACCTTCGGCTGAAGCGCAAGGGCGCGCGCAATGCAGATGCGCTGGCGCTGGCCGCCCGAGAATTCGTGCGGATAGCGGTTGGCCATGTCGGGCGAGAGGCCGACGCGCTTCAGAAGCATCGCCACGCGGTCCCACATCTCCGACTTCGAGCAGATGTTGTGGATCATGAGCGGCTCGGCGATCGAGTAGCCCACGGTCTGGCGCGGGTCGAGCGACGCATACGGATCCTGGAAGATCATCTGCAGATCGCGGCGGGCATGCTGCAGGTCGCGCCGCGTCATATGAACGAGCGAGCGGTCGCGGTAGATGATGTCGCCCGAATCAATGTCGAGGAGCCTCAGGAGCGCGCGGCCCGTCGTCGACTTGCCGCAGCCCGATTCGCCCACGATTGAGAGGGTTTCGCCCTGACGAAGCTTGAAGCTCACGTGGTCGCAGGCGCGCACCACGTAGGTGGGCTTGCCCCAGAAGTCCGTGCGCACCGGGAAGGTCTTCACGATGTCGTTGACTTCGAGAATGGTGTCGCCCGGGGGCGGAAGCTTGTCGGACGGCGGTTCAATGACGCGGCCGTTGTCCGGGTCGATGAGGCGGAAGAAGCAGGGATGCGGGACGTCCTTAAGGCTCCCGAGGCGCGGGACCGCTGAAAGGAGGGCCTGCGTGTAGGGGTGCTTCGGCGAATCGAAAATGTCGACGGCCTTCCCTTCCTCAACGATTTCGCCGTAGCGCATCACCGCCACGCGGTCGGCGATCTGGGCGACCACGCCCATGTCGTGCGTAATGAAGAGCACCGCCATGCCGATTTCCTTCTGGAGTTCGGCAATAAGCGCAAGAATCTGAGCCTGAACCGTCACGTCGAGCGCCGTGGTCGGTTCGTCGGCAATGAGGAGCTGCGGCTTGCAGGCAAGCGCAATGGCGATCATCACGCGCTGACGCATGCCGCCCGAAAGCTGGTGCGGATAGCGCATCGCCACGCGTTCGGCGTCCGGAATGCGGACGAGCTCAAGAAGCCGAACGGCTTCCTTCAGGGCCTCTGCTTCGCTCATGCCGCGGTGAAGCGTCAGGCTTTCCGCGATCTGAGCGCCCACGGTGAAGACCGGGTTGAGGGACGTCATCGGCTCCTGGAAGATCATGGCGACTTCAGAGCCTCTCAGGGCCTGAAGTTCCGAGCGCGATGCCTTCATGAGGTCCACGAGGCGTCCGTCGCGGCAGCGCAGATGGATGGAGCCGTTGACGATCTTACCGCCGCCGTGCTCAACGAGGCGCATGACGGAGAGCGAGGTAACGGATTTGCCTGAGCCCGATTCGCCAACGAGCGCGAGCGTTTCGCCCTTGTGAATGACGAAGGATTCATCCACTACGGCAGTCGTCGTGCCGCTGTCGGAAGAAAACTGAACTCTGAGGTTCTTCACTTCTAGCACCGGCAGGTTGTCCTGCAGGGAATCGGGCTTGGTGTCTGCTCTTTCCATCTTCTTAAAAGTTTTCTTCTACAAATATTCGGTGGGCGATGGCGGATTGGGAAAAATCGCCGGTACGTCAGCCCGTCTGCGAACGGAATAAGCAAGAACTATGCCAAATGCGGCAAAGCGTTCTTCTGAGCCATCCTCCGGGCGCGATTCTCAAGCCTACCCCGAGAGTGGGGATCAGGCCTCAGGTGAAAGGACTGCACGTCTGGCAAATCGCCGGTGAATTTGATTGAAAACAAATGTTCTAAGTCCGGATGCCGTATCTTTGTGCGCCACCGTTCAAAGCCGTGCACGATGTTTGCCCTGAATTAGCCTTTGCGCCGCTTTCTGGTGCATGAAGGCTGAGAGACATGCTCCGTCCTGACGCATAACGGATGCGCAATGCACCTGAGGCAGGATGTCCCGTCTTCTTCATAGAATGAACGGATGCCCGTCCCGAGCCGCTGAAGGGCTCAAGGATTTCCCAAAAGGGCACCCAAAAAACACAAAGGAAAGGTTTGACGATGCAGTACGTTCTCAAGGACAAGGTTTTTCCGGAAATCGGCGCCTGGGCCGATGAACTTGCGCAGATCCGCCGCGACATTCATGCGTATCCTGAGCTCGGGTTTGAAACGAAGCGCACGGTGGGGCTTCTCAAGGAAAAGCTCCGCTCCTGGGGCGTGACTAATCTTGACGACACGACGATTCCCGGCGCCCTCATCGCCGTCGTTGACGGCGCACGCCCGGGGCCTGCCGTGGCGCTTCGCGGCGACATCGACGCGCTTCCGATGCCCGACAACTCGGAAAATGCCTGGAAGAGCCAGACGGAACTCCGCTGCCACGCCTGCGGGCATGACGGCCATGCGACGTGGCTTCTCGGGGCGATGCGCTATCTTCAGGAAAAGAAGAATGAATTTGCGGGCCGTGTGGTGGGCGTCTTCCAGCCGGCCGAGGAAATCGGCAAGGGCGCGCGCGCCGTGGAAGCGTCCGGCATTCTCGACAAGCTCGGCGTCCGTGAAATCTACGGCTGCCACGACGAGCCGACGATCAGAAAGGGCGCCTTCGGCCTCTGCGCCGGCCCCGCTCAGGCGTCGACCGACTTCTTCTACATTTCCGTAAAGGGCAGGGGCGTTCACGCTGCGCGTCCGCACCTCGGCATCGACCCGATCCCTGCAGTGGGCCTCCTCATTTCCGGTCTTCAGACGATCGTTTCGCGCAAGGTAATGCCGATTCAGCCCGCGGTCCTCTCGATCTCCTCCGTGAACGGCGGGCGCTACAACGCCCCCAACGTCATTCCGACGGAAGTGACGCTTTCGGGGACGGTGCGCACCTTCAGCGAGGACGTGCGCAACCAGATTGAGCACGAAATGAAGGTGATGGTCGAGACGATTGCCGCGTCGGAAAGCTGCACGGGCGAACTGCGCTACGACCGCCTGGTTCCGGCCCTCATTAATCCGCCGGAGACGATGGAGCACGTGCGCGACTTCATCGTGAAGCATTTCGGGGCCGATGCGGCCGAGCCCATGGACATGACGATGGGGGGCGAAGACTTCGCAGAATTCCTCTTCAAGCGCCCGGGCGCCATGATCCGCGTGGGGATCCGCGACGACGCGCATGAGGCGTCGCTCCACCATCCGACCTTCGACTTCAACGACGAGGTGATTCCGCTCGCCTCGACTTATCTCGCCGGCATTGCGCTCGAGCGCCTGAAGGCGCTCGCGGCATAAGGCCTCGAATCTCAAGAAGCTTCATCTCCGGAGAAGTCTGAAAGATCGATTTTCGGACGCTCCGGAGGCTTCTTTCTCTCTCTTCCAATCTCAACCGTCAAGCGCGCTTTCCCCGCGCTCCCGCACCATGTTCTACGGGATCTTCTGCACCTTTGCCGCCTATATTCTCTGGGGGCTTTTTCCCTTCTACTTCCATGCTCTCGCGGATATCGGCGCCCTGGAGATCCTCGCGCACCGCGTCGTCTGGTCGCTTCTCTTCATCGTCCTCGTAATTCTCGTCATGCGCCGGACGGCGTGGCTCAAGGCCGCGTTGACGAGCCCGAGGATCCTCCTCATCTTTACGGCTTCGGCGCTCCTCGTGGGCGCGAACTGGGGCACCTACGTCTATGCGATCGTGACGGACCGCACGATCGAGGCGTCGCTCGGGTACTTCATCAATCCGCTCGTTTCCATTCTGCTCTCGGCCGTGTTTCTGCGGGAAAAGCTGCGCCCCGCGCAGAAGATCGCCGTGGGCCTTGCCGCCGTCGGCGTCCTCTGGATCTCGTGGGTAAAGGGCGTGCCGCCTTTTCTCGGACTTGCGCTCGCCTTCACGTTCGGGGTCTACGGGCTCATCCGCAAGATTGCGCCCCTCGGGAGCATCGAAGGGCTGACGCTCGAAAGCCTCATCCTCACCCCGATCGCGCTTCTCTGGCTCGGCTACCTCGGAAGCACCGGGGAGCTCGCCTTTGCGGAGGCTTCCGGCACGACGCAGCTTCTGCTCATTGCGGCCGGTCCCATTACGGCGATTCCGCTTCTCCTTTTCGCTTCGGGCGTGAGGAGCATTCCGTATTCGACGTCCGCCATCATTCAGTACGTGAGCCCCTCGATGGTGTTTCTGATCGGCGTTTTCGCCTTCAATGAACCCTTTACGCTTGAGATGCTGATCGGCTTCCTCTTCATCTGGACGGCTGTGGCGCTCTTCCTTGGGGAAACGGTGCTGATGCAGAGACGGCAGCGTCTTGCGGCGCGGAAGAAGGCCGACGAGGTCTAAATCGAACCATCTCAGAAAAGGAAGAGCCTCATGGAAATCGTTCTCCATGAGGCTCTTTTCGATCCAGGGAAATTGATAGGGAGCTTCGGGCTGAGCGGCTGACTCGCCTGACCCGAAGCTGCGTTTTCGGATGCCAGAAGAGCGTGGGCGCCCACGGGTAGGTCGTAAAGCCTTCGAACGGAAGCAGTGCGAGGCCGGGAACAAGCGAGAGATTTTTCCGGGCGTAAGGCTCGGCGAATTCGCCGATCAAATCCGATTCAAAGAGCTCAAAGATGGCGGCAGCATGATAGGGAATGGTGATGCCGTGCGGCTGCTCCGCATCGTCGAACCAGTGAAGCACCGAGCGCGGAACGAGGCGGGAGAAAGGTGTGGCGATGGAGATCACCTGCCAGGGTTCAGTGTCGGTTCGGTCAAGCCGGCCTTTCTGTTTGAAGATCTCGACGAGCGGATGGTTTTCGCGCACGACGAGACAATAGGGCGCCGAGAAAAGGCGCTAAACATGAATATTCCCCTGCACGGGTTCTGAGTCGGTTCCGGAAATAATGAGGTCGACGAGGCCGGCGCTCAATTCGTCAAGCGTATCGATGCCGATGGGCGTTGTCGAGAAATGAAGGCGCGGAGATTTCCGCCTCGCCTCGTGAATGGCGGGAGCCACGAACATCGTGTATGCGCAGTCGAGCGCCGCGATTCCGATCGTGCGCTCTGCCTTCATCGGGTCGAGGGCATCCTTCCCGACAAGAGCCGCCATGTCCTCGAGCATGCGGTCAATCTGCGGCATGAACTTCCTCATCCGCGGCGTTGGGTGCATGAGCTGGCTCGAGCGCGTGAGGAGCTTGTCGTCAAAGAGCTCTCGCGCGCCCTGGAGCATGCGGCTAGCGGTGGAGAGACTGATGTCGAGTCGGGAGGCTGCAAGGGAAAGCGACTGCGTGCGGTAGAGAACCGAAAGGAGCCGCAGGAGCTCTTCTGTAATGGGCTGCTACTTGGATGAGATCTATCGGGGGAAAAGAATATTTTCGACTGAAAGCCTGGGGGCGGACTGAGGGAATGGTCTGCAGAGGATTGTGTACAAATTCATTTCGGCGTATATGGATGTAACGATCTCTGTTTGGGGTCCGCGTTTTCCCGTAGCCTTTGCGTCATCGAAACTTTTTTGGGAGTGCTTTCATGGCATCCGAATACATCACGATGAACCGCTTCAAGATCAAGCCGGAGTTCGCCGACGCGTACCTCAAGGTCTGGCAGGGAGCGGATGTCAGTGCGAAATCCATGCCGGGTCTGCTGGAATTCCGCTTCTTCAGGCTTGATGCGAAGAAGGACGGCTACGTCCTCTTTTCTTCCTTTGCGCGCTGGCAGTCGAAGGAGGACTTCCTCAACTGGACGAAGTCGGAACACTTCAAGAAGTCCCATTCCACGGGGCCGAAGAACCGTGAAATGTACGTCGAGCGTCCGGAGCTTGAGTGCTTTGAAGTGCTGATCTGACGATCCTGCCGGGGTGAGGTCTTCTGAAAAGTCACACTCGCCGCAAATAAAAATGCCTGGGAAGTTTTCTTCATCCCGGGCATTTTTCTTTGGGCGGCAAATGGGATCAGGAGCTCAGAACATCTGGATTTGGGGCCTGCCGTTATCGAGGAACGTGATGCAGCCGCTCTTGCCCGCGCCCTCGACGCCGTCGAGCTTCCAGTCGGGAATCACCCAGCGTTCGTAGTTGTCGAAGACGTGGGCGGCCGGACGGTGCGTGTGTCCGTGAATGACGAGATCCACACCGGCAGACTTCGCGGCTTCGGCCACGGCGCCTTCAACCACGTCCATCACGTCCATGGATTTCTGCGTCTTGTCGGTTTCCGACTGCGAGCGCGCTTCTTTCGCGACTTCAATGCGTTCGGCGACGGATTTCTTGAGCATCATCGCCTGCCACACCGGATCGTGCGTGAGTTTGCGGAAATTCTGGTATCCCGTATCCCTCAGGCACCATTCGTCGCCGTGCGCGAGAAGCACTTTGCGGCCCTTGATTTCGACCACGACGGGGTCGCGAAGGAGTTCTGCGCCGATCGCCTGCGCGAAGCCTTCGCCGAGCACAAAGTCGCGGTTTCCGGGCATGACGAGCACGCGCCGGCCGGTTGCGGCATGGAGCTTCAATAGCGCCATGACGGGCTTCGCTTCCGGGTGCGCATCGTCGCCGAGCCAGAAGTCGAAAAGGTCGCCGAGGATCACGAGTTCCGGATAGCGCGGCGCCACGGACTTCATGAAGCGAACGAACGCCATGATGGTCTTCGGCTTCGTGGGCGAGAGATGCAGGTCCGAAATGATTACCGGATTGGTAAGCGGCTCGACCTCGGTTCGCCCGGCGAGCGCAGGAGGCGGAAACTGTGAAAGGTCCATTTTGCTTCTGCTGAAAAAACGCAGGGTGGAATTGATGAGGAGAAAGAGCCTCATGCCGAAGGGAATTGTCCCCTTCGAAGGCGCTTTCTTCCCCACCATGCCGTCGCTCGGTTCCGGGCGGCTCTCAGTCATCAGACTCAGATCTCCTCGGCCTTTTCGATGACAACGTCCTCAACCGGCACGTCGCCGAACCAGCCGCGGGTGCCCGTACGCACGCGCGCGATCTGATCGACCACGTCCCGGCCGGCCACGACCTTGCCGAAGACGGCATAGCCCCAGCCGTTGCCCGTGGGGGCGGTGTGGTTGAGGAAGTCGTTGTCGGCAACGTTGATGAAGAACTGAGCGGTGGCCGAATGCGGATCATTCGTGCGGGCCATCGCGATCGTGTACTTGTCGTTCTTCAGGCCATTGTCGGCTTCGTTCTTGATCGGATCGTTGGTGGGCTTCTGCTGCATGCCCGGTTCAAAGCCGCCGCCCTGGATCATGAAGCCCTTGATCACGCGGTGGAAGATCGTGCCGTTGTAGAAGCCCGACTTCACGTAGTTTTCGAAGTTTTCGCAGGTGATCGGAGCGTGTTCAGGATCAAGTTCAATGTCGATGACGCCGAGATTGGTAGTGAAGCGAATCATTTGAGAATAAAAGTGGTCAAAAGTAAATGCGCGCTGCCAGGAGCCCCTTCTGAGGAGAAGGCAGACTTCAGTCGTCAGGCAGCGTAAAAACCTTGCGGATGCATCCCCGGGGATCTTCCGGAAGGGGAATCGTTATTGTCGCATAAGGGGCGAGGCGCTTCTGCGCTCGCCCCCGGCGAGCTTGAGGACAGTGTCCGATGATCAGGGAAGAACCTTCGCCGAAAGAATCTTCACGGTCGTCACCGGGACGTCGCCCATGCCGCGGCGGCTGCCCGTCGGAACGGCGGCGATCTTGTCGACCACGTCGGTACCGGAAATCACCGTGCCGAATACGCAGTAGCCGTTGCCGTCCTGAGCCTGATCGGCATTGAGGAAGTCGTTGTCGGCAACGTTGATGTAGAACTGCGACGTCGCCGAATGCGGGTAGCTCGTGCGGGCCATGGCGATCGTGTAGCGGTCGTTGCTGAGGCCGCCCCGCGCTTCGAGCGGAATGGGTTCGTGCGTGGGCTTTTCGCGAAGCGTTTCGTCGAAGCCGCCCCCCTGGACCATGAAGCCCGGAATGACGCGGTGGAAGATCGTGCCGTTGTAGAAGCCTTCGTTCACGTAGCGGAGGAAGTTTTTCACCGTCTGCGGGGCGCGGTCGGGCGCGAGGCGCACGACGATCTTGCCGAGAGAGGTTTCAATTTCAACGCGGGGTTCCTGCGCAGCGGCGCGCGCGAGGGGCGCGGCGAGGAAGGAGGTGGCAGGAAGAAGCGGAAGAAGAAGACGGGAGCGGTACTGCATGGTTGTCCGATTGGTCTCTTAAAAGAAAAGGAAAGTGCCGGGAACTGAGTCTGAGCACGGCATCAGCGGCCGCTGATGCGCTTCAATGTTCTCAGTCTCGACTGAAGATCAGCATTCGATTCGAGTGCGGGCGCGGCAGCCTCATAGCATTCGAGCGCGAGCGCGAGGTAGACGTCGCCGAGATTTTTCTGAGCGAGCGAAAACTTCGGATTGATGACGAGCGCCTTCTTGAGAAGCCCCTGCGCTTCCTCGAGGTTTCCGAAGCCCGCCTCGATGACGGCGAGGTTGTTGTAGGGTTCGGGGATTTCCGGGTAGGCGGCGATGAGGAATTTGAGGCCCTTCGCGGCGTCCTCGGTGCGCCCGAGCGACTCAAGGCTCACGGTGCGCAGGAACTGAAGCTGGGCGTTCCGGGGGTTGCGCTTGATGCCGATGTCGGCAAGCTCAAGCGCCTGTGCGGGATGTCCGTTCGTGAGAAGCTGCTCGACGCGGGAAGAAAAATCTCCCGGGTGCAGGGTTGCCGCAAGCTCCTCCATTTCCGAAGCTGCCAGAGCGGGGGCGCTCAGGAAGGAAAGACCGAGCGCAAGGGCAGCGCAGGTGGAAAGGAGCATCTTTTTGGCGCGCATGAAACTACTCATCGGGTCAGGTGTCTGTCGAGGAAAGCCGGCGACGCATAGCGAAGAGCGTTAAGCCATCAGGCTAACGGCTGATCCATGCTTCCGGCATGGGAGAAGTCGCTTTCGAAGGCTGTCGAGGCCTGCCGGGCGGCTATACTCTCATGATCTTTCGTCCGCGCGCCCTCCGGGGCGAGCGAATCCGAAAATTGAGCAAAGCCCTTGAGGCCTTTCGGCCGTGGGCGCTTCAGCCCGTAATTGTAGCCGCCGCACATGATTCAGAAGCTCAGAACTTTGTATCGGGAATCTTTTCTCCCGTCCCTGCGGCACCTGCGCTGGATCAGCGAGAACGGCTCGTGCTGCTACCTGCGCATGCGCTGCTACAAGGGTTATGCGGAAGCGCTTCAGAAGGACAGATTTCTCAGGAATTCCATGCTTTCGATTTATTCGACCTATTCGCGCGAACAGCGCCCCTTCAAATCGATCGAACCCGGCCGCGTGCGCATGTACGTCTGCGGCGTCACCGTCTACGACTACTGCCACATCGGCCACGGCCGCACGTTCGTGGCCTTCGACGTCGTTCGCCGCTGGCTTGAGGCCTCGGGCTACCAGGTGACCTTCGTGCGCAACATCACCGACGTGGACGACAAAATCATCCGTCGCGCGGCGGAGCGCGGCATCACGACCGACGCCCTCACGGCTGAATTCGCGAAGGCCATGCAGGAAGACATGATTGCGCTCGGGTGCCTTGCGCCCACGTTCGAGCCCCGCGCGACTGAATACATTCCGCAGATGCTCGGCCTCATCGAAAAGCTTGAGGAAAAGGGCTACGCCTATCACGCGGCCGACGGCGACGTCGACTATTCCGTGAGGGGCTTTAAGAACTACGGGCATCTCTCGGGGAAGTCGATCGACGACCTTCAGTCAGGGGCCCGCGTGCAGGTCGCTGAAGGAAAGCGCGATCCTCTCGACTTCGTTCTCTGGAAGAGCGCGAAGCCGGGCGAGCCGCAGTGGACCTCAAAGTGGGGCTGCGGCCGTCCGGGCTGGCACATCGAGTGCTCGGCGATGGCGATGAATCTCCTGGGCGAAACGATTGACATTCATGGCGGCGGCCCGGACCTCATCTTCCCGCACCATGAAAATGAAATCGCCCAGAGCGAGGCGGCTACGGGCAAAACCTTCGCCAACTACTGGATGCATTCGGGGCCGCTGCGCGTTCGCGCGGCCGACGGCACGGAAGAGAAGATGAGCAAGTCGCTCGGCAACTTCTGGACCATCCGCGATGCGCTCAAGGAAACCAACGATGCCTACGGCGACGGGTTCGGCGCCGAAGTCCTCCGCTTCTTCCTTCTGAGAAGCCAGTACAGAAGCCCCATCACCTTCTCCTCGGGCCTTATCGAGGAAGCCCATAAGGGTCTGGTTCGCCTTTACACAGCTCTCAAGGGCCGGAAGGGCGACGGACAGCCGATCGACTGGAATGAGCCCTTTGCGGCGCGCTTTCGCGAGGCGATGGACGACGACTTCAATACGGCGCAGGCGGCGGCGGTGCTCTTTGAGCTCGCGACGGAAATCAACCGTACGGGTTCCGAAGAGCTCGTGCGCCAGCTCCTCGGGCTCGGCCATATTCTCAACATCCTCACGAACGATCCGGAGAAGTTCCTCCAGGGCGGCGTCCAGGATGCAGACGAGGAAGCCCGGATTGAGGCCTTGATCGCCGAGCGCGCCGCCGCGAAGAAGGCAAAGAATTTCGCGCGCGCCGACGAGATCAGAAAGGGCCTTCTCGCCGAAGGCGTGGAGCTTCAGGACGGTCCCGGCGGCACGACGTGGCGCAGGATCTGATTGCGCTCTGAAATCGAATCAACTGAATCCTCTGCGGCTCTTCCCCTTTTGAACGGGAAAGGCCCCAGAGCGACTGACCCAACATCAGCAGCGCTCCATGTGGAGCGGCTCTGCACGCAAGAAGATGGCCAAGAAAGTATTCCTTGAATTCGAGCACGACATTGAGGTGCTCGAGAAGAAGATTGATGAACTGCGCGAGCTCACCGAAACGGAGTCGAAGAGCGGCGTATCAGTTGAGAGCGAAATCGCTTCCCTCGAAGCGAAGGAAAATGAGCTCGTCAAGAAGATTTATGCGTCCCTCACGCCCTGGCAGTGCTCGCTCGTCGCCCGTCACCCGGCGCGTCCCTATACGCTCGACTACATCGATGAAATCTTTACGGATTTCCACGAGCTCCACGGCGACCGCGCGTTTGCGGACGACCAGGCTATTGTGGGCGGCCTCGCGCGCCTTGCCGACATGAACGTCGTCGTGATTGGCCACCAGAAGGGAAGAACGCTTAAGGAGCGTACGCAGCGCAATTTCGGCATGGCCAAGCCCGAAGGGTACAGAAAGGCCCTGAGGCTCATGGAGCTTGCCGAGAAGTTTGATCTGCCGGTCGTCACCTTCGTTGATACGCCGGGTGCTTATCCCGGCATCGACGCCGAGGAGCGCGGCCAGTCCGAAGCCATCGGGCGCAACATCTTTGAAATGGCCGGGCTTCGGGTCCCCATCATTTCCTGCGTGATCGGCGAGGGAGGATCGGGCGGCGCGCTTGCGATTGCCGTCGCCGACATCGTGATGATGCTTCAGTATTCGACCTATTCGGTAATTTCTCCCGAGGGCTGCGCCTCCATTCTCTGGAAGGATGCGGCGCAGGCGCCGCGCGCGGCGGAAGCTCTCGGGCTTACGGCCGACAGGCTCTCGAAGCTCGGTCTCGTCGACCGCGTCATTTCAGAGCCCCTGGGCGGCGCGCACCGCGATCCCAAGCTGATGGCGATGAACCTGAAGCAGGCCCTCATCGATGAACTTCGCGCCCTCATGAAGCTTCCGATCGACGATCTCCTTGAGCGCCGTGCCGAACGCATGCGCGGCTACGGGTTCTTCGACGTCGTTGCTGAACCGCAGACCGCTGCCGACCCCAAGGATATTGAGGATGCGCTCGAACTCCGCGACGAAGGCTCCTCGCAGAAGCTCGGGAAGGCAAAAGACTAACAACGCCTTCGGCACGGAGATTGATCAAGCAGAAGAAGGAGCCCCGCGCTCCTCTTTTGCTCTCTTCCGGCGGCGGGATCCGGGCCTCTCCGCGATTCCCTCCTTGCGGGAGGAACGTCTCTCATATAGAATCCGAAAACTTCTTGCTCCTATGCATCCCGGAAGGATGGCAGAGTGGTTGAATGCACCGGTCTTGAAAACCGGCGAAGCTAATAACTTCCGTGGGTTCGAATCCCACTCCTTCCGCCAGGCGACGCTGTGCCGCAGGCAATTCCAGGTAATTGACGCGCAGGCTCATACGTCGGGTCATAAGCAGCAATTCAAAGAAGCCCTTTCTATATTTGCAGAAGGGGCTTTTTTGTATTCCGGGAGCGGTTGAAGCAGAGGTGAATGAGGTCCGAAATCCTCGTCGTCAACCACACGAAAAAAGCCGGCAATCACTGTGCGACAACCGGCTTTCGTTCGATCAACAAGCAACGGAGGGATCACCTTCAGCAGACCTCGGTGATCCTGGTCTGGTCCCGCCACTTTGACCGGCCGCCAAGCCGAAGCCGACGGCAGCCGCAACGGGAATATATCCGTTTGAAAAATATTATTCCTGAGAAATCATCTAATTGTCAAATAATGAGATGACTGCGTCTTGAAGCATGCTTTTGAAGCTGCTTTTGCTGAAGTTGAACGGAATTGCAGAGAAGCTGTCCGGCAGACGTCTGAAGGCGGCTTCGTCATTCGTAATTGCCGACCGCTGAGGCAATCGCAAAAGAAGCCGGCGATCATTGAATGACCGCCGGCTTCGGGCAACGGAGGAATCGCCTTCACCTAGCCACGGCGAAACTGGTCTGATTCCAGCCACTTCGGTGGCCCTCCATCACAGGGACGAGGGTAGTTGCAATAAGAGCATATCCGTTTGTCAAATTTTATTTATAAAAATCAAATAATTGTCAAGCAATTGAGGGCGGATCAACAAACATCTCCCTGCAGGAATAGAGAGCGGCATTCCCCGCTAAAAGAACGCGATTGCCCTCCATGCGGCAGTAGAGCGTTCCGCCTCTGGGAGAGGCCTGATGCGCCGTCAGGGCGTTCTTCCCGAGCTCCTTGGCCCAGTACGGAATGATGTGGCAGTGGCCGGAGCCGCACACCGGATCTTCCGGGACGCCGAGCTTCGGCGCAAAGGATCGGGATACGCAGTCGATCTGTGAATCTTTCCCCGGCGCCGTTGCATGGAGAAGAAGACCGTCGAGCGCTTTGAGCCTTTCAAGATCAGGCGCGAGGTTTTCTACAACGGAAGGGTCTCCAAAAACACAGAGCAGATCCCGTCCCATGAACGCGGCCCTGGGAGCGGCGCCGATAGCCTCGACCATTTCCTTCGTCACCGGAACGGGCTTCAGGTCGTAGGCGGGGAAGTTCATATCGTAGAAATCTTCCCTGCGGACAACCGTCAGATCTCCGCTCATGGTGGAGAAGGTGATGCGCTTCCTGTCCTGCTCGTAAAAGTTGAAGAGCACATAAGCGGTACCCAGGGTGGCGTGTCCGCAAAGGTCGATCTCTCCGCCAGGAGTAAACCAGCGCAGGGCGTATTTTTCTCCGGCTTTGACTGTAAACGCAGTCTCATACAGATTGTTTTCTCTGGCTGATGCTGAGCATCAGCTCGTCCGGAAGCCGCTTCTCCAGAACGCAGACGGCAGCGGGTTTGCCATGGAAAACCTGGTCGGTAAAGGCATCAACAACATACTGCTTCATTTTCAGCCGCCTTCTCTTTTCGGTCCTGATAAGCCCGGCACGCCAGGCAATGACGATGAATGCTACATCGATTCTCAGGCTGTGGACTGCCGGGAACAAGCTCTCTATTGGACCCTGCGAAGAATGGCGGAACCGGCGGCATTCGTTGAAAATGAAGGTGCAGATAATCCCTGCTGAGGCAGAGGAAATGCCTCAGCAGAGATCAATAGCCGTACCTGCTGAGGCGCTTTTCGCCGATCGCCTGAAGGCGCGTCAGCACAGTGGAAAAGAGAAGGTAGATCGCCGCCGCTTCCAGGTAGAGCCAGAAGGGCTCATAGGTGCGCGCGGCGATCCGCTGCGCGCTCATGAACATTTCGAAAACCGTGATGGAGGAAGCGAGCGACGTGCTCTTCACGAGCGAAATGAATTCGTTGAAAAGCGGCGGATAGGCGATCCGGATCGCCTGCGGGAGGATGATGAACCGCATGATCTGGAGGTAATTCATGCCCATGGAGGCGCCGGCGTCAAACTGTCCTTTTGGGACTGCCGCGATGGCGCCGCGAATTGCTTCCGAAGCGTAGGCGCCTACGTTGAGCGAAAAGGCAATGATCGCCGAAGGAAAGGCTTCGAGCGTAATGCCGATGCTCGGGAGCCCGTAGAAGATGACGAAAAGCTGCACGAGAAGCGGCGTGCCGCGAAAGATCCAGACGTAGAGGCGCGCAAAGGTCGCGAGCACGGGCACATCCTTCGTCCGCACGATCGCAAGGAAAAGCGCGATCGCCAGACCGAAGGCGAAGGAGATGAGCGTGAGCGGTATAGTCGCAGTAATGCCGGGAATGATGAGTTGCGTGAATGAATCCTCAAGGATTCCGATGATGCGGTCGTTCATGGCGGATTTCCCGGCATCCTGGCCGGATTGAATGGAGTCGGAGCAAGAGAAAGCGTTCTCCCGGGAGGATTCGCTCCTCCCGGTGAAGCGGGCTCAGTCTGAGACTGAAGCCGGAGGCATCAATCCTTCGTTACGTCGGTGCGGAGGTATTTGAGGGAGATCCTAGAGAGCGTGCCGTCGGCCTTGAGCTCTTCGAGCGCCTTGTCGAGTGCGGCCTTGAATTCGGGATTGCCCTTGCGGAAGGGAATGGCAATGCCGTTTCCTGAACGCGTGCGCTCGACGATCTCAATCGGCGCATCTGGCTTCTGGCTCAGAAAGTCGAGCGTCGACACTTCCGAATTAATCGTTGCATCAGCGCGTCCCGAGGCGACGAGCTGGACGGACTGCGAAAAATCCTGAACGCTCAAGATTTCAGCGCCCGCTCTGCGGGCCTGATTCGCCCAGTCGGAGGTGACGGTCTGCGCGGCGCGCTTGCCTCTCAGGTCCCTGAGGCTGCGGATTTCCTTATTTCCCTTCTTCACGATGACGGCGCCCGTGACGTAGAGATAAGGTTTGGAAAAGTCGTATTTTTCCTTGCGTTCAGGGGTGGCGGCGACCTGGTTCACGATGATGTCGAAGCGGTTCGCGTCGATTCCGGCAATCATCGAATCCCAGTAGGTTTCGACGAAACGCGGCCTGACGCCGAGCTTCTTTGCTATGGCTTCTGCGATCTCAACGTCAAAGCCCGTGAGCGTTCCTTTGGCGTCATGGTAGGTGTAGGGCGGGTAGGTGCCTTCGGTGCCGATGCGGATTCGCCCGCGGCCTTGATTTTCTGGAGAAGATCCCCGTCAGCGGCATGGGCAGGCGCAAGCGGAAGGCCGAGCACGGCGAAGGTGGTTGTGAAGAGGGCGGCGGAAAGGAACGTGCGGCGAATGGAGGAAAAGATGGTCATGATGGATGTCCTTGTGAAGAGGGAACCGGAAGCCCGGGCGGGTGCGTCAATAGAAAGGAATGGAATGCCCGGGCCTTCGGAAAAGCGGATGGATTCGAATCAGCGCTTCGCTGCCGCGAAGGCGTCTTCAAGGTCCTTAATGAGGTCCTCAGGGTCTTCTATGCCGACGGCGACACGCAGAAGGTTCCGGGTGATGCCGAGCTTCTGCTGGAGCTCGGGCGAATAGGATTCGTGCGTCATCGTGGCCGGGCGGCAGATGAGGGATTCGACGCCCCCTAAGCTCACCGCAAAGGCGAAGATTCGAAGCGACGTCACGAACCGGTCGAGGTCGTATTGGGACTCATTGAAGCGGAAGGAAAGAACGCCTCCGCTGCCTCTCGCCTGCTTCGCCTGTATGTCATGGCCCGGATGATCTTTGAGGCCTGGATAGAAAACCTTTTCTGCGCCCGGGTGCGACGAGAGGAATTCCGCCACGCGCTCAGCATTACGGTTGTGCTGATCCATGCGAAGGGGAAGCGTGCGGATCCCTCGGGCAACAAGGAAGCTGTCGAGCGGGTCAAGAATGCCGCCGAGGGCTTTGCTGTAGATCCTCAGGCGCTCATAGATCGTGTCGTCGTTGAGAACCACGAAGCCCGCGAGGAGGTCCGAATGGCCGGCGTAGTACTTGGTGGCCGAGTAGACGACGATGTCGGCGCCGAGGTCGAGCGGCTTCTGAAGGTAGGAAGTGAGGAAGGTGTTGTCGACGACGGTGAGAATCCCGCGGGCTTTTGCGGCGGCGGCAACCCTGCGGATGTCGGTAACGGTGAGGAGTGGGTTCGTCGGACTTTCGATGAAGGCAAGGCGCGTATTGGCCGGCGCTTTCGAGAAGTCGTAGGTGTTGAAGTCGTCCACCACCTCGAACTCGATTCCGCGCTTTGCAAAGAGCTGAGTCGTAAAGAGCCACGTGCCGCCGTAGACGTCGCTCGAAATGAGAACGCGGTCGCCTTGTTCAAGGAGCTCGAAGACGAGGGCATTGGCGGCCATGCCGGAACTCGTCGCAAAGGCGTGCTTCGCGCCCTCGAGGTCCGCGACGAGCTTCTCGACGGAAGCGCGGGTCGGGTTGGCGCTTCTCGAGTAGCCGTAGGCCTGAAAGTGTTCGGAATCGGGCTGGATGAAGGTCGAGGAGAGATAGAGCGGATACGTGACCGCCTGGTGGGACTCATCCTTAAAACCGCCGTGGACGGCAAGTGTTGCGTATTTCATTTGAAATCCTTAGGTATTTTGTGAAAGAGGTACGTTTTTTCAGGGTGCAAAAAAGGCCGCAGGAAGAATTGATTCTTCGCTTCGGCCTCAATGCGTTTAGATGGCGAGCGCCAATCCGATCAGGAGCAGGGAGACATCATCCTCGCGTTGGAAGATGAGGAAGCTGCCGGCGCTGGAAGCATTGAGGCTGGAGGCATGATTCGACAGGAAGTCGAAATGCGCGAACGGAGACAACGGAAGGAGGTCATTGAGCGGCCTTTGCGTGCTTGCGGTTGGGTAAGGAACAAAAAAAAAGGCGTCCTTTGCGGGGACGCCTTTCAAAAAAAACTTTCTGATCTCTCGGGTGCGCGGCTTCAGGCCCTCATGCCGAGGGGAATGCGCAGGGAGACCGGGCAGGCGTCGCGGCGGCTCTGGTGCACATCAGACACATGACGCACATCGTTGCGAACGCAGAGACCATCATGACGTTTCCTTCCCGAAAAGTTGACCAAGCATTGCCGGCGCAGTGAAGCATCCGGCGAGTTAGGGTTATTCTCTACCTTCGTGCGTTGACTGTCAATAGGACTTATTGCTTAGCGGAAAGGAAGCCGGGTAATACATTAACGATCCCGCAATTCATTCATCGAGCGCGGATTCGATTTTTTCGAGATTGCTTCTCATGCGCTCCAGGTAGTTTTTTCCGTCTTCGGCGGATTCCATGGTATAGATCGTTTCCACGCGGGCGCCCGCCTCTTGGGCGAGCGTTCTCGAAACTGCGGGACTCAGGAGTTTTTCGGCGAAAACCGTTCTGACGCCGGCTTTCTTCAGCTCGATTGCAAGCTCTGCGAGCCGCTTCGGCGTGGGTTCTCCCTCTGCGAAAACGCCTTCCACGCTCTTCTGCTTAAGATTGAAGTCCCGGCAGAGATAAGCAAAAGCGGCGTGGCCGGTGACGAAGAAGCGCCGTTTGACATTCCTGAAGCGCGCCGAATACTGAGTTTTAAGAACGTGAAGCTTTCCCTTAAAAAGCGTGAACTGCATTCGGTACGCTTCGGCATTCTTCGGGTCCGCCTTCGCGAGCGCTTCGGCAATGTTCCTCGCTTCGATCTCTGCGCCCGAGAGGGAGAGCCAGAGGTGCGGGTCATCCGCGCCGTGTTCGGCAATTTCATCGGGATCTGAATTTTTGACGGGCACCGCTCCCTCAGAGGCGGTAACGAGCATCAGGCGCGGATTTTCAGCGGCGGCTGCGATTTTCTTCGCCCAGGGCTCCATTCCGAAGCCGTTCACAACGAGGACGCTCGCCGCTCTGAGAAGCTGAGTCGTCTTCACGGTCGGCGTGAAGTCGTGCGACTCCGCTCCCGGCGGAATGAGGGTCTCCACCCGGACAAGACTGCCGCCCACGGCCTTCACGAGTTCGGCCATGGCGTCAAAGCTCGCCGCAACCAGAATCGGCCTTTCTTCTTCTGCACGTGCCGGAAGCGCTGCAGTCAGCGCGAGCGCACAGGCTGCACCCAGTTCCACGAATTTTCTCCTCTGCATTTTCAGCTCCTTAAAATGAAATTGGAATCCATTCCCAATTTGTTCGGCGACGCGTATACTACGACTCCCATCGGGTTCTTTTCAAGGGGACGGAGGAAGCGTCTGAAATGTCCGGGATGATTTCCATTTCGCATCTCTATTTTTCGTACACCGGAGGCGCGCCCTACCTGCTGAGGGATCTTTCCTTCAATATCGAGGAGGGCAGCTACGCCTCCATCATCGGCATGAACGGCGCGGGAAAAACAACGCTCATGCGCCTAGTTCTCGGTTTTTTGTCCCCATCTTCCGGCTGGATCAGGGTGGCGACGAAGGCGATCGGTTATGTGCCGCAGACGGATCCGACCTCCATGGCCGGGTTCCCCATCACGGTGGAGGAGCTCCTTTTCACATTTGCCTCAGCAAAAGGAATGCCCGGGAGCGATCGGGACGAAGCCGTAGAGGACGTGCTCGAAGCTGTCGGCATGGCCGGAATGAAGCGCTCCCTTTTCCCGAGTCTTTCGGGAGGCGAGCGCCAGCGCGTGCTGCTGGCAAGAGCGCTGCTGGGCGAGAACCGCCTTCTCATTCTTGATGAGCCTTCGACCGGAATAGATCTCCGGAGTCAGAGGGAGCTTTATGCACTGCTGAAAGGCCTGAACCGGCAGAGGGGAATCACGATCGTCGCGGTGGAGCACAACCTCGCTGAGGCCGTCGCCTCGAGCACGGAGCTCATTCACCTCAGGGACGGCCGCGCGCACATCTGTTCGCCGGCTGCCTATCAGGAGGAAGAGAAGAAGGAACTGGAACCGGATCGCAATGAAGGCTGATCATGCTTGAACTTTTTCAATTCGGATTCATGCAGCGCGCTGCGGCGGCCATTCTCTGCATGGCCGTGCTCTGTCCCGTGATCGGGATTTTCTTTGTTCTGAGGCGCACATCGATGATCGGCGACACGCTCGCCCATTCCTCGCTCGCGGGCGTTGCCGCCGCGCTCGTTTTCGGCGCCAATCCGCTTGCGGGCGCCTTTCTCTTCACCGCGCTCTGCGGCGTGCTGATTGAAGCCATGAGAAATCTCTTTCGCGAGCGCACGGACCTGATTCTCACGGTCGTGCTTGCGCTCGCCGTCGGCACGGCGGTGACGCTCATTACTTCGGGAGCCGTTCAGGGGAGAGCGGAAAACTATCTCTTCGGGAGCGTTCTCACCGTCACCGACGACGACATCCTCATGATCGGGAGCATTACGGCGCTTGCGCTCCTTTATCTTTCGCTCTCCATCAACGAACTCATCACCATTTCCTTTGATGAGGATTCGGCGAGGATTGCCGGCATCCATGTCGTCTTTCACCGGTATGCATTTGCATTTCTCACGGCAGCCGCCGTTGCCGCCGCCATCCCCATCGCCGGCGTGCTGGTGCTCTCTTCGATGATCGCGATTCCGGTAGCCACGGCGCTCCAGCTCAAGGTCGGCTTTCGCGCGACCTTCTGGAGCGCCATCGGAATCAGCCTCTTTGATGCGGCGGCGGGCCTCGTGCTTTCAGCAGTCGTCAATGCGGCGCCGGGCGGTCTTACGGCACTGGTTTCTGTTGCGGTGCTCGCGCTCGCAACGCTCCTGATGCGCGTCATTCCGGTTCTGCGGTGATGAGAGTGCTCCGGGCGCGCGTATCATTAAAGCTTCTTGAAGGAGACGGAAGAGAGCAGGAGATTCTGGCTATGCCCGTTCGATATTCGACGCGTCAGCGTGCAGCAGTCCTCACTGCACTGCAGGCGAATGCCGGCAAATACATGGGCGCCGAAGAGGTGGTGGAGGCGATTCGACAGGGCGGCGCGGCTGTCGGCCGCACAACGGTCTATCGGACGCTTGAAACGCTCACCCGGGAAGGCGTTGTGCGGCGGTTCGTTCTGGACAAGCGGACGCCCGCTCAATACGAGTATCTCAATGACCCGGGCGCGGCCGAGTACCACGTTCAGTGCCGCAGCTGCGGCAAGCTCTTTCATCTTCGCTGTTCGGAGATCGACCGCATGACGGCTTCGCTCTCGAATCATCTCCTTGAGGACCACGGCGTGGAGCTCGATCTCCAGAGTTCCGTCATTCAGGGGCTCTGCAGCGACTGCAGAGCGAAAGGTCAGGCCGCGGCATCAACGCCTTCCTCCGGCGTAAACTCCTCTCCTTCCTGACCGGATGCCTTGGAGGGCGACCGAGCGACGGCGCCCTGCGTCCCGACATCCGGGCTTTCGTTTTGCTTGAAGGAGAGCCGGGCATTCTGCTTCCCGGAGCTCGATTTTCTCAACCGTCATGATCTGCAATCTCTGCCCAAGGCGCTGCAATGCCGACCGTTCCTCGGCAGCCGGCCTGAAGCGCAGCATCTGCCGCGCGAGCGACGATATTGAAATAGCCCTCGTGAGCCTTCACGCCTGGGAGGAGCCCTGCATTTCCGGGAAAACCGGTGCGGGCACGATCTTCTTCTCCCACTGCAATCTGCGCTGCTGCTTCTGTCAGAACTACGAGATCAGCGCAGACGGAAAGGGGCTCCGCGTGTCGACGGAGCGGCTCTCGGACATTTTCCTTGAGGAGGCCGGGAGAGGCGCCGCCTGCATCGAGCTCGTGACGCCCGGCCACTACACGCGGCAGATAGTTGAGGCGCTCGAATCCGCGAAGGCGCGCGGCCTCAACCTCCCCGTCGTCTGGAATTCAAACGGCTATGAGCTTGAGGAGTCCCTCAGGATGCTCGACGGCTTGGTCGATATTTTCATCCCGGACCTCAAGTATTTCGACAGCCGTCTCGGGGAAAAGTATTCGGGCGTCCCGCACTACTTCGAATACGCTTCAAAAGCGATCGAAACGATGTTCAGCATGACGGGGCCGGCCGTCATCGGCGAGGACGGCCTCATGAAGCGCGGCATGATCGTGCGGCACCTGGTGCTCCCCTGGCAGTGGCGCGACAGCTGCAAGTGCCTCTCGTGGCTTCATGACCGGTTCGGCGACGACATCTACATTTCCGTCATGAACCAGTACATGCCGATCTTCAAGGCTTGCAGGCACCCGGAAATCAACCGGCCGCTCACGACGCTCGAGTACCAGAAGGTCATCCAGCACGCTGAAGAAATCGGCATCACGAAGGGCTTCATGCAGATCGGGAAGACGAACGAGGAGAAGTTCATCCCGCACTTCAACGGAGACCATGTGCTCCCGGAAGTGATGCCGGGATGCTGAACCGGCATGAAAACGGCGCCTGATCCCGCATGAGGGAATAGGCGCCGGAAGCTTTTCGGGAGCCGGGCTTCAGGCGTCCGGTCTCCCTGATGAAACGCTCGATCAGTCCTTGTTCTTGCGGTTCTTCGCCGGAACAACGGCTTCGATGTCGACGGTGCGGATGACGAAGAGCTTCTCGAGGAGCTTTTCAGCGGTGCGTTCCGCTTCGGCGATGAGGCCGAGGTTGAAGGATTCGAGTTCGGCGAGCGCCTTCGCGCGGTCGACTTCAAAGAGCTCGAGCACCTTCGCTTCCATCGCTTCCTGACGGACCTTCGCATCGGCTTCAAAGTCGGCCCATGTCTTCTTCACGATCGGGGCGAGTTTCGGGTAGTCCGTCATGGCAAGCGTCTGCACGCGGCGGAACTTCCAGTAGGCGGAATCCGCTTCGCCCTGGTCGGAGCCCTTCGTCCACGATTCGGGCGAACGCGAAAGACCGGCATAGAAGGGGAGGAAGACGGAGAGGTCGGCCATGCCCATGGCGACGTAGATCACTTCACCCAATTCCTTCGGGAGCCACGGACGGACCTGAAGAATATGCGCTTCGTACGTGCGGAAGACGCTGATCGGGCGCCAGGGTTCGTCGCCGCGGAGCCCCTTCGAATAGGGGTCGTGCTCGGTGCCTTCAAAGTGGTCGCGCATCATGGCCTTCGCGTCCTCAACCGTCACCTTCTTTTCCGGGACGAGGTAGACCGGGAACGTGCGGCCGGCCTGCGGGTCCTGGAGGAGCGACGGGTTGAAGTACTTCTGCATCACCCAGACGCGCGGATCGTTGTAGATGCGGTCGCGGTCGTCGTCGCGCGTATAGGCCTTCGAGAAATTGAAGGCGCCGTCCTTTTCAGGGTTGTAGAGGCCCTTTTCGATCGCGAACTGAACAAGGGTCTTCGAGGCCATCATGTCGGACGACTCGGGGTCGTAGTCCTGGAAGCGCCCCTGGTTGCCGGAAGCAAAGTACTTCTCAGCGGGCGTTCTCTGGGCAAGCCACTGGTGGCCCGAACCCGTTTCGAGATACCAGACTTCGGACTGGTCGACGAAGGCGACGCCGAAGCCTTCGCCGGCGCCCTTTTCCTCAATGATGGCGCCGAGCGTCATCGCGCCTTCGCGGGCCGTGCGGCAGCGCGAGAGGAGCACGTCGGCGATGTCGTCCTCGGTAATGCCCGTTTCCTTCACGTAAGGGTCGACCGCAAGGGCGGCTTCGCTCGCAAAGATCGATTCCGTGCCCGTGAGGCCGAGGCCCGCTTCATTGAAGCCCGCGGCGCCGTGAAGCTGCGTCTTCCAGAAGGGAATCGTCGTGAAGGCGAGGGAGTTTTCAGGGAGCGGATACGTAAAGTCGTTCACGCCGCCGTGGGCCTTCGTGCTGTAGATGCCCTTCTGGCCCTGGCGGGCAGGGTGGTGTACGAAATGCTGCGCTTTGATGGCGGCGCTGTCGGCGCTGCGCGCAACGATGAAGGAACCGTCGGCAGTGGCTTTTTCACCGGCGATGAGACTCGTGCACATGTATCTATTCCCCTTGTTTCTGAGAGAGGCTGCGGCCGGGAAGATCCGGCTTATCCGGCCCCGGATAAGAATAGGGAGAAGTGTATAGAGGAACAGTCCGGGAGAGTATTCAGAAAAGCGCGAAGACCCGTGTCCCGCACCGACTAAAATTGCAACCATTATTGGCTTCAAAACGCGGGCGTCTTCGTTCGGATCGGACGCCCGGCGACCAGAGGAAAGGGAATCATGCGCATCGGCTCCAATTCGACCGGCTTCGTGAGGCTCGGAGCGGCTTCCTTCAGAACGCATCCGGGCGAACCCCTCGCCAACGCCCGCGAAATGGAAAGGGTTCTCGAGGATGCCGGCCGCGCGAAGACGGACCTTCTGGTCCTCCCGGAACTCGCGCTCACGGGCTACACCTGCGGGGACCTCTTCCTTCGCGCGGGGCTTTTCGGCAAAGTGAATGAAGCGCTCGGGATGGTCCTGGAAGCCTCCCGCAGAACGCCCGAAATGATCGTCCTCCTCGGTCTCCCTTTGCTTGCCGAGGGCCAACTCTACAACGCCGCGCTCTTCCTTCAGAACGGCCGCCCGCTCGCCGCGGTGCCGAAGAGCTTTCTTCCCAACTATCAGGAGTTTTACGAAGCGCGATGGTTTTCTCCTGCGGTCGATGCGCTTTCGGATTCGATTGAAGTCGCCGGCATGCGTATTCCCTTCGGCACCGACATCATCGTTGAATCGGAAAGCGGCATCCGGGCGGCAGCCGAAATCTGCGAAGACCTCTGGGTGGGCGTACCGCCGAGCGCGCGGCACGCGGCCGCAGGGGCAAACGTCATCGCGAACCTTTCCGCTTCGAACGAGACCACGGGGAAGGCGCGCTTCCGGCGCGATCTCGTCCGAATGACGAGCGCCCGGGAAATCGCCGCAATGGTCTATGCGTCTTCAGGCGAAGGCGAGTCCACAACGGACCTCGTCTTCAGCGGCCACAAGCTCATCGCTTCGGGCGGGCGCATCGCGGCGGAAGCCATCTGGACGAGCGGCATTGTTTCTGCCGAGGTCGACCTCGAGCGGATTGAACTCGAGCGCGTGCGCTTTCGCACGATGAAGGAGGGGCTCCCGAAGGAAGCACTTAACTACCGCCGCGTCGCGGCAGATCCCACCTTTGCCGCTAAAGTCCCGCTCTGGCCCGCGGCGGTTGATCCCATGCCCTTTGTGCCCAAGGGTGAAGCGCGCCGGAACGACCGCTGCCGGGAAATTCTGGGGCTCCAGGCGGCCGGTCTCGCCGAAAGGCTTGTCAAAACCGGCATCCGCCGCGCCGTGATCGGTATTTCCGGGGGGCTCGACAGCACGCTCGCGCTTCTCGTCGCTGCGGAGGCTTTCGACCGGCTGGGCCGCCCGAGATCCGACATCCTCGGCATCTCCATGCCGGGGTTCGGCACTTCTGAAGGCACGAAGGAAAGCGCGAGGCGCCTCATGGAGGCGCTCGGCATTGAAAGCCGCACGATCGACATTCGTCCGGCCTGCCGGCAGCACTTCGCCGACATCGGTCACCCGGAAGACAAGTACGACGTGGTCTTTGAAAATGCGCAGGCGCGAGAGCGCACGCAGATTCTGATGGACGTCGCCAATGCGGAATCGGGCCTCGTGGTGGGCACGTCCGACATGAGCGAGCTCGCCCTCGGCTGGGCGACCTTCAACGGCGACCATATGTCGATGTATGCCGTGAACGCGGGCGTCCCGAAGACGCTCGTGAAGCACCTCGTCGTCACGGAGGGAGATATGCGCCCGGAACTCCGGGATGTTCTTCTGACCATTGCCGAAACCGAAATCAGCCCTGAGCTTCTTCCTCCCGATGCGCAGGGGCGCATTCAGTCGACCGAATCGACGATCGGATCCTATGCGCTTCACGACTTCTTCCTCTTTCACCTGATGCGCTCGGGTTTTGCAAGGGAAAAGATCGTCGCGCTCGCGAAAATCGCCTTCAGCGGCACTTCTTCTGAAGTGATCGACCGCACGGCAGAGACTTTCTTCAGGCGATTTTACGCGCAGCAATACAAGCGGAGCTCGATGCCCGACGGTCCCAAGATCGGCTCGGTTGCGCTCTCGCCCCGCGGCGACCTGAGGCTCCCGTCGGACCTCGGGCGCATCGAGTAGAAGAGCGGCAGCGCCGCTCCGCGCGTTTTTTTCATTTTTGCCGGAGCAAGATAGGCGGCCTAGTTATGGATGCATTATTGACTTCCTCCTCGCCCTGAAGGACGAGGATTCCTGAATACGATTAACTCGTACCCCGGGTGGTTCCCGCTGATGGCGCGGAAGCACTGAGGGGATCCCCAGCACCTTCCGCACTCACTGCACGGGCGATGC
>CAKQON010000003.1 GCA_934255515.1 uncultured Sutterella sp.
TGCGATTCGGGAAACTCAGTTGTGGAATGGCGCTACCTCCCTTTAGGCATCACTTGCCCGCTAATTTCCGAAGAGCCTTAATTTTACTTGAGACCCGCGACCTTTTTGCACCATGAATCCGCGGCACTCATCGTTTTCTCGCTTAAGGGAAATGATAGCCGCATGCGAAGCAAGCGATTACTTCTCATATTTTTCTTGTTTACTTGCATTCTGAGTCAGGGTTATTCGTCATCTCCCGCCGCTCTGCCCGACTCAAAAGAACCTCATTCATCAGATTCCTTTAATTCTTCATGCGTTATCATTGCGCCCGATTCGCCGAGTTAACAGGACAACTTGCGGGGCGAACAAGAAATTCCGCTAAAGCGTCTCCCGCATGGAGCCAAGACCAATGCGCAGAGCGCTTCTCCTTCTCAATACTGGAGTTTTATGGCCATGGCCCACGAATATCTCTTTACTTCCGAATCCGTCAGCGAAGGTCATCCCGACAAAGTCGCAGACCAGATCTCTGACGCCGTTCTCGACGCCTGCCTCACCGAAGACCCGACGAGCCGCGTCGCCGCCGAAACGCTCTGCACCACCGGTCTCGTGGTGCTCGCCGGCGAAATCACGACCAACGCCAACGTCGACTACATCGGCCTCACGCGCAACGTTCTTAAGAAAATCGGCTACGACAATACCGACTACGGCATTGATCATCGCGGCTGTTCCGTGCTCGTCGGCTATGACAAGCAGTCTGCCGACATCAAGCAGGGCGTCGACCACGCAATGGACGACGAACTCAACCTCGGCGCCGGCGACCAGGGCCTGATGTTCGGCTTCGCCTGCGATGAAACGCCGACGCTCATGCCGGCTCCAATCTACTACGCTCACCGCCTCATGGAGCAGCAGAGCAAGGTCCGCAAGAACGGCACGCTACCCTTCCTGCGTCCCGACGCCAAGAGCCAGGTCACGATGCGCTACCGCGACGGCAAGCCTGTCGGCATCGACACGATCGTCATTTCCTCGCAGCACGCTCCGGAAATGTCCGACGGCACGAAGATGAAGCCCGAATTCACGGAAGCCATTGTTGAGAGCATCATCCGCCCGGTCATTCCTGCCGACTGGCTCAAGGACACGAAGTTCCTCATCAATCCGACCGGCCGCTTCGTCGTCGGCGGCCCGCAGGGCGACTGCGGCCTCACCGGACGCAAGATCATTGTCGACACCTACGGCGGCTACTGCCCGCACGGCGGCGGCGCCTTCTCGGGCAAGGACGCCACCAAGGTCGACCGCTCCGCCGCCTATGCCTGCCGCTATGTTGCGAAGAACATCGTCGCCTCGGGCCTCGCCACCTACTGCCTGGTGCAGGTCGCCTATGCGATCGGCGTTGCTGAACCGATGAACGTTACGGTCTTCACCAACGGCACGGGCCGCATTCCTGACGAGGAAATCGCTGCGCTCGTGCGCAAGCACTTCGATCTGCGCCCCCGCGGCATCATTCAGATGCTCGACCTGCGCCGTCCAATCTTCTCGAAGACCGCCGCCTACGGCCACTTCGGCCGCGAAGAGCCGGAATTCACTTGGGAAAAGACGGATAAGGCCGAAGCCCTCAAGGCTGCTGCCGGACTCTAAAAGCCCTCGCAGACGCTTTTCTCAGAAGAGCGTCTTCATAAGACGACTCGTCTGATACGCCAACGGGCGGCGCATCCTTTGACAGAAAGGACGCCGCCCGTTCTCTATTCCGCCGTATGATTTCTTTTTTACGGCAATGTTCCGGCCTTCAGACGGCCGGGAATCCTCTCATTCGACTCTTTTCTAGCGATGACCAAAAAACGCGTTCTCACCGGCATCAACACCACCGGAACCCTGCATATTGGCAACTACGTCGGCGCCATCCGTCCGGCCATTCAGGACAGCCGCGATCCCAACGTTGAGAGCTTCTTCTTCCTCGCGGATCTGCACGCACTCATCAAGTGTCAAGATCCCGCCCGCATTGAAAGAAGCCGCATGCAGATTGCCGCGACCTGGCTTGCCGCAGGCCTTGATCCGGAACGCGTCACGCTCTACCGCCAGAGCGACATTCCTGAAATCCCACTTCTCTGCTGGATGTTCGACTGCGTCATGAGCAAGGGGCTCCTCAATCGTGCGCACGCCTATAAGGCCGCCGTTGATGCCGCCACTGCCGCCGGCAAAGACCCGGACGCTGATGTCTCCATGGGACTCTTTTCCTATCCGGTGCTGATGGCGGCGGACATTCTGATGTTCAATGCGGAAGAAGTGCCTGTCGGCCACGACCAGCTCCAGCACCTCGAAATGGCCCGCGACGCCGCTCAGCGCTTCAACAATCTCTACGCCACGCCCGAGCATCCCTTCTTCGTGCTACCGCAGGCAACGGGCGGCAGCAGCATCGAGGTGCTCCCGGGGCTCGACGGGCGCAAGATGAGCAAGTCCTACAACAACGTCATTCCGCTCTTTGAAGGCGGCCGCGCAGCGCTTGACGCCGCCATCGCTCGCATCGTTACCGACAGCCGGGCGCCGGGCGAACCGAAGGATCCCGACAGCACCTCGCTCACCGTCATCTTCGACGCATTCGCCACGCCCGAAGAGCGTGAGAACTTCCGTGCGGAACTGCGTTCCGGCCTCGGTTGGGGCGAAGCCAAAAAGCATCTTGCCGACCAGATTGACCGCGAGATTGGGCCAATGCGCGCCCGCTATGAAGAGCTGATGGCGCATCCTGCTCAGGTTGAAGAAATTCTGCAGGAAGGCGCCCGCAAGGCGCGTCTCATTGCAACGCCCTTCATGGCCGAACTTCGTCATGCCGTGGGCCTCAGAAGCTTCACCGAAATCGCCGCTCCTCAGACAGCTAAAAAGAAGGCGCAGAAAGTGCAGCGCGCAGCCTTCAAGCAGTACAGGGAAAAGGACGGGCGCTTCTACTTCAAGCTCATTTCCGCTGCGGGCGACGAGCTGCTCCTTTCCGAAGGCTTTGAGTCCGGGCGGGATGCCGGCATGTGGGTCGGCCGCCTGAAAAAGGAGGGCGCCGCGGCGCTTGAGAGTGCTCCGGTAAGCCTCCTCGACGGCATCACGCGGGATGCGGTCGAAGCAGCCCTGCTCTCCTTCAGCGAAGAAGAGTAATTTTTCATAAGAATCAATAAATGAAGGCGGCTATAATGCCGCCTTCATCGTATCCGGGGAACATTCTCCGGCATGAGGACCAGGGGTTCGAGGAGCGCTGCGACGGAGCTTCCTCACACGGAACTTCGCGAGGCTCGAACCGCTTGCGTCCACATCCGCATTTCCAACGGCGCTCTCCTTCTTTCTTCTTTCAAGACGACAAATGGACGCTACTGAAAACTACGTCATCGCCGACCTTGGTCTTGCCGACTGGGGCCGCAAGGAAATTCAGATTGCTGAGGTGGAAATGCCCGGCCTCATGGCTATCCGGCGCGAATATGCCGCGAGTCAGCCGCTTAAGGGCGCCCGCATCTCCGGGTCGCTCCACATGACCATTCAGACCGCCGTGCTCATTGAAACGCTGACGGCGCTTGGTGCTGAAGTCCGCTGGGCGAGCTGCAACATCTTCTCCACGCAGGATCACGCCGCCGCCGCCATTGTGAAGGACGGCGTCCCGGTTTTCGCTCGCAAGGGCGAGACGATCGAGGAGTACTGGGCCTATACGCACCGCATCTTCGAGTGGCCTGACGGCGGCTACTCCAACATGATCCTTGATGACGGCGGCGACGCTACGCTGCTCCTCCATCTCGGCTCACGCGCTGAAAAGAACCCGGAAGTCATTGCGCACCCGACGAGCGACGAGGAAACCGCACTCTTTGCCGCCATCCGCCAGCACCTCGCCGTTGATCCCAACTGGTATTCGAAGCGCCTCGAAAAGATCCTCGGCGTTTCCGAGGAAACAACCACCGGCGTGCACCGCCTCTACCAGATGAATGAGCGCGGTGAACTGCGCATCCCCGCCATCAATGTGAACGACTCCGTCACGAAGTCCAAGTTCGACAACCTTTACGGCTGCCGCGAATCGCTCGTTGACGGCATCAAGCGAGCGACCGACGTCATGGTCGCCGGCAAGGTCGCCGTTGTGGTCGGCTACGGCGATGTGGGCAAGGGCTGCGCCCAGGCGCTTCGCGCCCTTTCCGCCCAGGTCTGGGTTGTGGAAATCGATCCGATCTGCGCGCTTCAGGCGGCGATGGAAGGCTACCGCGTCGTCACGATGGACTTCGCCAAGGACAAGGCCGACATCTTCGTCACCGCCACGGGCAACGTCCGCGTCATCACGCACGACCATATGATCGCCATGAAGAATGAAGCGATCGTCTGCAACATCGGACACTTCGACAGCGAAATTGATGTCGCTTCCATGCGTCAGTACAAGTGGGAAAACATCAAGCCGCAGGTCGACCACATTACGCTCCCGTCCGGCAACCGCATCATCCTTCTTGCGGAAGGCCGCCTTGTGAACCTCGGCTGCGCCACGGGCCATCCTTCCTATGTGATGAGCTCCTCCTTCGCCAATCAGACGCTCGCGCAGATTGAACTCTTCTGCCATCACGACAAATATCCCGTCGGCGTCTACATTCTTCCGAAGCACCTGGATGAAAAGGTCGCTCGTCTGCAGCTCACGAACCTCAATGCAGAGCTTTCCGTGCTCACGGACGAACAGGCTGCCTACATCGGCGTCAAAAAGGAAGGTCCCTACAAGTCGGAAAACTACCGCTACTAATCCAGTGGAGCCCGATCACGTGCGGCTTTAATCAAAGCCGCACGGACCGAAAGTGCCCGGAAGAGCCAGTTCTCTTTCCGGGCATTTTTTTAGAAAATTCCGATATCCGTGATGATGAGGTCGAGCGGCAGATCATGCGGCTCAAAAAGAGATTCATCCACCTCATTGACCCCGTAGGCAACGCCGAGGAGCCTGGGAGAAACGCCTGACCCGAGGAGCCCCGAGATGTAGCGGTCAAAGTAGCCGCCTCCGTAGCCGAGCCTCCTTCGCGAACGCGTCCAGCCGAGGCAGGGAATGAGAAGCACATCGGGGATCACGCAGGCGCCGCTTCCCGGTCCCGGAATGCCTGCAGCATCCGCAGCGAGCTTCTCGCAAGGATTCCACAGCCGGTATTCCATGCGCGAGGCTTCCCGATCCGTGCACCAGGGAAGCGCCAGGGCTCTCGCGCCGTCAGCCGCTCTCCATTCCGAGAGGAGCGGATTGATGTCGGGTTCGCTCCCGATCGGCTGATACGTGCCGAGAGTAAGCACGCGGCGCTCCTGCAACAATGCGCGGGAAATCATCCTCAGGAGCCCTGCGCGCGCATCCATGCCAACCTTTCGCCTAAGTTCCCCCATGCGTTTGCGAACTGTCTGCTTTTCCGGCATTTTGAGAATTCTCCTGAGAGACGGCTTTTCCTGTCCGAACCGTCTAAGGGAGGAGGATAGGCTGAAGTGCTCCCCGCTATATTAGGATCCTCTTTCCGGTTTATGTGTTCTGCGGTTTGTCCCCTCTGATGCGCTGCTCCCATCTTCTTGCCCTGCTTCTCTTCTGCATCTCTTCGGCGCACGGGATATCCGCGGCAGCTGAAAGCGAAGAGCAGCCGACACTCAATGCAACCGAATCCCTCCCGGCAGACCACTCGGGAGGAGCGCAGCACCGCCGCATCGTCATCGCGCCCTCGCTTATTTCCATTCCGATTGCGGAGCGGCTGCAATCGCTTCGCGACCGCGAGGACAACCTGACGGTATGGCCCGAAGAGTCTGCTGTCAGCGTGAATCCAAAGGAAATCTTCGACCGCGTCGACAAAGCTTTTGAAGCGTTCTCACGGGACAACGACACTAAAGAAGCCGTAGCAGGCGAAGCTGCTGATGCAGCGGCTCAGGTAACTGCGTCCCTGATTGAAGAGCCCGTTTCCGACCCGCTCGACGATGCGCTCCTCCTGCCTCATCCGGATGCCCTGGATTACGTGTTTCTCGAAGCCAGAAACGCTTTTTCGCAGGGACGCCTCTCTGATCTGGAAGAAATTCTGCCGCTTCTTTCCGGGCATGAATTAAGCGCCTACCCGGAACTCTGGCGCCTGATTCTTCTCCTTAAGGCTCAGCCTGATGATCCGGCAGTCAATTTGGAATTTGAGCGCTTTATTGCGCTTCACCGTGATGAATACATTGCGGAAAACGCACTCCATGAATACCTGAAGCTCGAAGCGGAAAGACTCAGCGCGGAAAGCTTTCTGAAGCTCTACAGCCAGCTCGTCTGGAATCAGGATGATCCGGATCTGCGGGCGTGGAATGCAATCCACCGCCTAGAGTCCGCTGCAGGGAAAAATGCCCGGGAAGAAGAGCTCAGCGCAGCAAAGCTTCTCTATCGCGATTCGGGTTCCCTTGCAAAGGAGTCCTATCAGCGGCTCGGGGATGCCATAGCCGGTGAAGACCGCTCATGGCTCTGGACGCGCGTCGTAGTGCTTCTGCAAAAAAGCGGCCCAGGGAAAGAAATCAAGCGCGTTCTTGCCGAACTCCCCCGCCCGGAACTTCCGGCATCCATCAGGGAGCTTCATGAAATTCTGGATCGACCGAATGCATGGCTTCGGAGGCAAAAAAACCTCGAACGCGTCCCCGCTCGTCTCGCCGTCTTTGCATCGCTGCGCCTTTCGCGTACGGATCCGGCTGCCGCAGCCCGGCTGGCCGAAGCCGCCGTAGATCCGAAAGCAGGGAGCTTCTGGAAATCACTCGTCTGGTCCCGCATCGGCTTCACAGCCATGTCCCGACTCGATCCGCGCGCACTCGGATGGTTTGCCAGAGCCGGATCCGATCTCTCACGCATGCCTTACGCCGTCTCCTCGCCCGAACAGCTGAAGGCCTGGCGCGCACGCGCGGAGCTGCGGGCAGGAAACTGGTATTCCCTCGGCAAAGCCATCGACGCCATGAATGAAGCCTCCCGCAGCGAGGAAGTCTGGACATACTGGAAGGGGCGCTCTTATGCGGCGCGCGGCCTCAGCGACCTCGCCCGCACGGAATATGAAAAGATCGCAAACCGCATCACTTTTTACGGGAAGCTTTCGGCTGATGCGCTCGGCCGTCCCTATGCGTTCTCTCATCCGCCGAAGGAAATGCCGAAAGCGTCAGAGATCGCTCAATGGGGAAAAAATCCTTCCATACGCCGCGCTGAAGTGCTCTACCGCATGCAGCTTTACCGGGAAGGTCATCGGGAATGGAACTGGGCCATGCGGGGCATCAGTCCCTATGAGTCGATTGCGCTTGCAGCCTACGCCCGCCAGGAGCGGCTGGTGCACCGCATGATCAATACCAGCATGAAAAGCGGCACCGACCTTGTCGTCGTCGAACAGCGCTTCCCCAGACCTCACGCAGAACTCATTGAGCGCGTGAGCAATGCCCAGGAACTGCCGTCCTCCTGGGTCTACGGGCTGATCCGCCAGGAATCCCGCTTTATCCCAGCGGTAAGCTCATCCGTAGGTGCGCGCGGCCTGATGCAGCTCATGCCGGGAACGGCATCCTGGACCGCCAGGCAGCTCGGCATTGAGCACTATGACGAAGGACGCAACCTCACGGAACTCGAGATGAACCTGGTGCTCGGCTCAGCCTATCTGCATATGCTCTATGCCGATTCGGGAGAAAGCTTCATTCTGGCGACGGCGGCATACAATGCCGGCCCTCGCCGCGCCCGCATCTGGCGGAACACCCTCTCGGATGCAATGGAAGCCGCCGTCTTCATTGAAACCATCCCCTATTTTGAAACCCGGGAGTATGTGAAGAACGTGCTTGCCAATATGCAGACCTATTCCATGCTGACAGGCGAGCCGATAAAAAATTTCACCGGCTTTCTCGGTAAAGTCACCCCCAGCCTTGCAGAGGCCAAAGATCTTCCCTGACCTTCTCCAGGATCCGATATGCAGATTTATTCCGTCGGCGGCTTTGTCCGCGATACGCTGCTCAGGCGTCGGGGATTCCCGGCAGTCCCGGGCGACCATGACTGGGTTGTCGTCGGCGAAACGCCTGAAGCCATGATTGAGCGCGGCTTTCTTCCCGTGGGCGAAGACTTTCCTGTTTTTCTACATCCAAAAACGCACGAAGAATATGCCCTTGCGCGGACAGAGAGAAAAACAGCGCCCGGCTATCACGGCTTCGTGTTTCATGCCTCGTCCGACGTAACGCTCGAGGAAGACCTGCGTCGCCGCGATCTGACGATCAATGCGATCGCCATGGATAAAAATGGGGAGCTATACGATCCCTATGGAGGCGCCGAAGACATTGCCCGCGGCATCATCCGCCATGTGAGCGAAGCCTTCAAGGAGGATCCTGTCCGCATTCTTCGCGTCGCGCGATTCGCCGCACGCTTTCCGGGATTCTCCATTGCGCCGGAAACCATGACGCTCATGCGGGGAATGGTCGATTCCGGCGAAGCAGATGCGCTTGTCCCCGAACGCGTGCTTCAGGAATTCGTAAAAGGACTCTCTGCTCCCGTCCCCTGCCGGATGCTCGACGTGTTGATTGAATGCGGCCTCTGGCACAGGCTCTATCCGGAAATCAAGCTCTCCGGCGCTGTCCGGGCCCGCCTTTACCGGACCTGCCGCGAAGGCCTCCCGACATCTCTGCGGCTCGCCGCGCTTGTTTCCGGCCTGCCGGACGGCAGTCAGGCAAAAGGCTTCCTATCCCGCCTGCGCGCAAGTGCTGAAGCACAGGATCTTGCCAAAATCCTCGGCGACTCAATGACGGCGCTCGCAGCGCTCTCAACGCCCGAAAATGTTTCGAGCTTCTTTCAGCGTTACGACGCGGTGCGCAGACCGGCAAGGATGACCCTGCTGCTCGACTTCCGCGCCAAGGCGCTTCCTGAAGTAGCGCATGGGAAAGCACCGGACGCATTGCTGCGCGCCGCTCTGTCGGCATGGTGCGGCATTGATGCCGGGAGCATCGCCCGCAGCGCACCGACGCCGAGAGACATCCCGACGCGCGTGCTTGCCGCCCGCAGGGAAGCCATTGCAGCGCTCTGGCAGCACTAGAAAAGAAGCTTCCCTAAAACGAGCGCGAGCACGGCAAGGAGAATCGTGCTCATAAAGGGAAGCTCTATCTTGCGGCCGAGAATGGAAAAAAACAGGTCGCCCGGAAGCCTTCCGAGACCAAAACGCCTCAGCTGAGGCATGGCGCCTAAGAGCAGAAGCAGAATGATGAAAATAACAAGAGCCCAACGCATGATTGGACTCATTCTAACGGACGCCGGAAGGCGCCCTAGAATGCGTGTTTTCATCTTCCGTGCTTCGGATTATCCATGCTCCACACTTCACCGGAAAGCCTGCGATTCACCTGCCGAAGGATTTTCATCCGCGGCCTGAAGCTTTCCTGCCGCATCGGCGCGTATGAGAATGAACGCACAAAACCGCAGACCGTCCTCGTAGACTGCGATCTCTGGGTTCGCCTGTCCGCATCCACAAGCGCACGGGACAATCTCGCCGACGTGCTCAACTACGACCTGGCCGTTGAGTCCATCCGCAAGGCGGCATCAGGAGCGCACATTGATCTTCAGGAAACACTCGTCGACCGGATGACGACAGCGCTTGCCGAACTCCCCGGCGTGGAGCTCGTTCGCGTTGCCACGGCAAAACCTGAAGCTTATGAAGATGCCGATGCCGTCGGCATCGAATCCTGGCGAGTCCCGGAAAAATAGCAGCTAACACAATCCATGTCCGACACCATTCCCATCTACAGCACCCCGACCGGTGAAACGCCGCCGAATGAGCGCAACCGCAAATCCGTTTCCCAGAAAAAACTGGAAAAGCGCGTCGTACGTCTGACAGCACAGGCGATTACCGATTTCGGCATGATCAACGAAGGCGACAAGGTCATGGTGGCCATGAGCGGCGGCAAAGACAGCTACGTGCTGCTCGATACGCTTAAGACCCTTCAGTCGCGCGCGCCCATTCATTTCGATCTCCTCGCCGTCAATGTGCATCAGCACATTCCGCACTTTCCCCTCGACGAACTTAAGCGCCAGCTTGAAGCTTCAGGCGTTCCCTATCACATTGAGGATCAGGACACGAATTCCCTGATTCAGAAGCTGATTCCGGAAGGGAAGAACGTTTGCTCGCTCTGCGCGCGCCTGCGCCGCGGCATTCTCTACCGTGTTGCGCGCGAACAGGGCTGCAACAAAATTGCTCTCGGCCATCACATGGACGACATCGTCAGCACGCTGCTCCTCAATCTTTTTTACGGCGGCCGTCTGAAGGCAATGCCTCCCGTACTCATGAACGACCGCAAGGAGTGCGTCGTCATCCGGCCGCTCGCCTACGTTCGCGAGGCCGAAACGGAGAAGCTCGCGAAAATCCGAGGCTATCCGCTTGCCGCCAAGGGCATCTGCGGCGCCGGCGAAAACCTCAAGCGTCAGGAAATCAAAGCGCTCACGAAAAGCTGGGACCGTGAATTTCCCGGCCGCATCTACAACATCTTCATGAGCCTCACGCGCGTCTCGCCCTCGCACCTGATGGACCAGAGGCTCTACGACTTCCGGAACTTCAGGTTCCTGCTCCCCGACCCGTCGCTGCAGGCAACTGAGGACGAATAAGGCTAACGCGGCAACATTCTTGTCCCGGCGACTTCGCTAGAATCGTTGCTGTTTCAAACTTTCCGACACCCGCCTGCATGAACCCGGGCGGATCAACTTTAAGAAATACGACAACGTCATCAAATGAGAACTCGTTCGCTCAAAGTAATTGACATGGCCGTTCATCAAGTGGCCACCACCACACCGCAACAAACGATTCATGACTGCGCGCTTCAGATGCGTCGCGAACATGTCGGCAGTCTTGTCGTTGTGGATGAAGACGCCAAGCCTATCGGCATGATTACAGACCGCGACATCACCATTGAAGGAGTCGCCCTTGGTCGTGATCTGAACGAAGCGACTGTTGGCGATCTGATGACAACGCCGGTCGTTACTTCCACGGAAAATGAAGGCATGGTCATGGCGCTTGCGCGCATGCGCGAAAACGGCATCCGGCGCCTCCCCATCGTCGACGACTCCGGTCGTCTCGTGGGCGTCGTCACCAACTCCAACCTCATCAAGGAACTCTCCGAACTTCTCGACGGCCTGGTTCGAAACATCAGTTCGTCAAAGACCCGGGAAGTCGCCCTGCGTTCGGAATAACCGTACGCAAATCGATTCGCCTCGCATAAAAAACGCCGGAGCTTGAATTCCGGCGTTTTTTTATTCTTCATGTTCCACGTGAAACATCTCTCTATGCAGGAAATGATGCGGCGATGTTCCACGTGAAACATCCTCAGATTCGCGTCTTACTTCTTTTTCTTTTTTTCGGAACCGAGGCGCGGAATGGAAGGCGGAACGAAATCTCCCGACTGCAGCGCGGAAACCCGGCTTTCAGCCGTTTCAAACATTGAGCTCGCCCGGCCGACAATCAGCGGGTCCACTGCGCCGACAGCCTTCAGATCGCGCTTTGCGTAAGGAATCTGCCGAAGCACATAGCGCATGGCGTTCAGGCGGGCCCTCTTCTTATCGTCAGACTTGATGACCGTCCAGGGCGCTTCAGGCGTATCGGTAGCAAAGAACATTGCTTCCTTGGCGCGCGTATAGTCGTCCCACTTGTTGCGCGACGCTTCATCAATCGGCGAAAGCTTCCAGCGCTTGAGCGGCGACACCTTGCGTTCGCGGAAGCGCCGATCCTGCTCCTCACGCGAAACCGAGAACCAGAACTTGATCACATAGGTTCCGGAGCGCACCAGATTGCGTTCAAATCCGGGGACTTCTCGCATGAATTCATAGTATTCATCATCGGTGCAGAAGCCCATCACGCGCTCAACGCCGGCACGGTTGTACCAGGAGCGGTCGAAGAAAACCATTTCCCCGCGCGTGGGAAGATGCTCCACATAACGCTGGAAATACCACTGTCCCTGCTCGCGTTCTGTCGGCTTTTCCAGAGCCACCACGCGGGCGCCTCGAGGATTGAGGTGCTCCATAAAGCGCTTGATGGTTCCGCCCTTGCCCGCAGCATCGCGGCCTTCAAAAATAATGACAACCTTCTGACCGGTCTCTTTCACCCAGGCCTGGAGCTTCAGAAGTTCAACCTGAAGCTTGAATTTCTCCTCTTCGTAAACACTGCGGCGCAGCCGATTAATGTACGGATACGCACCGTTGAGCCAGTTGGGGTTGAGCTGATTGTCCTCAGCCTCCCGATCTTTTTCCTTTTTTCTCTGCCGGGAGGAAATGCGATCAATCAGATCCGTCAGGATGGCGAAGCGGTCTTTTTCAGACTGTCCGTTGAGAATCTCATGAATGAGCTCCTCCTTGCGGGCATAGGCGCTCGCCGTACGCTTCAGCTTGATGTGATTCACCACATCACGCACATTTCGGAAGCGCGGCGGACGATCGAGCTTCTCATTGACATAAGGCGGTTCTTCGCGCTTCTTTTTAGGCGCCGCCTCATCTTTCTGAAGAAATTCCGATTCCGCGGGAGAAAGGGGCTGAGTGGGATTATTTTTATTTTCTTCAGTCATTTTTCAAATCCATATGAGGGGTTGAAGCGGACTTTCTGCCGGCACAGATCAAAATCAATCTGAAGAAGAGCCGGCGGCATCCCGCTCATGGATGAGCCAGGCATAAATCTCCTGACGGGGGATCCCCGTTCGACGAGCTGCGATGGCGGCAAGTTTTGATGCCGGCATTTCCGGTGCGAGATCGCGCAGCCATGCCTCAGCTTCCGCTGTAAGTCCCTCCTCTTTAGGAGGTTCTTCATCCACAAGAACAACATACTCCCCGCGGGGGTCATGCGTCGATGCGAATTTCCCGAGGTCTCCCGCATTCATGGCGGATATAGTTTCGAATTTCTTGGTAAGTTCCCGCGCCACAACCACGCGCCGCCCGGATGAGAGCACCTCAGCTAAATCTTCAAGCAGAGCCAGAATTCTGTGGGGGGCTTCATACAAAACAAAGGGCTCCCGACGTGAACGGAGCGCCTCGACGGCCTGCCGGCGAGCCTTGGGCTGCGGAGGCAAAAAACCGATAAACGTGAAGCCCGCCCCCAGAAGGCCTGATGCAGAGAGTGCCGTAACAGCAGCCGAAGGCCCCGGCACAGGAATAACGCGCCGGCCTACGCCATGCAGATACTCCACCACGCGCGCTCCGGGGTCAGAAACGGCAGGGGTGCCCGCATCCGTCACCATTGCAACGCGCTTGCCTTCCGCAAGAAGCGCCTCAATTTGCTCCGCTCCGTGCCGTTCGTTATGCTCACGAACAGAAATCAGCCTTGCATCTATTCCAAAGCGCTCAAGAAGCTTTCTAGTTTCCCGGGTATCTTCCGCTGCGATGACATCCGCACGGGAAAGAACCCAGAGAGCGCGCAGCGTAATGTCGCCCATATTGCCGATTGGTACGCCCACGATGTAGAGGCACGCGGCTGGCAGTTCCTGCTGAGGCAGGCCTGCCGCCTTCATCAGCACATCATCGGACCAAAGATTATTTAGGGAATTCATGCCGTTTTCTCGTCGTTCTTTTGTTGCTTGCCTGAGTTTTCTGGCGGCTGCCGGCTCGTGTATGGCATCAGATGCTTCCGCGCCGCTCACTGCTGCAGAAGTCGCCGCCCCATCGCGACAGCTTACCTTCGCTCTCCTTATGCCGCCTGAAGACTCGCCTGTTCATGCGGCAGCTCGCATTATCGGCAACGGTCTGCTGGCGGCCAACCAGACGAGCGCTCGCCCGGCCAATATTCTCGTGATTGAAGCGCAGAAAGGATCTTCCATTGAAGAGCAGCTCCAGGCTGCAGCGCTTGCAGGTGCAGATGCCGTCATCGGACCGATTGAACGCGGAGCAGTAACCCGTCTTACTGAATTGCCCTCGCTGCCGCTCCCTGTCGTTGCCCTCAATTCTGCCGAAGGCTCGCGAAGCCAATATCCCCCGAAACTCGTCATTCTGTCTATTTCCACGGAAGCCGAAGCCGAATGGATTGCCAGGCTTGCGATCAGAGCGCTCCCCGCGCAAACGGAGGCGGGCACGCTCCCAAAGGTGGCGGTCATTGCCGGAAGCGCTCCCTGGGAAACAAGGATTGCCGAAGCCTATGCCCGTACGCTTGCTCATGCAGGCATTCAATACGAGATCCAAAGACTTGACCCGGAAAAACTCTCCGAGCTACAGACCCATTTTGAACCTGTCCTCAATGAGGAAGACGAACAAAAGCTCAAGGCTCTCGCCCATGAGCAGCTTTCCAAGGCTGAGTCGGAGAGCGAACGCAAGCGCATCTCCCGCTCCATTGCCAATATGCGCCGCACGAAGATTGCTACGGCAGAACCGCCGTTCCAGGCCGCTCTTTTCGCACTGAGCGCCCAGGAAGCGAGTCTCGTAAGGAATCGATTGCCGCTGCGCATGCGGGTCTGGTCAACCTCTGCCACAAACCCGGGCGATCCTGCCACGAGCTCGACAGCAACCACCCTCGCCTACGATCTCGAAAAACTCGTTTTCAGCGAATGCCCTCTCGTCGTTCGCTACGACGCGCAAAACTTCGAAGCCCGCTTTGAAACGGCAATGCCCTATTCCCTCTCGGCCAAGAGGCTCTTTGCGCTCGGCGCCGATGCCCGGGAAATTGCGGCTCAATGGTCGCAGCTGCGCACGCAGATCCAGTATCACGGGGAGACCGGCAGCCTTGAGCTCAACAGACTTAAGAGCCCTGTCATTACCCGGGAGCCGCAGAGCGTTATTGTGCGCAGCGGCAGACTCGTAGAGGTGCCGCAGGAGGTCGTCGTCAAAACAGAATTGCCGAACATTGAACTTCCGCCGGATCCGGCTTCCATGACGTTCGTTCCGGTGAAGGAGATCGAGCACGACGTCCGGCGCGAATCTGTGAAAGGCATTGTCATCTCCGACCCCGGCCCCGGACCTGCTCCGACGCCCATGCTTGAGAAATCAATGCCCGCACGCACGCCGTCGTCCGAAGTACCCGCAGCGCCGTCGCTCGGCGGCGTACCGCTCTCGGGCGAAACAATCACCCCGAGCGAAATGCCTGCAACGCCGCAGCTCTGACGCGCTTTCTTTCGGGCAGAATGCCGGACACGCTTCAATGCAGCCGGCATCCAGGGGCCGGCAAAATGAACTGCCGGCCTTTTCGTCTTCAACCCACTTCATCCTTTCCTCATGGCACTCATCACGCTTTCTGACGCTCACCTCGCCTACGGCGATCTGCCGCTTCTTGACGAGGCAGCACTCTCTCTCGAACCGGGCGAACGCGTCGGTCTGATCGGCCGCAACGGAACCGGAAAAAGCTCTCTTCTTTCGGTGCTCGCCGGCAAGCAGCTGCTCGATGACGGGCAAATTCAGCGGCAGGACGGACTCATTGTTCACTATGTTGAACAGGAACCCGTCCTCCCGGAAGCGCCGACATTCCGGGAAAGCCTTATTGCCCGCGGCAATGTCGAAAGCATTGCGGATGAAAAAGAGAAGTGGCGGCTTTACGCAAAGCTTGACGAAAATCTTTCCCGCTTTGAACTCAATCCTGATGGCGATCCGAAGCTTGCCTCGGGCGGCGAAAGAAAACGCGCTGCGCTTGCCCTCGCCTTCACGCTTGCCCCGCAGCTCATGCTCCTCGACGAACCGACGAACCACCTCGACATGAGAGCGATTTCGCTCCTGGAAAACATCTGTCGGGACGAACTCAAGAATCAGCGCTCGCTCGTCGTCATTACGCATGACCGAGCCTTCCTCGACAATGTCGCTACGCGCATCGTCGAGCTTGACCGAGGTACGCTGCGCTCGTACCCGGGAAACTTTTCCGCTTATGAAGCGCGAAAAGAAGAGGAGCTTGCTGCAGAAGCGCTCGAACGCCGGCGATTCGACAAATTCTGGGCGCAGGAGGAAGTCTGGATCCGCAAAGGCATAGAAGCCCGCCGCACCCGCAATGAAGGCCGCGTGCGGCGGCTCGAAGCACTGCGCCGCGAACGCGCGGCACGGCGCGAACAGATGGGATCGATTCGCCTTGCGATTGATGCCGGCGAAAAAAGCGGAAAGATCGTTGCCGAGGTTACGGGACTCTCCAAATCGTTCGGCGATCATGTCGTCGTGAAGGATCTGGACTTCACGCTGATGCGCGGCGACCGCCTTGGTCTTATCGGTCCCAATGGCGCCGGCAAAAGCACGCTCATCAAGCTGATCCTCGGGAAACTCAAGCCTGACGCGGGAAAGGTCAAGCTCGGCACAAACCTACAGATCGCATACTTCGACCAGCTTCGCGAACAGCTCGACCTCAATAAGACTGTCGCTGAAACCATTGCTCCGGGATCCGACTGGGTCGAAATTGGCGGCGAACGCAAGCACGTCATTGCTTATCTCGGCGACTTCCTCTTCCCACCCCGTCGCGCCAATGTGCGTGTCAGTTCGCTCTCGGGCGGCGAAAGAAACCGCCTTCTCCTTGCACGCCTTTTTGCACTGCCGGCAAACCTGCTCGTGCTCGACGAACCAACCAACGATCTCGACATCGACTCTCTTGAACTGCTTGAGCAAACGCTGGCGTCATATCCCGGCACAATCATTCTTGTCAGTCATGACCGCTGCTTCCTCGACAACGTCGTAACGGAAGTGCTTGCGCCCGAGGGCAATGGAAAATGGCATGAATACGTCGGCGGCTATGCGGAGTGGTTTGCGCAGCGTCCCGCTGAAGGGCTTCCGGTGAAGAAGGCCTCCCCCGCGAAGGACGAAGATAAGAAGTCAAAGCCCAAGACTCAGGTCCAGCAGAAAATCAAGCTCTCCTGGCGGGAAAGCCGTGAACTTGAAGCTCTGCCGGAAAAACTTGAAGCCCTCGAAAAGGAACAGTCCGACCTCATCGCCCGCATGAGCGAAGGGAGCTATCACACAAAGCCCGTGGATGAAATCAAGGCCGACAAAAACCGTCTGGATGCGCTGGAAAATGAAATCAGCGCCGGCTACGCACGTTGGGAAGAGCTCTCCGCAAAAGCAGATGAGGCCGCCAAAGCCTGAAGACAACTTCTAACTCATTGTTCGAAATGAAAAAAGACCGGTTCTGATGCATTACGCTCAGCCCGGTCTTTTTCTATCCTGCGCGGAGATCCGTTATTCCGCTCCCTTCACAAAGCCCTTAACGGAAAGATAGCGCTCGCCCGTATCAAAGTTCATGAGAAGAACACGGGCATTTTTATCGAGTTTCGGCAGCAGCCCGGCAACCGCAGCGAGTACAGCGCCCGTGGAAATGCCGACAAGCAGGCCTTCCTTCGCTGCCGCAAGCTGTGCGTACGCGAAGGCATCATCATCGGCGACATCGAGAAATTCATCAATCGCCGTGCGGTCCAGATTCTCCGGAATGAAATTGGCGCCGATGCCCTGAATACGATGCGGACCAGCCTTCCCTTCCGTAAGGAGCGGGCTCGACTTGGGCTCAACGGCATAGGTGCGAAGCTTCGGCCAGGCTTTCTTGAGCACGCGGGAAATGCCGGAAACATTGCCGCCGGTGCCGAACGCAGAAATGAATATATCCAGACCTTCCGGGAAATCCTTCAGAATTTCAGGGCCGGTATGAAGCTCATGCGCGCGCGGATTGCTCGGATTGCTGAATTGACCCGCAACCCAGGCTCCGGGAATTTCCTTCGCAAGTTCAGTTGCGCGATCGACGGCTCCCTTCATTCCGAGCTTGCCCGGGGTGAGCACGAGTTCTGCGCCGTACGCCTGCGCCAGGAGGCGGCGCTCAATGCTCATGGATTCAGGCATGACGAGAATCATGCGGTATCCGAGAACCGCGCTCACCATAGCGAGACCGACGCCGGTATTGCCGGAAGTGGGCTCAATGATGGTGCCGCCAGCCTTTAATTCTCCCCTGGCTTCTGCATCCCGAACCATCTGAAGCGCAATTCGGTCCTTAATGGAGCCGCCGGGATTTCCCCTTTCAAGCTTCATCCAGACTTCGTTTTCCGGGAACAGCCGCGAAAGACGAACGACCGGCGTATTGCCGATAAGATCAAGCACCGAGGATACTTTGCTCATAGGAATGTTCTCCTTATTGCCTCATTCAGGCCTGCCGAACGTGGCGTTCAATTTCTATTGACGCTTAGGATGATATGCCTTTTAAAGAAGAATGTCAGGGTATTCCCTTAAATGAGATGCCTCCAAACGCCTCTTTTCTGATATAGCTTTACAGATTGCCATACTGGGCTCAGTGTTTCTGCATAGGCAGGAACCGTTACTAAGAGCCTGCCCAAAGAAAAACAAATAGGATCCAGTACGCCATGGGCCGATCAAGTGAACTCGATGGACTGACTACGCTCCCGGAGCTTCTCACGCACAGCATTCGCAAATGGGGAGACCGCGAGGCACTCAGGCAGTTCGACCGCTCCTCAAGCACGTGGGAAAGCTGGAGCTACAAGGAGCTCGGCGAACACGTTCTTGAGTGGCGCCGCGCCTATGAAGCCATGGGGCTTCGCCCCGGCGACCGCATCGCGATCCTGATGCCGAACGGACGCGACCATGTATGCGCCGACCAGGCCGCTCTCGCAAACGGTCTTATCCCGGTTCCCCTGCATGCGATTGATACGCCGGGCGCAAGCGCCTTCATCATGATCGACAGCCAGACATGCACGCTTGTAACCAACAAGCTTTCGCGCTGGAAGCAGATCCGCGCGACCGGAGTGCAGATGCCGGACCTGAGCACTGTGCTCATCACCGATCCGGGCGAAACAGAAGACCATGAAGACGGGCGCTTCCATGTGAAGAGCCTCGCTTCCGTTCTGGAGCTAGGGAAAAGCGTCCCTGCGGACAGTCTTCCCTCCGGCCCGCTCGAGGATGATCTTGCCGGCATTGTCTACACTTCCGGCACGACAGGCCGCCCGAAGGGCGTCATGCTCACACACAAGAATATTGTGAGCAACGTGAAGGCAACGCTCGAATGCGTGTCTCCCCGTGAAGGCGATACATTCCTCTCCTTCCTTCCGCTCTCGCACACTTTTGAGCGTACGGCCGGCTACTATCTCGCGCTTGCCACGGGCTGCGTCATCGCGTACAACCGCTCGGTGCTGCTCCTCGCTGAAGACCTTAAGATCATTCGCCCGACCGTCATCATTTCGGTTCCGCGTGTTTACGAGCGGATCTATGCCCGTGTTCAGGACAAGCTTCGCAAATCCAAGCCTATTGCGCGCAAGCTTTTCGACTGGGCAGTTGAAGTCGGCTGGCGCGATTTCTGCCACCGCAACCGCCTGCCCATAGAAGAAAGCTCTCGCTCCTGGCTTGACGGCATCATCCGCCTCACGCTCGTGCGCCGCATGGCCGACATGTTGCTCTCGCAGTTCGGCGGCAGACTCCGCATTGCCATTTCCGGCGGCGCCGCGCTCAACCACAAGGTTGCCCGCGCATTCTGCGGCCTCGGCCTGCCGATCATTCAGGGCTACGGCATGACGGAAGCAAGTCCGATCATTGCCGGCAACTGCGTTGAATTCAATCAGCCGAATACCGTCGGCAAGCCGTTCTGCAATGTGGAGGTTCGTCTTGCCGAAGGCAACGAAATTCAGATCCGCGGTCCTTCCATCATGAAGGGCTACTGGCATCGTCCTGCAGATACAGCCGCTGCCTTTACCAAGGACGGCTGGCTCCATACCGGCGATGTCGGCGAATTCAATTCGGACGGCATGCTCTGCATCAAGGGACGCATCAAGGAGATCATCGTCACCTCGACCGGCGAAAAGATTCCTCCTGCCGATCTTGAATCCGCCATTGAAACGGATCCGCTTTTCGAGCAGTGCTACGTCGTCGGGGAAAACCGCCCATACCTCACGCTCATCACCTGCGTGAATAAGGACGAATGGGCAAGGTTTGCCGAATCGCTCGGACTCGACCCGAATGATCCGCAGAGCCTCAACAACCCGGCAGCCCGCACCTCGGCACTGAAGCGTGCCAAGGCCGCGGCTTCAGACTTCCCGAACTATGCGCTCCCCCGCGCCGTTCTTCTGACGAGCGAGCCGTGGACCATCGAAAACGGACTCATTACGCCGACGCTCAAGCTTAAGCGCGGTCCGCTCTCGAAAAAGTTCGAAACGGAAATTGCCCGCGTCTACGCTACACACGGCTGAGCCGCAGGCTTACGGACTGTAATTATTCCGCAGCCGGCTCTTCTCATGAGGGAAGAGTCGGCTTTTTTAAGCCTATTGCGTCCCCGAGCCGCTTAGAATCGCTTCCTTCAGAACTACCCTTATCCCGCGTCTTCATGACCAGCACTAACCACTTCGTCCCGCAGCCGCGCAAGCTCCTGCCCAATTGGATGATCGGTCTTTCCGACCGCGTGATGGATTACTACACCGGCCGATATCTGCACTGCGATCCGGTTATTCTCAAGAATCCGCCGCCCCCGCAGGAAGGACACCAGTACATGCTCTACGCGCATGTTCCTTTCTGCCACACGCTCTGCACCTACTGCACGTTCCATCGATTCCTTTTCAAGGAATGGAAGGCTCGCGAATATTTCAAGAACCTGCGCCGCGAAATGGATTACGTGAAGGCGCTCGGCTACGACTTCACTGCCATGTACGTGGGCGGGGGCACCACCACGATTCTTGAGGACGAGCTCATCAAGACGCTCGAACATGCCAAGAAGCTATTCCCTTCAATCAAGGAAATTTCCTGCGAGACCGACCCGCAGGTCATCACCACGCCGCAGTTCCGGAATCTTCAGGGAATTGTCGACCGCATGTCGATCGGCGTGCAGAGCTTCAACGACGACATCCTCAAGCTCTCCGACCGCTATGAGAAGTTCGGCTCGGGCGAACAGATTTTCGAGCGCCTGCAGTACGCTCAGGAGCTTTTCCCCGTCTGCAACATCGACATGATGTTCGGATTCCGCGGTCAGTCGCTCGACGTTCTCCATGACGACATGGAAAAAATCGTCAAGCTCAACCCGCGACAGACCACCACCTACCCGCTCATGGTTACCTCGCAGACGCGCCAGAGCGTGAAGGGCACCATTGCAGCCACAGGCATCGAGCTTGCGGACCAGTACCGCTGCATCCTCGACACTTTCGGCGACCGCTACCGCCAGCTCACATCCTGGACCTTCGGCCAGACGAACAACGAAGGCTTCGACGAATATGTGGTCGACCACGACGAGTACCTCGGCGTGGGCTCGGGCGCATTCAGCTTCCTCAACAACAGCCTTTATGTAAACACCTTCAGCCTTCGCCGCTACGGCGAACGCATTGCTGCAGGTAATACCGGCGTTGAGCGCAGGAGAGAGTTCGACAAGCACGCGATCATGCAGTACCGCCTGATGCTCGGCCTCTTTTCGCATCGACTCTCGAGAAAGTATTTCCGGGAGGTGCACGGTATCAACGTCGACCGCTACCTCATGAAGGAAATGCTCGGCCTGCGCATTTCGGGCGCCATCAAGGACGACCCCAACGACCCTGACCGCATCATCGTAACCGACGCCGGAAAGTTCCTTGGTCTCGTAATGATGAAGGCCTTCTATGCCGCCATGGATCAGGTGAGAGCGGAACTGCGCGCGCCTCTGCGTGAAGAGGACATGTAATCCGTAATCGAACAGATTCAGATTGAAGCGAAGGAGAGAAATCGAAAGGTTTCTCTCCTTTTCTATTTTTAAACGCGTTTGCAGCAGCCGAATTCCCGAGCATTTTTCTCAGGAATTCATTCGATTAGAGTTAACTTGCAAAGGCCTTCCGTTCAGTTTTGATCTGTATTAAACCGTTGCCAGAAACATTTAAAAACAATACGGAGTGCTTATCCAAAACCGACACTTAAGAGGTAATACTCGGCCTGCGGCTTGACTATGGCACACGATAGAATGCAAGCGTTCGTAGGAGTCTCCCACGGCTAGTGCTTATGGGATTTGCTCCTGCTCAAAAGAAAACATCGTCGATTGAGAATGACGACCCTGGCGGTTGGAGCAGAAATTCAGACAGTCTGCTTGATTTGACCGTCCGTCGCTCTTTACGGCGAGCCAAAACTGAGGAAAGAATCGCGCTTCCCGAAATCACCAAAAGGATTCCGGGACTCTGCTGTTCTCCTCAACGGAGAATGTATCCATGACGACCACGGTTCGTACGTTCCTGCCAGGCGACAATGCCTACGGCCAGAACGGTCCCGCCTTCCAGGGCAACCTTCGCAAGGGTGAACTGCGCGGCATCATCCATATCAACAAGAATCACTGCGTCGGCTGCGACACCTGCAGCAAATTCTGCCCGACCGATGCCATTAAGGGCGGTCTCGGCTCCAAGCACGAGATCATTGACGACGCGTGCATCTACTGCGGCCAGTGCCTCATCGCCTGCCCGTTCAACGCCATCGAACAGATGAGCTTCGTCGACAAGGTCGAACGCGTCCTTGACGCGAAAGATCGCATTGTCGTCGCTCAGCCCTCGCCGGCTGTCCGCGTCTCGATCTGCGAAGAATTCGGCGGCGAACCGGGCGAACTCTCGACCGAACAGCTCGTCAACGCGCTTGAAGCCATCGGCTTCGTCACCTACGACTGCAACTCGGCGGCTGACCAGACGATCATTGAAGAAGGCACGGAATTCGTCAAGAAGATCCAGTACTGGGTCCTCGGCGAACGTGGTCCGGAAGTTGATGAACAGGGCAAGCACCCGTTCCCGCACTTCACGTCCTGTTGCCCGGGCTGGGTCAAGTACGCCGAAACGTACGCGGCCGACATGCTCCCGCACCTCTCCACCGCGAAGTCTCCGCTTCAGATGGGCGGCACGCTGGCGAAGACCTGGGCCGCCAAGTACGTGCTCAAGTGCGATCCCCGCAAGGTCTTCTTCGTTTCCGTCACGCCCTGCACGGCCAAGATCTTTGAGGCTGCCCGACCCGAAATGAATTCGGCCTGGCGCTGGCTCATCGCCAACAAGGAAATTCCGGCCGACACGCCTGAATTCCAGGATATCGACGCCTCGCTCACGGCTCGCGATCTCGCCGAGCTCCTCCGCCGCAAGGGCATTAATCCGCTCCTTATGCCGAAGACCCGCGAACGTGCTCCGCTCGAGGTTTATTCCGGTGCCGGCACGATTTTCGGCTGCTCCGGCGGCGTTATGGAAGCGGCGCTCCGCACCGCCTACTTCGCGCTCTCCGGCAAGGAACTCGACAAGGCCGACATTGAAGTCGTCCGCGGCCACAACAACGCCATCGTTGAAGCGACGATCCCGGTGCCCATCAAGGCGCTCGGCGGCAAGACCTACGACGTGCATGTCTGCGTCGTGAACGGTGCCAACCAGGGTCTGAAGGAAGTCCTCCATCGCGTGCGCGTCGACAAGAACCGCTATCACTTCATCGAAGTGATGAACTGCCCCGGCGGCTGCGTCAACGGTGGCGGTCAGCCTGTTCAGTCCTCCGGCACTGCCTGGCTCAAGCCCACCACGCCGCTTCCCCTGCGCGTCTAATTCCTGACTGAGGTTCAAGAAGAAAATGCTGTCTGAAAACTATTCCTATGCAGAACGCCCCGCAGCCCTGATTCTCGGTCGCCGCGGCTTTCTGAAAGTGAGCGGTCTCTGCGTCGGTGCAGCCGTCGTCTGCGGCTGGGCCATCGGCGACATGGTTGCCCGCCGCAACTCGATCATTCTTGCCCGCCAGGCCGGCCTCTACAAGGATGACAAGCTCTGCCAGGCCATGGGTCTCGCTGCTTCCCACCAGAACACGGTGGTCATGTCCGTTTACAAGGATATGAAGGCGAAGCCCGTCGACCATACGATGCACGAACTGCTTCACACGCACTACTATTCCCGCTCCATGCTTGCCATGACGGAGGCTGCTCATGTCTGATATTTCTGCCGCCCCCAATGACCGCATCCTGCGCTTCCATGCGCCGGACAAGGTCTTCCACTCGGTGAACGCGATCACCTGGTTCGCGCTGCTCTTCACGGGCATGTACGTCTACTTCTGCAATCCCTCCGACGAGGCTGCGGAAACGGCGATGATTACCCACCTGATCATCGGCGCCGTCTTCACCTTCAACCTGCTCGGCTTCATTGTCATTGCTCCGGATCGCTTCGCGCTCATCATGCGCGCCTGCATGGAGTGGGACAGCAACACGCTGCGCTGGTTCCTTAACTTCGGCAACTATCCCCGCCGCTTCTTCGGCATCCCGCTCGGGCCGGAAACGGTTCCCCCGCAGGGCCGCTACAACGGCGGTCAGAAGGCTTCCTATCTGCTCTTCATGGGCATGATCGCAGCCCTCGCCGTTACGGGCTGGCTCCTCTGGCTCGGCGCTCCGGTTACCGGCAAGCTCGTCTACTTCCTGACGTTCTACTTCCACGTCTGGGGTTCGATCATTATTTCGATCCTCGTGGTTTGCGCTCACATCCCGCTCGCGCTCCTTTCGATGTCTCACTTCAAGGGCATCTGGCGCCTCGGCCCGGGCACGATCTCGGTGGAAGCCGCCGAGCATCACGCTCCGCTCTGGTTCAAGCGTGACGTCATCCGCACGGACATCGAGAAGTAATTTGATACTTCTTACCTGAAAAAGGCCGGATCCCAGGATCCGGCCTTTTTTCTTAAACTCATGCCGAACTGTCCGCTCCCAGACAGCTTGTGACAGACAACAAAAATCAACAGTCTCAATCGGAAGCGAGCCATGTTGAACACTTTCAATACGCCCAAGGGGCTCAGAATTCACATCGGCCTTTTCGGCCGCCGCAACGCCGGCAAGAGTTCTCTTGCCAATGCGCTCACCAATCAGCACATTTCCATCGTCTCGAACGTGCCAGGAACCACAACGGATCCGGTGGAAAAAGCCTGCGAACTGGCCCCCATCGGACCCGTCGTCTTCATTGACACCGCCGGCGTCGACGATGTCGGAGAACTCGGCGCCGCGCGCGTCGAGAGATCCAAAACCGTCCTGGAATGGACAGACATCGCGCTTATTGTGGGCAGCGCCGCCGGACTTGAACCCGACGACCGGGAGCTCGTTGCGGATGCCAAGCGGCTCGGAACGCCGGCAATTCTTGTGCTCAACAAGGCCGGCATTAAGGCTCCCTCTGAAGAAGTTCTAGCGGATGCGCGGCAGTACGGGCTGCCCGTCGTTGTCACTGATGCCGTAACCAGGCTCGGAATTGATGACCTGCGCCAAACGATCATCCGTATTGTTCAGGAAGACACTGAACCCGACCGGCCGCTCTGCGGCGACCTTGCGCACGCGGGCGACACCGTTCTGCTTGTCACGCCGATTGACTCCGGCGCCCCCAAAGGACGCCTCATTCTGCCGCAGGTGCAGGCTATCCGGGAGCTTCTGGATGCACATGCCAAGGCCTATGTCATTCAGCAGGACCGTGTTGCCGAAGCCATCGCCGATCTGAAAAATCCGCCCGCCTTCATCATGACGGACTCTCAGGCGATTGACGACGTTGCCCGGCAAGCGCCTGATTCCATTCCGCTCACGACTTTTTCACTGCAGATGGCCTATGCGAAGAGCGACCTCATCGAGCTCGCCCGGGGTGCTGCGGCGCTTTCAAAACTCAAGAACGGCGACCGCGTGCTCATCTGCGAAACCTGCAGCCACCATCCCCAGAAGGACGATATCGGACGGCTCAAGATTCCGCGCTGGCTGAAGGAAACAACCGGGCTCGACCTCAAAATCGAAGTGGCCGTCGGGAAGGACTTCCCTGACGACCTCACGCCCTACGCCGTCCTCATTCAGTGCGGCGGCTGCGTCGTTACGCGCCGCCACATGCTCATGCGCCTGAGACGTGCAATGAGTCAGGGAGTTCCCATGACGAATTACGGCCTGGCCATCTGCTACCTGCGAGGTCATCTCGAGCGCGTCCTCTCGTGCCATCCGGAAGCGCTTGAAGCTTTCCGCAAAGGCCTCAGGTCATAACGCAAGCAGAAAAAAGAAACCCGGATCGCCATTGAAAGCATCCGGGTTTCTTATTGAGGGCGGACGAATGAATCAGAAGATCTGATTCATTTCACGCGTGGTGTGGAAAGTTACCTGAGGCCAGTGCTTCATCGTCGTTTCCAGGTTGTAGATTGACGTTGCAAGATAAACCTCGTTGCCGTTCACATCCGTTGCCAGCCTTGCAGCCTGCTCCGCCTCGAAGTCGCGCTTTGTCTTCTCATCCGGGAAGGAGAGCCAGCGCGCAGTCGAAACATCAGTCGACTCGTAGATCGCATCGACCTTGTATTCATCCGCGAGGCGCTGGGCAACAATTTCAAACTGCAGCTGCCCGACGGCGCCGAGCATGATGTTGCCGAATTCGCCGGTGAAGACCTGAATGGCGCCTTCTTCGCCCAATTCCTGAAGGCCCTTCTGAAGCTGCTTGGCTTTGAATGGGTCCTTGCTTCGCGCAGCCCGGAAGAGTTCCGGCGCAAAGTTCGGGATGCCCGTGAACTGAAGCTTCTCGCCCGAAGTAAGCGTATCGCCGATATGGAGCTGCCCGTGGTTGTAGATGCCGATGATGTCTCCGGCCACTGCGTCCGTCATGATGACGCGGTCCTGCGCCATGAAGGTGAGCGCATTGGGGATCTTCATCTCGCGCCCTTCACGGACATGGTAGGTCTTCATGCCGGGCTGATAGCGACCGGAACACACGCGGAAGAATGCGATTCGGTCGCGATGACGGGGATCCATATTGGCCTGGATCTTGAAGACGAAGCCCGTGAACGGCGTCTCATCGGGTTCAACCATGCGCACGCCGGCATCCCGGGGCTGGGGCGGAGGCGCCCAGTCGACGAGTGCGTTGAGGACATCTTCGACGCCGAAGTTGTTGACGCCGGAACCAAAGAAGACCGGGCTCTGCTCGGCAGCGAGGAATCGCTTGAGGTCAAAGGGATCCGTTGCCCCCTGGACGAGCTCAATCGACTCGCGCACATAGGGCATTTCCATCGGGAAAAGCTCATCGAGCTCAGGATTGTCGAGCCCTTCAATCAGCTCCCGATCACTCGTAAGCCGGTCTTCGCCCGGCGTAAAGCGCACGAGATGATTCTTCACGAGCGAAAAAACGCCGCGGAAGGTCTTCCCCATGCCGATCGGCCAGGTAATGGGAACGCACTGCAGCTTCAGAACCTGCTCGATTTCGGAGAGAAGATCAAGCGGATCCCGGACTTCACGGTCAAACTTGTTGATGAACGTGATGATCGGGGTGTTGCGCATGCGGCAGACTTCAAGAAGCTTGATGGTCTGCGCCTCAACGCCCTTGGCGGCATCGATCACCATCACTGCAGCGTCGACCGCCGTCAGCACGCGGTACGTATCTTCAGAAAAGTCCTCGTGACCCGGGGTGTCGAGCAGGTTGATGACATGGTCGCGGTAATGGAACTGCATCACCGAGCTCGTCACCGAAATGCCGCGCTGCTTTTCCACCTCCATCCAGTCGGAAGTGGCATGGCGCGCAGCCTTGCGGCCCTTTACAGCACCCGCCATCTGAATGGCGCCGCCGAAAAGAAGAAGTTTTTCCGTGAGCGTCGTTTTACCGGCGTCAGGGTGGGAAATGATGGCGAAAGTACGGCGTGCTTCGACGTCGCGCACAAGCGCCGGATTGGGACTCGTCATGTGAAACGATCGAATGAGTATGGAATCAGGCATCTGCGGGCTCGTCTCTAGTGCTAGAGCCGCGCAAACGAAAAGCTGCTTATTTTAGCAAGCCTTCTCGGTACTTACGCACCATTCGAAGCTCCTCATGACATCAGTGGAAAAATGAAGCGAAATATTTCGTTACGGATCGATTTAGAATGGTGCCGTTTGCCCATTTTCTGAGGTCCTATTGAGATGAGTTACTTTCCCAGCTGGAAGCTGAAGACTTCCGGAACCATTGCCCCGGATGAGCGCCTGCCTGCAGGCCAGACGCTTGCACTCGGCGTGCAGCACGTCGTTGCCATGTTCGGCTCCACTGTTCTGGCGCCGCTCCTTATGGGGTTTGATCCCAATCTCGCCATTCTGATGAGCGGCCTCGGCACGCTCATTTTTTTCGTCCTCGTGGGCGGACATGTGCCGAGCTACCTGGGCTCGTCCTTTGCCTTCATCGGCGTAGTCATTGCTGCAACGGGATACGCTGCAGGTTCAGGACCTAATCCCAACATTCCCGTGGCGCTCGGCGGCATCATCATCTGCGGCCTTATTTACTGCGCCGTGGGCCTCATCGTCATGAGCACCGGCGTCAAATGGATCGAACGGCTGATGCCTCCGGTCGTTACCGGCGCCGTCGTCGCGGTCATCGGCCTCAACCTCGCGCCTACTGCCGTCAAGAGCGTGGGTCCTACGGACTTTGACGCCTGGATTGCCATCCTCACGGTGATCTGCGTGGGCGGCGTTGCCGTTTATACGCGCGGACTCATTCAAAAGCTTCTGATTCTCGTCGGCCTCTCGCTCGCCTACGCGATCTACGCCATTCTTACGAACGGCCTCGGACTTGGCGGCACGCCGATCAACTTCGGCCGCATCGCTGAAGCCGCATGGTTCGGCATCCCGCAGTTTGAAACTCCGGTTTTCTCCATCTCCGCCATTACGCTTATCGCCCCCGTCGTCATCATCCTCGTGGGCGAAAACCTCGGCCACATCAAGGCTGTGACGGCAATGACCGGCCGCAACCTTGACCCCTATATGGGTCGGGCCTTCCTCGGCGACGGTCTTGCAACAATGATTTCCGCAAGCTTCGGCGGCACGGGCGTGACGACTTACGGCGAAAACATCGGCGTCATGGCAGCAACCCGCGTCTACTCGACGCTGCTCTTCCCGGTTGCAGCAATCTTTGCCATCATCCTTGGCTTCTCGCCCAAATTCGGCGCGGTCATTCAGACAATTCCGCAGCCGATTCTCGGCGGCACCTCCATCGTCGTCTTCGGCCTCATTGCCGTCGCTGGCGCCCGCGTTTGGGTGGTCAACCACGTGGACTTCGGCGACAACCGCAATCTGATCGTTGCTGCCGTCACGCTGATTCTTGGCGCCGGCGACTTCACAATTCATATCGGAAGCTTCACGCTCGGCGGCATCGGCACTGCCACTTTTGGCGCCATCATCCTCAATGCTCTCATGGAGCTCGGCGAGCGCCACGTTCAGGGCGAAAAGGAACCTGAACCCCATGAAGCCGACCTTGACGGGAAATCACGGTAAGCCCGGCTACGTCTTCGGAATTTCTGTTGAGCAAAGCCTCAGATTCCTTGAGAATCTGAGGCTTTTCTTCTTCGTTATTGCTGGTTCAGCTCATCAGCGGCGAAGCTTCGCAAAAGCAGCGCCGAGCGCAGTATTGGTTCCGGCATTTCCCCGGTCGGATCCATCCCGGCTGACGCCCTTCGCATGTCTCGACGCCCCCCTCGAAGCACCGGCCCCGGTAGTCCCGTCCGAACGCATGGAAAGCGAAATGCGCTGACGCGCCGCATCCACATCGAGCACCGTCACCTTAACCACCTGCCCTACACGCACTTCCTTGAACGGATCCTTCACAAAATGGTCCGCAAGCGCTGACACGTGAACAAGCCCGTTCACATGAACGCCGATATCAACGAAAGCACCGAAGGCTGCGACATTGGCGACTACACCCTCAAGCTTCATTCCCGGATGGAGATCCTCAATGGTCTGGATGTCATCCTTAAATTCAGCCGTTTTAAATTCAGCTCTTGGATCGCGCTCAGGCTTCTCAAGCTCACGGATGATGTCAAGCACAGTAGGCGCACCGAATTTTTCATCGGCATAATCCGCCGCCCGAATCTTACCAAGGAGCGCCTCATTGCCCATAAGCTCCCGCACGCTCCTGAGCTTGAGGCGCGCGACCATTTTCGCCACCACCGAATAGGATTCCGGATGAACGCCTGTACCGTCGAGCGGATTTGCCCCGCGATGGATGCGCAGGAACCCGGCCGCCTGCAAAAAGCGCGCATCCCCAAGGTAAGGCACCTTGCGCAGCGCCTCGCGATCACGGAAAGCTCCGTTCTTTTCGCGATAAGCAACGATTTCCTGCGCGACGCGGCGTGTAAGACCGGCAATATGACTTAATAGCTGGGGACTTGCCGTGTTGACGTCAACGCCGACGAAATTAACGCAGTCTTCAACAACCGCAGAGAGACGGCGCTCAAGCTTCTGATGATCCACATCGTGCTGGTACTGGCCCACGCCGATTGCCTTGGGGTCGATCTTCACGAGCTCAGCCAGCGGATCCTGGAGGCGCCTTGCGATCGAAACCGCCCCGCGGTAGCTGACGTCGAGTTCGGGAAGCTCCTCACTGGCAAGCTCAGATGCCGAGTAAACGGAAGCCCCCGCCTCGCTAACAATGACGCGCTGAGCCTTGACTTCCGGGTGCGCGCGCAGAACTTCGCCGACAACGGCCGACGTCTCACGGCTTGCGGTCCCGTTCCCGATCGCAATGAAGGCGATTCGGTAGGGCTCAAGCATCTTCAGAAGCTTCAGCTTTGAGGCTTCGCGCGCGGCGTCGGACCCGTGCATCATGAGAACGTCGTGGGCAAGCACTCGGCCCGTGTCGTCAATGACCGCGGCTTTGACACCCGTACGGAAGCCCGGGTCAAGACCAAGAACTGCATGGTGTCCGGCAGGCGCGGCAAGAAGCAGGTCGCGCAGATTATCTCCAAAGACGCCGATTGCCGTTTCTTCTGCGCGCTCCCGGAGTTCTTCAAGAAGATCGCCCTCAATGGAAAGACGAAGCTTCACGCGCCATGTCCAGCGGCAGACGCTAAGGAGCCACATATCCGCGGCGCGTCCGGTTCGGCTGATGCCGAGGAGATCAGCAAGCCGCGCTTCCGCAGGATGAGGATCACGCGCTTCATCTTCGGCAGGAAGCTCAACAGATACCGTAAGGAATCCCTCCCGGCGGCCGCGAAGAACGGCAAGCGCACGATGCGACGGGACTTTCGAGAGCGATTCCCGAAAATCGAAGTAATCACGGTATTTTTCCGCCTTCTCTTTTTCAGCTTCCACAAGACGAGAGACAAGCTCTCCACGCGAGGACATAAAGGCGCGCAAATTTTCTCTCAGCTTTGCATCGAGGCTGAAGCGTTCTGCAAGAATGTCTCTTGCGCCATTAAGCGCTGCCTGCGCATCGGCAAAACCCTTTTCGGCATTGACGAAGGCAGCCGCCTCACGAAGAGGATCCAGCGTCCGGTTGGCCAGAAGCTTGTCGGCGAGAGGTTCGAGACCCGCTTCCTTCGCAATGGCCGCGCGCGTGCGGCGCTTGCTCTTATAGGGCGCATAAAGGTCTTCAAGCTCCTGCTTGGTCTCGGCTTTCAGAAGGCGCTCCTTCAAAGCATCATCAAGCTTCCCCTGAGCCTCAATGGAGGCAAGGATTGTCTCGCGACGATCATTAAGCTCTCTGAGATACACAAGACGCTCTTCGAGCGTCCGCAACTGTGCATCCGTGAGTCCGCCGGTCATTTCCTTGCGGTAGCGGGCGATAAAAGGCACGGTTGCGCCTTCGTCGAGGAGTCTGACGGCCGCTTCCACCTGGGAGGAGCGCGCCGCAATTTCTTCGGCAATATGAGCGCAGATACGCGCACTGAGCATGTCGGTCATCTTTCGAAAACTCTGCGGTTAAAAGGAACGCCCGGGAAGGCCTTTTTGCCTCATCCGGGCGTCGAATAATAGAGAAGGCTCGCTTTAAGCGTGTGCCTCATGCGCCTTGAGCTCAACGAGATCATCAAGAATCTTCACAAGAATGCTCCGGTCCTTGCTTTCGTATGCAAGACGTCTGAGCTGATTGAGCTGCGCTTCCTGATGCGTTTCCTTCTGCAGCGGCTCGCGATCTTCGTGATAGGTAAAGCGCACGAAAAGGCTTCCCTTTTCAGGCTCCTCAATCGTCATGCTGAAATCCGATGCCGGCCGTGGACCATCAGCATCAATATGCGCGTGATAGCTCCCGTCCGCCGAAAGTTCAATTTCTTCTTCGAACTTCAGCGTTCCGAAGCTGATCTCTCTCCCGAAGGTCACGGATCCCGGCGTTTTTCCCGGAACCTCCGCCTTCGTAATGCGGGAGCCGCTTACTTCCTCGATATAGTTTTCCGGATGCCGCGCGAAATCGGCGATGCCGCGCGCGAGATCCTCTCGAGTAAGAACAAAGGGAAGCTCCGGGATGGATGCCCGGATGATGTGCTCATGAAATTTCATAAACGAATCAAATTTGAATAGTACGGCGCGACTTTGTCCCCTGAAGCCTTCCTTCGAGCCACTGGCTGTAGCGCGAAATGATGAAGCTCGAGACAAAATAGACCATCACGATGAAAGCGTAGCCTTCAATGAAATAGGGCCTCCAGAGGGCATCCCCAAGCGCAAGCTTGAGTGACCCGGTAAGGTCGTACATCGAGACCACCATAACAAGCGAAGTGTCCATGAAGCAGGACAAAAGGCTGTTGACGAAAGCCGGGATGATAGCTACCAGGGCCTGAGGAAGAATAACGCTCGTGTAGCACTGACGTTCCGTAAGCCCCAGCGAACGGGCAGCAGCAAACTGCCCGCGCGGAATGGTCTGAAGCCCGCCGCGAACAGTTTCCGCCATATAGGCCGCCTGAAAGAGCGTAATGCCGATCGTCACTCGCCAGAAGGCATCTACCTTCATCCATTCCGGCATCAGGAGCGGAAAGACGAAAGCCGCAACGAACAGCACGGTAATCAGCGGCACGCCGCGCACGAGTTCGATGTAGCCCGTTGAAACGGCAGAAATGATGGGCAGTCTGCTGCGGCGACCGATGGCAAGAAGAATGCCGAGAGGAGAAGACGCCGCCATGCCGAGAAGCGTAAGAATCACCGTCAACGGCAGTCCGCCCCACATGTCGGTACTGATTTCTTCCAGTCCGAAAATGCCGCCGATCATCAGAACGAAGAAGGCGGCAAAGGATGCAACCCAGCCCCAGAGAAGCATTCGCAGCCCCCGGTGCGACCAGAGAGACGGCACCGCAGAGATGACGAGCATGAGAACGATGATGAATGTGGCAAGCGCCGGCCGCCACTGCAGCTCATAAGGGAAGCGCCCGAAAATAATGAGGCGCCATTTTTCAGTTACAAAGCCCCAACAGGCGCCCGCTGCTTGCCTGCAGGCATTAACGTCGGCGCTCCAGACGGCATCGAGAACCGCCCACTTGATGAACCAGCAGAGGACGAAAAGGATGACGGCGCCGAGCACTACCGAAACCACGCTTGCCCCGGGAGAATAGAAGCAGCTCGCGCGCAGCCGCTCCCAAAGACCGCCGGGAGTGCCCGTAATCTGAATTTCCGGCATGAGCATCTCCTTACTGCGGAGCCCGCATAATGCGGGCATTGAGCTGATTCATGAAGACGGAGATAAGAATGTTCACCGTCAGATAAACGCCCATGATGAGGCAAATGACTTCCAGCGCCTGACCGGTAATGTTCATCACCGTCGTCCCCACATTGACCAGATCCGGGTAGCCCACCATCACGGCGAGTGAAGAATTCTTGGTGAGCGTCATGTACTGGCTCGAAAGCGGCGGAACAATAAGCCGCATTGCCTGCGGAAAGATGATGTAGCTCACCGTTTCGCGCGTGCGGAATCCAAGCGCCGAAGCGGCATCCCATTGTGCTGGTCTGACGGATACCACGCCTGCACGGACGATTTCCGCAATCATCGCGGAGGTATAGAGCGTGAGTCCAAGCCAAAGCGTCAGAAATTCCGGCGTAAGCTGCGCGCCGCCGGACATGGAAAAGCGCGTTGCAACGGGGTGATTCCAGCCGCCAAATACGCCGAGAATCACCCAGACAAGGGCGAAAACCAGCACGAAAGCGAGAAGTCCGGAGCAGTTGGCAACGAGCGAGGTTTCGCGGCGGCGAATGATCCAGGCGACGAAGAATGCCCCGGCAAGACCTGCAAGAGCCGCAATGCTTCCTGCCCACTGCATCTCGGGGATGGCGAAAAGAAGGCCGGTTTTAGAGAGATACACCCAGTCGCCCAGGTGGAATGCCGCACGAACGCCGGGCAGAAGTTCCGTCACCACCAGATAAAGAGCGAGGAGAAGCACCAGAAGCGGCACATTGCGGTAGGCCTCAACATGCGCGATGCCGAGAAAACGCACGACGGCATTCCTTGAAAGCCGCATCAGGCCCACAACAACGCCCAGCACCGTCGCCGACACTACCGTGCAGGCAGAGACTCTCAGCGTATTGAGGATGCCCGTCGCAAAAGCCTTCCACAGCGGATCATTGCTGGAATACGTGATCAGCTGATCGCTGATCTCAAAGCCCGCGCGATTCATCAGGAAATGAAAACCGCTTTTGATATTTTTCGCTGCAAGATTGGCTTCAACATTGGAAGCGAGCACTGCAATGAAAGCAACGAGAAGAAGGATCAATGCCGCCTGAAGCGTAAATTCACGCCGGCGGCGAATCTTCTCGCGCAAAATCCAAGCATCATCCCCGGGAACGATGCTGAAGCTCTCTCTAGAAAACATAACTTTCGGGATCGGAAATACGAAGAAGGCTCCAGGCAGCCAAATTGCCCGGAGCCTTTCGTCAGGTTCCTGAAGGGAAAAAGGCCGTCAAATCAGCGAATCGGCATGGCATACATGAGGCCGCCGTCCGTCCAGAGACGATTCATTCCGCGGGGAAGATTAAGCGGGCTCGTCGGACCGAAATACTTCGTCCAGGATTCGCCGTAGTTGCCGACCTGCTTAATGATACGGTAGGACCAGTCCTTGTCGAGGCCGAGCATCCTGCCCATATCCTCGCCGGCGCCAACCAGACGCATCACATTCGGATCACGGGAATTCTTGCGCATGTCGTCCACATTCGCCTGAGTAACGCCGAGCTCCTCTGCCCCGAGGAAAGCCATGAAGGACCAGCGAACGATTTCAAACCACTCCCAGTCGCCGCGGCGCACGGCCGGGCCGAGAGGTTCTTTGGAAATCGTTTCCGGAAGAATGACGAATTTGGAAGGATCCGGCGCGATCATGCGCACGCCCGCGAGGTCGGACATGTCGGTCGTATAAACATCGCAGCGCCCGGAAATGAAAGCGCTCTGCGTAGCCTCCGTCGTGTCGAAGACCACCGTCTTGTACTTCATGCCGTGCGAATGGAAGTAGTCCGCCGTAGTCTTTTCCGTGGTTGTACCCGTCTGCACGCAGACCGTTGCGCCATCGAGTTCCTTCACGCTTTTAACGCCGAGCGAAGCGGGAACCATGAAGCCCTGGCCGTCATAGTAGGAAACGGCGACGAAGACGTTGCCAGTGCTGGCATCCCGGGTCATCGTCCAGGTGGTGTTGCGCGCGAGCATGTCGATCTCGCCCGATGCCAGCGCGGCCATGTGCTGCGTCGAGGAAAGCGGGACGTACTTCACTTTGTCCGCATCGCCAAGCACGGCCGCGGCAACCGCACGGCAGGTGTTGACGTCAAGGCCCTGCCAGTGGCCCTGGCTGTCGGCGCTTGAAAAACCCGGAGCAGACGTATTGACGCCGCAGACAAGCTGGCCGCGGGACTTAACCCGGTCAAGTGTTTCGCCGGCTTGCGCCGGGAGCGCGACGGCTGCAGCCGCAAGAAGGACGGCAACGGAAAGGAGTTTGGACTTCATGGCAAAAGGTTCCTCAGATAAACGAAGGGATAGAGCTTCCGACAGGATAAATGCCGGTCCGAAGCGGCTGAGGCGCAGTAGGGCGGCTCCATGAAAAAACGCTTGAAGGGTGAAAGAAAAATACCCTTCCAGTTGGTTCAACCCCGGGTCTCAGCGCTGTTATTTAAGAAAATAACGCGAAAAAACAAGTGGTTAATAAGGAATTCATGGTAAAATCTCTGACCTGTGTTCAATATAGCGGAAATCTGCTCATTTCAAAGCGCCGCCTGCATTAAGAATCGCGGTGCGAGCGCGCATCCCGACTCTCATGCGGACCGCGCTGAACCAAGATTTTCCGGAAATGCTTATGGATTCCCTGCCGCAAGTTGCGGCGCTCTTCGGCCTTGTGCTGCTCAGCGCCTTTTTTTCGTCTTCTGAAATCTCTCTCGCTTCTGCATCCAAGACGCGACTGCAGACGCTTGCGGATGACGGAGACAGACGGGCTGCGCTCGTCCTCGAGCTGCAGTCTCATCCAGGGCAATTCTTTTCGGCGCTCCAGGTGCTCGTGAATGCCGCCGCGCTTTTGGGCGGCGTCATCGGAGACGCAGCCTTCTCTCCTTTCTTCGACTGGCTCTTCTCGATCGTTCTTCCCGGGCAGAACCTCTCGCATGTGAGCTTCATCATTTCCTTCATCATCGCAACGACGCTCTTCGTCATTTTTGCGGATCTGCTCCCGAAGCGTCTTGCCATTGCGCGCCCGGAAGCTACCGCAATGTTCGTCGTGCGCCCGATGAACGTGCTGATCAAGTGCCTGCGCCCCATCGTGTTCGTCCTCGAGCGTCTCTCGGATGCCTGCATCCGTTCGCTCGGCATGCCGACAAAGCGGCAGGAGACCATTACGTCTGAAGACATCCTCGCGAGCGTCGGCGCGGGCGCTGCAGCAGGCGTCATTGCCCCCGAAGAGGAAACCGTCATTCAGAACGTCTTCGAGCTTGAATCCAGACTCGTGCCTTCTGCGATGACCGCACGCGAAAGCATCGTCTACTTCACGCTTGACGAAACCGACGAAAGCATCCGGGCAAAGATCTCCACTGTTCCCTACAACCGCTTCCTTGTCTGCGACAAAGACCTCGACCATGTCGTCGGCTTTGTCGACTCCAAGCATCTTCTGCGCCGCGTTCTTGAAGAAAAACCCATTCTTTTCCAGGATCCCGAGCTTCTGCAGGGCGTCCAGTTCATTCCGGACTCGCTGACGCTTTCCGAGGTTCTCGACGTCTTCCAGCGCACACATACGGACTTCGCCGTCATTCTCAATGAATATGCGCTTGTGGTCGGCATCATCACGATCAACGACGTCATGGCAACCGTCATGGGCGATCTCGTCACGAATGAAGATGACGTGCAGATCATCCAGCGCGATGCAGACACATGGCTCGTTGACGGCGCCACGCCGATTGACGATCTGGAGCATGCTCTGGAAATTGATGAGCTTCCTGAAGACTCCGCCTACGAAACCGTTGCGGGTTTCATGATGTACATGCTCAGAAAGATTCCAAAGCGTACCGACAAAGTGGTCTGCGCTGACTATACGTTTGAAGTGATGGACGTCGACAACAACAAGATCGATCAGGTGCTCATCACAAGAAACAAGAAAAAGACCGAGAAGCCTGCCGAATAACGGCAGAGTCTCCGCAGAAGAAAATCCCGCGACGATTTTGTTCGTACGCGGGATTTTTTATTTTTCAGATCAGCCTTCCGCCTTCTTTGTCCTGCGGGCCGCAGGCTTCGCGGCGCTCTTCTTTGCTGCGGTCCTGCGCACAGGCTTCTTAGCCGCTGCCGACTCTTCCTCAGTCTCTGCAGATTTCGCCGCCTCTTTTGCGGCGTCTTTTTCCCGCTTTTCGAATTCGAAGGCTACTGTCTTCTTCTTCGGATCCCAGACGAGATAAGACTTGAAGGGGCGGTTCGTGCGCTTGGAAATAAAGCCGTCGAGCAGATGCGTCTTGCCCTCCGCCAGAAGCGTGGCCACTTCCTCGCGCGTAATCGTCCGCTGCAGAATCGTGCGGCTCATGCGGAAAGTGCAGGTGCGGGGTTCATTGACAGCGTGCTCGCAGATGTAGTGATCGCCAAGCTCAAGAACGCGGCCGCGGCAAAGCGGGCAGTCGCCCACAACCGGAGCTGAAGCTATTTTCTCTGCGCCGACTTCCGGGCGTTCCTCAAAGTCAAAGCGCATCCCCCATTGCCCCGTTTCCTTGTCTTTTTCAAGCACAAGCTCGCTCTCAAAGGGGAATCCTCTGCGGCTGACGAAACCCGTGAGAGGCCCCACGCGATGATTGGCGAGAAGTTCCTCAACCTCTTCGGCTTCAAAAGCACGACCCGAAGGGTGTTTTGAAAGCGAGAAATAGCAGCCGGGCGTCGTGCAGGCAAAACGCTTGTAGTTTTCAACGATTTCGCCGCCGCAGGCCGGGCATCTGTTCTTGAAGTGAATGGGATTGACGATCGGCACGCTGTCGCCTTCGTACTGTTTGGCAACAGCGACCATGTTTTCCGTCATTTTGCGGATTTCCGCCATGAAGTCGTCGCGCGATCCCTGACTATGTTCAATCTGAGCGAGCTTGTACTCCCATTCCGCCGTGAGCCTCGGTTGCGTGAGCTCGTCGATGCGAAGACCGCGCACGAGCTGCATGAGCTGGAATGCCTTGGCATTGGGCACAAGCGCACGCTCTTCGCGACGCAGATACTTCTGCTCAATGAGGCCCTCAATGGTCTGCGCGCGGGTTGCCGGCGTACCGAGTCCCTTTTCCGCCATGGCATCGCGCAGCTCGTCCGCTTCAAGCTTCTTGCCTGCAGACTCCATCGCGGAAAGGAGGGTCGCATCCGTAAAGCGCGCTGGCGGCCTCGTCTGATCGGCAAAAGACTCAATATGCGTCGTCAGAACCTTCTCGCCGTTTGAAACGGGGACAAGATCGCTCTGCGTGCGCACGGCCCTCGAAGCCACTTCCATCCAGCCCGGTTTCGTAAGCACTTTTCCTTCCGTCAGGAAGACCTCGCCCTCAACCAGGGTGCGGCGGGTTGTGACGTTGAATTCAGCGGCGGGAAAGAAGACCGCCATAAAGCGGCGCACGACGAGGTCGTAGATCTTCTGCTCGGTTTCATCAAGCCCATTTGGAATTTCACCCGTCGGGATAATCGCAAAGTGGTCGCTGATCTTCTTGTTGTCGAAAACCCGCTTGTCATGCGGATTCACCCAGCCGTTCGTCAGAATCTTGGCGGAATAGGCGTCGTATTCGGGAAGCTTCTGCAGATGAGCAAGCGTTTCCTTTACCGTCGGCGCATAGTCGTCAGGCAGTGCTTTGGCATCCGTACGTGGATAGGTCAGCACCTTGTGGCGTTCATAGAGGCGCTGTGCAATGGCAAGCGTCATCTTGGCAGGGAACCCGAAACGGCTGTTGGCCTCACGCTGCAGCGACGTAAGATCGAAAAGCGCAGGCGCAAGCGATGTCGCTTTTCTGCTTTGTTCCGTTACCGTACCCTCGCGGCCTGAGCACTTTGCGACAATTCTCTCGGCATCGGCCGCGCTCCAGATGCGGTCGGCGCGAAGCTCTGCCGGCATGCCCTTCGTTTTCGTAAAGTCAGGAGCAATCCACTTGCCTTCATACTCGCCGGCCGCAGCCTTGAAGGTGGCGTGGACTTCCCAGTAATCCTTCGGCTTGAAGTGATTGATTTCCTCCTCACGCGCGACCACGATCGCGAGCGTCGGCGTCTGTACGCGGCCGACGGTTGTAAGGAAAAAGCCACCATCCTTGGAATTAAAGGCAGTCAGCGCACGCGTGCCGTTGATGCCGACAAGCCAGTCCGCTTCGGAACGGCTCCTTGCAGCTGCTTCGAGCGGCTTCATTTCTTCATCGGAGCGCAGCTGTGTAAAAGCTTCCTGAATGGAAGCCTTCGTCATCGACTGCAGCCACAGTCTGCGGATCGGCTTTTTGCTGCCGCAGGCCTGAATGATGTAGCGGAAGATGAGTTCGCCCTCGCGCCCCGCATCGCATGCATTGATGAGATCCGTGACAGAACGGCTACGGATTTTTTTAGCCAGCGCCGTGTATTTGCTCTCCGACTTCTTAATCGGCTGCAAATCGAAGTAGGGCGGAATAACCGGCAGATTTGCAAACGACCAGCGCCCGCGCTTGACGTCATATTCCTCCGGCGCCTTGATTTCAAGTAGATGTCCCACTGCCGACCCGATGATCATGTCGTCGCGCGCCCAGAACTCGCCGTCTTTCTTAAAGCCGCCGAGAGCACGGGCGATATCGCCTGCTACTGACGGTTTTTCTGCAATCACCAGGGTCTGCGCCATGGCATTTTCTCCTTACGACGGAAGCGGTCTGAAGTGGGTTTAGGTTCTGAAAAGAAAAAATCAGGCATCCCGCTTGCGCGCAGGACAGCCTGAAAAGCAGGCGCATTATGTCATTTTTGTGCCGCCGGATTTTCTATGTCGAGATCCCTCAATGTTTCGACGAGCATAGCGCCTTCGCGTATAAGCGCATTCGCACCTCGGGAGAGTGGATTATGAATGCTCCCCGGAATAGCTCCGACAAGGCTGCCAAGCTCAGCCGCCTTGCGCGCGACATCGAGTATAGGTGCGTGGCGCTCTGCCTCAATAATAAGCAGCCGCTTCGCAAACCCGGCGAGAAGACCATCTCGCAGAGCTTTTGAAGATTCACTCTGGGATGCATCGGGAAGCTCCGCTGAGATAAGAAGACCTCCGGCGGCAAGAAGCGCCTTAAGCAGTCCGGCCAATTCCCGGGGCGCCCGAGCCGTGCCGGAAGCAAGAAATGCTGCCGGCGGAACTCCGTTATGCGCGGAAAGCGCGCCGGAAACGGCAGCTGCAGGAATCCCCGGCTCAGCCGGCACCAACACGGTCATGCCTGCCTCAGAAATAGCCTTTCCGAAGAACTCAGCATTCCGCAGACCTTCGTCGTCCGCAGAAGCTGATCCGCAAATTGTGACTGCCTCCCGCAATAAGAGCGACTCACTTCCTCGTGTAAACAACAGAAGCGGCGCCGTTCCGCTTTCGATGAGGCCTGCCGGATACAGTGAATCCGCAATGGTGAGCACGCCGGCCTCCGGAGTGCTCAGAAGTCTTTCGACGGCGGCATCCGCGTCATCGTCCGCTGCACCCCGGGCAGCCGCTACAACGCCTTCGGCAGCCGGCATCCCGACAATCCTTGCCAGATCAGCAAGCGACCCTGCAAGTACAGTTTCCGCACTGCCGAAAGCCTTCAGCAGCCTGACGACTCCGAAAGTATCCAGATTGCGTGCAAGCCGCAGCTTTATCCAGTTGCGCACATCTTCCTGATTCGACTCTGTTACGCGCATTGCTTCCTGTTCTCCCGGAGCATTTCCTCAATCTGCACAAGGTTATAATTCTCGGCCTTTTCATGTACATCCGGCTTCCCGCCATCGCGGGGAGGAGTATTCCGTGGCTTTGCTTCCCGTACTTCAGTATCCGCATCCTGCACTTGCCGCAAAGGCCGAGCGCATCGACGTTTTCGGCGAAGACCTTCAGCGCCTGGCTGCCGACATGGCTGAAACCATGTATGCCGCTCCCGGCGTCGGTCTCGCCGCCAATCAGGTAGGCATTCTCAAGCGCATTATCGTCATCGACGTTACTGACGATAAAACCGGCCTGCGCGTTCTCTGCAATCCTGAAATCATTGAAGCGAGTGAAGAAGTTCAGGATCACGAGGAAGGCTGTCTTTCCCTCAAGGGGCTTTACGAACACGTAAAGCGCCCGGCGCATGTTCGCGTTCGCGCACAGGATGCCACCGGCAAGGAAATTGAACTCGACTGCACCGGGCTTCTTGCCGTCTGCGTGCAGCATGAAATGGATCATCTGGACGGTATCGTCTTTATCGATCACCTCTCCATGCTCAAGAAGCAGCGTGCCTGCACCAAGCTGCGCAAGCTCCGCCGTGAGGAGCGGGAGAGGGATAAGGAAAAAGCCGCCCGCCGCTGAAGAATCCGCATCCCGCGCATCATGCCGGATGCGCGTGGCACTCTTCGGCAATCCATTTTGCATACGCTCCCATCAGAGATGGCGGCAGCTGATGACCGAGGCCTTCAACGGAAATGAGCTTTGCTCCCCGAATAAGTCTTGCCGTTTCTTCTCCTGCCGCAAAAGGCAGGAGCGGATCATCCGTACCGTGGATGACGAGCGTCGGCGTGCGCAACTGTCTTACGGCCTTTGCCCGGTTTCCGCTGGCAAGCAGTGCTATCAGCTGTCGACGCGTCGCAATGGGATCGTATCCGATGCGCGGCGCACTTTTTATCGCATCCTCCAGCTCTTCCGGGGTCGGCCTGTATTTCGATCCTGAAAGCGCCGTCAGAACAGTCTTGAAGTGCGCCTTGAGCGCCTCCGGTGAGGATGCATCTCCGGTTCCCGCAACAGCAAGAATAGCGCGAAGAGAACCCAAACCCGTTTTGGGGTTCCCGACTGCTGACGAAATGGACGTGAGCGTAGCCACCCGATTCGGACACTGCGTTGCGAAAACCTGCGCGATCATGCCGCCCATCGAGACGCCAGCCACATGTACTCGGCGGATGCCGAGATGATCAAGCAGCCGCTCGATATCGAGCGCCATATCTTCAAGCGCATATTCGCCGGTAACAGAAAGTCCGAGCACAGTTCGCACGATTGCCCGGGCGACAGCCCCTCGGCCCGGCTGCCAGCCGATAAATCGGGACGAAGCGCCGGCATCCCGATTGTCGGGCGTAATCACCTGGAATCCATCTGCCAGAAGCCCGGAAATAATGCCTTCGGGCCATGCCTCCATCGAAAGACCAAGCCCCATCAGAAGCACCACTGCCGGCGCCTCGTAGTCGCCATAGCGGCGATAGGCATAAGTGAAGCCGCCTGCATTCAAATATTGAAGCTCTTCCATAACATCAGAATCCATCTCTTCTGGCCTTATCGAGGCATCGTAGTCGATCCCTCTAAAATAGCGGGCGATTCTGAATAAAACTTCCCTTTCAGGCTTTCCTCATGAAGATCATTTTTGCCGGTACGCCGGACTTTGCCGCTGAAGCTCTGCGTGCGCTTGCGGACAACGGTCATGACATTGCTCTCGTGCTCACTCAGCCCGACCGTCCAAGCGGCCGAGGCATGAAGCTCACCCCATCACCGGTCAAAGTGCTTGCCGAATCCCTTAGCATTCCTGTGGAAACTCCCGCAACGCTGAGCCTCAAAAGAGATCCTGAAGGGGCCGCAGCAATGCATGAAAAGCTTCGCGGCATCAACGCCGATCTTCTGGTTGTCGCGGCATACGGACTGATTCTCCCAGAGCCCGTTCTCAACTGCGCGCGCGGCATCGGGAAAGCTGGCGACATTAAAGCGATCAACATTCATGCAAGTCTGCTGCCGCGCTGGCGCGGCGCAGCGCCTATTGCCCGGGCGATTGAAGCTGGCGACGCTGAAACAGGCGTCACGCTCATGAAGATGGAGCTGGGGCTCGATACCGGTCCCATGGTGCTCGTGGAAAAGACGAAAATCGTCGATGACGATACGCATCTTTCCCTCACGGAGAAGCTCGCACGCATCGGAGCGCAGCTTCTGATCAAAGCGCTTGAAAAGCCCGGCGATCTCGAATGCACTCCGCAGCCCGAGGAAGGCGTGCTTTATGCAGAAAAGCTTTTGAAATCCGAAAGTCGAATTGACTGGAATGAGAGCGCCAAAGTCATTGCCCGCCGCATGCGCGCATTCACGCCGTTCCCCGGACTGCAGTTTGAGTACAAGGACAATCCCGTCAAGGTCTGGCAGGCAGAGGCCCATGAATGGCCGTCCGATGCCGCTCCGGGCACCGTTCTGAAAGCTGACGACGCCCTGCTGGTTCAGTGCGGTGAAGGAGCGCTCTCAATGGCCATCCTGCAGCGTGCGGGAAAGCCGCGCATGCCCGCTCATTCGGCCATCCAAAGCCTCGGCATTCAACCGGGCGACACGCTCAAATAACGGCTCTGTCAGCTTTCGACACTCTTCATTGCAAGTGACCATTTCCCATGACTCATGAATCTCCGGAAGCCGTAAAGCAGACCAGACAACTCCCGCTCCGCAGACTGCTCTCGCTTGCCGCCACGGCACGTAAACAGATGAAGGGAGGCTCATCCTTTGCTGCGGCGCTTGATGCTGCAGCAGAGGGATTGCAGTCTCACGCACGCGCCGCGCTGCAGTCGATTCTTTACGACGTTATGCGCAACCTCGCGCTTACCGGCGCTCTGTCAAGAAAGCTTCTCAATAATCCTCCTCCGCCGCCGGTACAGAACATTCTCGAAGCAGCGCTCGCTCTTCTCATTACGAAGCGCTACAACGAATTCACGCTTGTAAGCGAAGCCGTGAATGCTATTCGCGCAGATAAGCGCACGCAGCGCTTTTCCGGCCTCGTCAATGCAGTCCTGCGCCGTTTCCTGCGCGAAAGCAATGTACTTCTTAAAGATCTGAACAAAATTCCGGAAGTGCGCTTTAATGCGCCGTCCTGGTGGATTGAGAAGATCCGCGCCTCGTATCCGCAGGAATGGGAGAGAATTCTTCTGCTCCAGCGCCAGCACGCGCCGATGACGCTGAGGGTTAACGTCCGCCGGACCACGCCGGCAGCATATCTGGAGCGGCTCAAGCAGGCCGGAATCCCTGCCCGCCAAATTGGGCTTGAAGCCGTTCTTCTTGAAAAACCGCTGCCCGTTCATGAAATACCTGGCTTTGTCGAGGGGGATGTATCCGTACAGGATGCCGGAGCACAGCTTGCCGCGCACTTTCTCCCCGTCCGGGCAGGCGATCGCGTCTTGGATGCCTGCGCTGCGCCCGGCGGGAAAACGGCTCATCTGCTCGAGCTTGCTGATTGCCGGGTTACAGCGCTGGAGGTTGCTCCCGGCCGGGCGGAACTGATCCGCGAAACGCTTGAACGTCTCGGCCTCTCCGCGGAAGTTCGCGCTGCGGATGCAGCAGACACCCAAAAGTGGCTCTCTGGCCCCCCCTTTGATGCCATTCTCCTCGATGCCCCCTGCACCGCCAGCGGCATCGTAAGGCGCCAGCCGGATGTCCCCTGGTCGCGCCGCCCCGAAGACATCCGCCGGCTTGCCAATGAGCAAAAAAGGATTCTGGAAGCGCTCTGGCCGTGTCTGAAAACGAACGGACATCTGCTCTTCTGCACCTGCTCGCTCTTTCCTCAGGAAGGCCCTCTGCAGATCAAGGAATTTCTCGCTCGTCACCCGGATGCTTCGATGGCGCCGCTTGGCGAAACAGGGATCGGTATGATGAACCTTGTTCCGACAGAAGACGGCATCTGGCCCAATCCGCAAATGCTTCCTTCCGTGCACGACGGCTTTTTCTACGCACTGCTCAAAAAGAATTAGTTTTCCGCAGTTTCTCCGGCATGTTACTTTCCCGAACCTTCAGCTTCTCACGCATCGCTGCGCCTCTTTTATGCGCGGCGATGCTTGCGGCTGCCGGTTCGGCGGAAGCGGCAAGAGCAGAACTCATGAGTGCCGCACTCACCGTTGATGAGCCAGGCGAGCGTCCGGGCCTCTTCATAGAGGCGCATTACGAGTTTGACCTTCCAATGCCGTTGGTCGATGCCATGCACCGCGGCATTGCGCTCTACTTCACCTACCAATTTGAACTTTCAAAAGACCGCTGGTACTGGTTCGACAAAAATATCGCAGAAAGCGACTTCAACATCCGTCTGGCATTCAACCCGCTCACCCGACGCTATGCCGTTTCCTACAGCGGCATTTCTCTCAATTTTGATACGCTAGAAGAAGCGCTTCCCTACATCAAAAACATCCGGCGCTGGCGCGTGGCGTCGACCCGGGATACTGCCGATTCAGGCCTTACTGCCTGCATCCGCTTTTATCTGGATGCAGGCAAGCTCCCGAAACCCATGCAGGTAACGAACCATGATTCAGGCGACTGGACCGTGGAGAGCGATTGGACACCTATAGCGCTGCCGAAGGATCTGGCGCACGAGGAGGATTAAGTCATGTCCTCCTGGCTTCGCGGCATCTTTATCGCTTCGCTTGTGCTGGCGGGCCTCTCGCTCTTCATACTTGCCGCAACAAGCACGGACTCAACCCTTTTTGAACGTTGGTTCCCTGTTCTGCTCGTCATCAACCGGGCGATTGCCGTCGTTCTTTTCGCCGTTGTAGCAGCAATGGCGCTGCGTCTTTGGCAGCGCCTGCGCAATAAGGAGTTCGGCGCACACCTCACCAGCCGTCTTGCGCTTTCCGCAGCGGGACTTGCACTGATTCCCTGCGTCCTTATTTATTTTGTTTCCTCTGTCTTCATCTCACGTTCCATCAATTCCTGGTTCGACGTACGCGTGGAAAAGGCGCTTGATTCCGGCGTCACAATCACCCGGGGCATTCTTGCCCAGCAGCAGGTTGAGGCTGAAGCGACTGCAAGGCACATTGCAGGACTGCTCACCAATACCCCGGCATCGCTCATCATGTCGGATCTGCTCAGAATACTGGAGGGCCGCCCCGGCATCGAAGCCCTCGTTTTCCTCTCCAATGGAACCGCCATTGCGGCTGCGGGCTCGCGCATCAATGTTCTGATGCCCGACATGCCGACATCAAGCCAGATTCAAACGGTCAAAAGCGCAGGCATATACAGCGTGATTGACGGAGACGTTAATTTCGACGCGCAGCGGGATGAAAAACTTTCCATCCGCGTGATTGTTCCTATTCAGTCTGAAGAAGCTGGTGCCGCAGAAGACAATGTTCACGACGCCACAAAGCCGGGCTCGGGTCTGGAGATGCAGCGTCAGCAGTTCTATCTTCAGATCATTCAGCCGGTTCCGGAAGAAACTGTTAAGAATGCATCCATGCTTGTCGCGGGGTACCGCGACTATCAAACTCTGGTTCTCTCCCGAGCCTCGCTTCAGAGCGTTTATGCGAGCACGCTTTTTCTCGTCACGCTTCTCGGTGCGCTCGGAGCTTTTGCTCTCTCGCTCGCCTTTGCGCGCAAGACCGTTGCTCCGGTTCTTCAACTTGAGGAAGGAACGCGCCGGGTGGCAGACGGCAACTTTCATCCTATCCGGGAATTTTCCGGCAACAACGAAATCAACGTCCTCACGCAATCCTTCAACCAGATGATCCGCGACCTTTCTGAGTCGCGCCGCGTGATCGATGAGCAGCGCCGGCACGCAGAACAGGCTCAGGCCTATCTTGAGCGGATTCTCGCCAATATTTCCTCCGGCGTCATTGTGCTCGACCGCACAGGCCGGGTGATTACCGCCAATGCGGCAGCCCGCAGAATTCTTGGAGAAGAGAGCTGCCGCACCGGAATCGAACTCAGCAAAATTGAACCGGAGCTTTCCGCTGCCCTTCGGAACGCTCAGCTTTCCCTCGGCTTCGAAAAAGAAACCGGCGCCGCAAGTCTGGAATTCCAGCTTGAGCGCAAGGAAAAAACTATTCCGCTCTTCCTCAAGCTATCGCGGATGCCGCTTGGAGCCGATAAGCCCGGACTTGTCATTGTGTTCGATGATGTCTCAAAGATCATTGAGGCGCAGCGAGCCACTGCCTGGGGCGAAGTCGCCCGCAGACTGGCTCATGAAATCAAGAATCCGCTCACGCCTATACAGCTTGCAGCCGAACGACTGGCTTTCCGGCTTGAACCCAAGCTCGAAAACGATGATGATGCCGAAATGCTGACCCGCGCAGTCAAAACCATTACAACGCAGGTAGATGCCCTCAAGCAGATGGTCAATGATTTCCGGGAATACGCCAGGCTCCCCGAAGCGAAGCTCTCTCCGCTTGACCTCAACGACTTCGTTCTCGGCGCCGCGCAGCTCTACCAGGAAGCAGGTCTTGCCATCAAGCTCGATCTTGAGAACGGCATTCCGCTCATCGAGGCGGACGCCTCTCAACTTCGACAGGTATTGCATAATCTGATTTCCAACAGCATCGATGCAGCGGAAGGCGACGTCCCGAAAATCGTCATCTCAACGCGTCATATTCTGACCGAGCGCGGCATGAGTGCCGTACAGCTTCATCTGCATGACAGCGGCGTTGGTTTCAGCGAAAATATCCTCGAGCGCGCCTTTGAGCCCTATGTCACCACCAAAGCTACAGGCACAGGGCTTGGGCTTCCGATGATCAAGAAGATTCTCGATGAGCACCGTGCGGTCATCCGCCTTTCCAACCGTCTGGACTCTACCGGTACGCTGATTCTCGGCGCCCAAGTGGATATTCTTTTCGAGCACCTCGCACCAGGCGACCAACCGACTGACCGTCAGTGATGGATCGGCCACTAAAGCAACTAATCAACAAGATGACTGAAATTCTTATTGTCGACGATGAACTCGGCATCCGAAACATTCTTTCGGAAATTCTTGTCGAGTCCGGCTACCGTGTAGCCACTGCCGCCAATGCCAATGAGGCAAGGGCTAAGGTTGCCGAACGCCAGTACGATCTGGTGCTTCTTGACATCTGGATGCCGGATACGGACGGTCTCGCACTTCTGCGCGAATGGAAGTACGGCGGTCTCTTAAACTTCCCCGTAATCATCATGTCCGGGCACGGTTCGATCGACCATGCGCAGCGTGCATTGGATGACGGTGCCGTCGACTTCATTGAAAAGCCGATTTCCCTTAAACGCCTGCTGTCGGCCATTCAGCTTGGTCTCGTCAAATGGCACGAGCAGCAGCGTCAGGCCGCTGAAGAGCCTCCTCCCGAAAAGCGTACCCGCGGCCGCCGCCGCAACATGCAGCAGGTACAGCGGCTTCCGGCTTATGAAATGCCCGATTACGGACTCGTCCTCGACTTCAACCGTCCGTTCCGAGATCAGCTGATGGATTTTGAGAGAGCCTATTTCAAAACAGTGCTCAATCATCTCAACCACTCCATGGCGGAACTCGCTCGACACGCCGGCATGGAACGCACGCACCTCTACCGCAAGGTTCGTTCGCTCGGCATCAACGTTGAGGAAATGCGCGAGGAAGCTCGCCGCACTGCGCCGACGCCGCCTGTCGGCGGAAGCTATGCCAAGCCTACGCGTCCGGTCCTGGCAGAAATCGAAACTTCTGACGAGAATTCGATAGATAATCCGACCGGCTCGACGCTTGACCGATACCCGCTCAACAACACCCTCAAATAATCTCTCTGCTCCAGGAAGCCCGCTCACATCAAGCGGGCCTCTTTCTTTCAAGACATCATGAAGATCCTCATTATCGGAGCAGGCCGCATTGGTAGTTCCGTTGCAGAAAGTCTGGTATCGGAAGCCAATGACATTACCGTCATAGACAAGGATCCGGCCAACATCAGCTTTCTGCAGTCCCGCTTTGACCTCAGAGGCATCGTGGGAGATGCGCTTTCGCCGCAGCTTCTCGAAAACGCCTCGGCAGGCGATACCGACATGCTGATTGCCGTGACATCGAGCGATGAGACCAATCTCGCCGTCTGCCTGCTTGCCTCGAGAATCTTCAATATCCCCACAAGAATCGCCCGCGTCCGCAACGAAGAATTGCGCAGCTACCCCCGTCTGCTTCGGGAAGAAGGTTTCGGCGCGACTACGGTTATCTGGCCCGAACAGGCGCTCACACGCTATCTCGTGAAGCTCATCGACATCCCGGAAGCCCTGCAGGTACAGGAGTTCGCAGAAGGCCGAGTAAGCCTCATCGCAGTAAGAGCACAGGAAGGAAGCCCCATGGTGGGCGGTCCAATCGGCGAGCTCAACGCCCACATTCCCAATGCATGCGCACGCATTGCGGCGCTGTTTCGCCGCAACCAATGTCTCGCGATCAATGCCCGCACATTGATAGAGGCCGGCGACGAGGTGATTTTTGTCGCAGATACCCGGCACGCGCGCCTTGTCACCACGCAGCTTCGCCGCAGAACAGCAGCCACGCGCAGCCTGATCCTTGCCGGAAGCTCCATCATGAGCCGAAGCATCGTTCAGGCGCTGACGGAAGGAAACGAACTCACAGGGGCGGCTCCTGCATCCATCCGCGTCATTGAAGCAGATCGTCGTCAGGCCGAAGACCTCGCACTGACTCTTGGCGACCGGGCGATGGTGCTCTCTGGAGACTTTGACGACGAAGACACGCTTCTTTCGGCTGGCGTCGAAGGGTGCGATCTTTTTATTTCACTGTCTTCGGACGACGAAAACAACATTCTTTCGGCGCTTCTTGCCAAACGGCTCGGCGCACGTCGAACCATCGCACTCGTCAACCGCAGAATTTACGGTGAACTCATCGAAGGCTCGCGCATTGACATCACGGTTTCGCAAACTCAGGCAGCGCTGGATGAACTTATCCGCTACGTTCGCCACGGCGACGTCACCGCAGCCTATTCGCTGAGGCACGGCATCGCCGAAGCACTTGAGTTCGTAGCCCACGGCACGCCTGAAAGCTCCCACGTGGTCGGCCGGCGCATTGACGCCATTCGATTGCCGGCAGGCTGCAGCGTTGCCGCACTCATTCGAGGCGAAGGCGACGACACCAAAGTGCTGATGGCGAGCTTCGACCTCATCATTGAACAGGAAGATCGCCTCATCATCTTCGTGCCCAACCGCCGACTGATTCCGGCCGTTGAGAAACTCTTTGCCGTAGACGTGAGCTTCTTCTGACGCCAACCGGAAAACTGAGAGATCTATGCTCACGACTCTGCGCGTACTGCTCCTCCCGGTCCTCAATGCCCTCGGCCCCGTTCTGATGGCCTTTGCAGTCATCATGCTGATACCGGCCATTTACAGCTGGACCGAGAATGATGGAGCCCTTATGGACTTCATCATGGGAGCCGGCATCACGGCTGGCGCCGGACTTTTCCTCACTCTGACCCTATTCCGCTTTCGTCAGGAACTCACCGCTCGCCACGGCTTTCTCCTCGTCACGCTCTCGTGGGCGCTGATTGCTGCCTTTGCCGCTATTCCGCTCATGCTGCATATGCCGGCACTTGGTTTCGAACGAGCGTATTTCGAAGCCATGTCCTGTCTCACCACGACCGGCGCCACTGTGCTGACAGGACTTGATGAGCTGACCCACTCCATGAACGGCTGGCGATGCTTTCTTTCCTGGCTTGGCGGCATGGGCATCATCGTCATGTCCGTCGCCATTCTGCCGCTGCTCGGCGTCGGCGGCGCTCAGATTATGAAGGCGGAGACGAGCGGCCCCCTCAAGGAAACACGTCTTACTCCCCGCATTGCGGAAACCGCACGATCTCTCTACCTCATTTACTTCGGCATTTCCGTTGCCTGTGCAATTGCCTACCATTTCGCCGGCATGCACTGGCGCGACGCGGTCATGCACATGATGACGACGGTGAGTCTTTCGGGCATTGCCGCACATGATGCGAGCTTCGGCTTCTTCAACAGTGCGGCAGTAGATGCCGTTGCGGTTGTCTTCATGGTGATCTGCGGCTTCAGCTTCACGCTTCACTTCGTTGCCTGGCGCAGACATGATCCTCTCGCCTATCTGCGCAACCCTGAGGCGCTTGCCTGGATCGGCCTCCTCTTGATTCTGATTGCCGCCGCGACTCCGATACTCTATCTTTCTGGCCTCGCCTCAAGCGTTACTGAAGCGCTGCGCGTAGCAACCTTCTCCATCGTAAGCGCAGCATCGACCACAGGCTACGCCACCTCCGACTGGTCTCTCTGGCCCTGCGGGCTGCCTGCCGTTCTACTGCTCAGTTCCGCAGTTGCAACCTGTGCGGGCTCCACGGGCGGAGGACTGAAGATGATTCGAGTGCTCATCCTCATCAAGCAGGCAAAGCGCGAATTCACGCTACTCCTCTACCCGAATGCCGTCTCCCCCATAACCGTCGGCGATGCCGCCATCCCGAATCACATTGTCTTCGCCGTTCTCGGATACACGCTGCTCTGGAGTTTTTCCGTCCTTGCGGGGGCCTTTGCTCTGCTCGCTACCGGCTTGGGATCTCTTGAATCCTGGTCGGCGGCGGTTGCCTGCATTACGAATCTCGGCCCCGGACTCGGCACTGTCGGCCCGGTAGGAAACTACCAGGGCCTCACAGCACTGCAGCTCGACATCCTCACCTTCCTGATGATGACCGGCCGACTTGAGATCTTTACCGTTTTCGTGCTCTTTACCCGGGCATTCTGGCGTACTTGATCGCGCAGAAGCCGGACAGCACATAAATATCAACGCCCAAGCGTCGTCCACATAATGGGCTTTTTATGCTTGATGGCGCGACGGATCATGTCCTGAAGCGGAACCATTCGCTGATAAAGGCGAATGGAATCTTCACGGTTCTTCTTTTTTTCCTCATCCTCGCGCTCCGCTTCACGCATACGGATTTCATTCTCATAGGAACCTTCCCGCAGACGCTTTTCCCGCTCTTCCTCGAGTTTCGCGGCCTTTGCCTTATCCGCTGCCGCAGCTTCGTCAAGCCTTCGGAGTACATCCGGCAGATCCTCTGCCATAAATCCGCCTTTTTCGTGGAAAGGCTCATTTATTGCCTTGAAGATGCGCTCGACCGTTTCTCTAAAAGCAATGAAGGGACCGGTAGCTACGCAACTGAACTGAACCAAAGCCATTTTTGCATTGATGTCCATATCGTCTGAGAATCCGCGCAACATCAGGAATGCGAAATGCGCGTCCAGAGATGCCGGAAGTGCTCTGAATGCTAAACTCCCGGGCAAACTCAATTTCATTTTATCGTTGGGGAGTCAGATGCCGTGGTAACAACTGGTCTCTGCATCATTGCCCATGCGCCCTTGGCATCGGCGCTAAAAACCTGCGCTCAGCATATCTACAGCATGACAGGGGACATTTCCGCTGATCAGATCATTGCTTACGATGTGCCGGCAGAGGTTGACGCTGCCCAGGGGCTCGCGCACGCACAGGAACTCCTCAAACCGCTGTTCAAGCATGCAGAGGGCGTCGTTGTGTTTACCGACCTGACCGGCGCAACTCCCGGAAACATTGCCCGCAAGCTCCTAGAGGATCCCCGCGTTCGCGTGGTAAGCGGCACCAACCTTCCCGCGATCATTGCGGCGCTCAACGCCCCTTCCGATGCCTCTGTGGTGCAGGTCGCCACTCTAGCCGAGGCAGCAGCCCGGGCGAGTCTCGGCGCGCTCTCCGACAACTGATTTTGAATCCCGCCTTATCAATAGGAGCAGAACTTGTTCGAGGAAACGCTCACGCTTCAGAACAAGCTTGGTCTTCACGCACGCCCCTCGGCACGTCTCGCGAAGACAGCCAGTCTCTTTCGCAGCACCATCACGATCACCCATGAAAAGCATACGGTTGACGCCAAGTCCATTCTTGGACTGATGACCATGGCGCTCCCGTGCGGCAGCGTGGTGACGATTGCGGCTGATGGGTCGGACGAAAAAGATGCCGTGCAGACCATTGCCGAACTATTCCGAGACCGCTTCGGTGAAGACGAATAATTTCTTTGGAGAGAAGACGAATGAGCTCCGAAGAAGAAATTAAAGTCACGGAGTCCGCGGACGAAAACAACGAGCCGGAAACAGAACAGGTCCCTCAGAAAATCAAGGAAAGCGTTCTCCGGGGACTGACCGTGTGCCCGGGCGTTGCCTGGGGCAGCGGCATTCAGCTCATGGCGGGCGACCTGGAAATCCCGCAGTTTCCGATTGATCAGACAGACGTCCGTGGCGAAATCCAGCGTCTTCGAATGGCGGCAGCCTCTGCTGTAAAGCAGCTTGAGAGACTCGGGGAAGACCTCGACGAGGATACGCCGGCTGAAGCGGCTGCCTTTCTGGATGTCTACCGGACTATCCTGCAGGATCCGACGCTTATCACGGAAACCGCCGCAGTCATCCGTGAAAAGCTTGTCAATGCCGAATGGGCGCTTTCCCTTCGCCTCGAACAGATCCGTCGTGATTTTGAACAAATCAACGACGAATACCTGCGCAACCGCGTTGAAGACATCACCGACGTATTTCAGCGCATCCAGCGCATCCTCGCCGGCCGCCGCTCCGCCACAAGTCTTCTTGAAGCCGAAGAAATTGAGGATTCCGTCATCCTGGTAGCCGATCAGCTCGGGCCGGCAGACATGCTTCAGCTGCGAGAGCGCGACGACCTTGACATCGTCGGCATCGTAATGGAAACCGGCAGCGCCACGAGCCATTCCGCGATTCTGGCCGCGAGCCTTGGCATCCCTACGCTCGTAGGCGTCGCGAATGCGATCGAGCGCATTGGAACAGGACACGAAATCCTTGTGGATGCCGACGCAGGCATCGTCAATCTCGCCCCTTCTGATGAAGCAAAGAAGAGCGCGGCCCGCGCTATGCGCGCCCGCAGGCAGCGCAATCGCCAGCTTGTGAAGCTGCGCGGCGAAGATGCCGTCACGCTTGATGGAGAAGCCCTAGAACTTCTCGCCAACATTGCGCTTCCCGATGACCTCCCCGAGGCCCGCAAAGCCGGGGCCGCCGGCGTCGGTCTTTTCCGAACGGAATTTCTGTTCCTCAATCGAGAAGACCTGCCGAGCGAAGAAGAACAGGTGGAGGCATACCAGAAAGTAATCCGCGGCATGCGCGGTCGAATTACCACAATCCGCACCGCTGATATCGGCGGCGACAAGATGCTGTCGCGCGAATCGCTGGCGCTTCTGGCAGACAGCGACTTCGAGGAAGCCAATCCCGCGCTGGGCCTTCGTGCACTGCGCTTCTGCTTCGCATTCCGTCCGCTCTTCATTACACAGCTCAGGGCGCTCATGAGAGCCGCCACTGCAGGCAGCGTCAGGCTCCTGCTCCCGATGGTGTCAAGCTCCTCAGATGTTCACGAGGTTCGTGCGTGCATTGAAGAGGCTGCTGCCCAGCTTGAAGCTGAAGGCGTTCGCTACCGCAAGAACATTCCGCTCGGCGGCATGATTGAGCTTCCGGCCGCCGTCGCAGGTCTCTCTGATCTGCTGCCGCTTCTCGATTTCTTCTCCCTCGGAACGAACGACCTCGTGCAGTACACGCTTGCGGCAGACCGCACCAATGCCTATGTCTCGCGCTACTGCGATGACTGCCATCCCGCGGTGATGCGCTTCATTGCCGAATCCATTCGACGCGTCACCGCTGCCGGAAAAGAGATTTCCGTCTGCGGCGAAATGGCCGGCCGTCCCGAAATGACCCCCTTCTTCATCGGTCTCGGATGCTCGGCACTCTCGATGGATCCGGCGCATATTCCAACCATCAAGGAACGCATCCGCGCTCTCAGCGCTGAAGATTGCGAAATCTTCGCCCGCGGCGTGCTGCGCCGCCGATCGGCAGAAAGCGTACGGGAAGCACTCGCCGACTTCAATGCAGCCCTTCAGCCCGATGCCCAGCAATCCGCGGCATCTGCCGGATAACCCGCCTTATGCAAAGGATCAGACATTATGGCTAACGATTACGACAAGCCGCTCACTGACGAAGAATTCGTAGAAATCGGCGAGCTTCTGGCGTCCATCCCGGAACCCTGGGAATCAATGGAGCCCGATCGTATGGACGGATTCCTTACTGCTATCGTGCTTCTCCCTGAACCCGTATCGCCGAGCTCCTGGATGCCATTCATTTTCGATGAGGAAGGACGTCCCGACGCCATGCTTCCGGATGAAGCCGATCAGCATCGGCTTGAGGATCTTGTCTACCGCCGCTATCGGACGATCGAAAACGACCTAGCCCGATGCCAGGCGCTTGATCCCATCGTATACGACGTGGAGGATGAATCCGGGCGTCCGGTAGGCGGATGGGAGGCTATCGCCGCACTGGAGCCTTTTGCTGCGGGCTTCCTTGAGGCTATGAATCGCTGGCCGGGCCTGCGCGAAACCGGCAGCGAGCTTGTCGACAGCGCGCTCCTCGGCATTCTTCGCCATCTCCCCGATGAGCTTGTCGGCGATATGCAGGAAGTGAAGGAAGAGCTCGAATTTGAGAGCCCGCTGGAAAACCTGAAGCAGGCAACGGAAGATCTTGCGGAAAGCGTTGCAGAAATTGCCTCCGTCACCCGCGGATTCACGCCCCGAACTGAACAAAATCACAAAAATAACCGGCGCCGGCACTAATTTTTCTGCGTTGCGCTCTTCGGAGCGCAACGCATGACAAGCCAGACAAGAACTAACACCGGCAGCCCCATGAGCGCCGTTCCGATGAAAAAGTGCTCATATCCGAACGCTTCCACAGCCATGCCGGAAAATCCCGCCAGAAATTTTGGAAGCAGCAGCATGATGGAGCTAAAAAGCGCATATTGAGTCGCTGAATACCTCGAGCTCGTCAATCCTGAAAGATAGGCTACGAAAGCCGCACTTGCCAGGCCTGCAGCGAGATTATCCGCAGATACCGTAACGACAAGAAAAGTGAGATTCGCGCCGATTCCTGCAAGAACGGAAAAAAGCAGATTGGTTAGGCTCGATAGCACTGCTCCGGCGAGAAGTACCGGAAGAACGCCGTAACGCATGGCTGCGGCGCCTCCGACAAAAGCTCCCAGAAGCGTCATCATGACGCCAAACACCTTGCTCACCGCAGCAACCTCTTCTTTTGTGAATCCCAGATCCTGATAGAATGGATTTGCCATGACGCCCATAACGACATCGGAAATTCGATAGGTCGCTATCAGCGCAAGAACAAGAAGCGCCGCCCAGCCAAAGCGCCTGAAAAAATCTGCGAAGGGACCGACAAGAGCTGTGTTGAGCCGTTCCTTTAAAGGAATATGCGTATCGGAAGCGGAAATGTCCTCCCTTGAATCCTCATGCAGAGGTTCTGGAGAAAGCAATGTTGCCGCCACTCCGACCAGAACACTTGCGGCCATAACCCCATAGCTCACAGTCCAGGCGTAATGCATGTATCCGGAAGCTCCATGCCCGGCCCAAGCCGCAATAGCAAGCGCACCGGCGCCCGCCCAAATCATGCCGAGTCGGTACCCGGTCTGATACATAGCCGCATAAGCCGCCTGCCTGCGCTCGCCGGCCGACTCAATACGATAAGCATCGAGCGCGATGTCCTGCGTGGCAGATGCGAAAGCTGCCAGCATGGCCAATCCTGCAAACAGAAACAGATCCTTCTGAGGATCTGTAACTGCAAGTCCAAGAAGAACACAGGCAAGCATCAGCTGCGCAGCGAGAAGCCACGCCCGCCGCCTGCCGAGTGTTCTCGAGAGAACGGGAATTGGCATGCGATCCACAAGCGGCGCCCAGATCCATTTAAAACCATAGATCAGCCCCACCCAGGAAAAAAAACCGATGGTTGCGAGATCTACGCCGGCCTCACGAAGCCAAAACCCCAGCGTGCCGATGACCAGAAGAAGCGGAAGGCCGGAACTGAAACCGAAAACAGCCATGCGCATTGCTCCGGGTTCCAGATAGACCCGCCAGCCGCTGTTATTTTCGGAATTCAACTTGTCGCAAGCCATCAGCGACTCTCTCCCCCGAGCACAGCATCCGGACCGCTGAGCCAAACCCATTTGCCCGGCTCAAGATTTTCCGGCAGCTCGTATGCCCCCACCCGAATGCGATGAAGCTTTGCCACCCGGTTGCCGCAGGCGGCAACCATTCTCTTTACCTGATGATATTTCCCCTGGGAAATCGTGAGCTCCAGCTTCTCAGGAGCGAGCATTCTTGCCGCCTTTGCAGCAACGGGCTTTGGATCATCATCCAATACAACACCGGAGAGGAGCTTTTCACAGGTATCCGGCTTCATGGGGTGGCAGAGTTCCGCCAAATACACTTTATCGACATGCTTTTTTGGATGCGTAAGCCGATGAAGAAGCTTGCCGTCATCCGTAAACAGAAGCAGTCCGGTCGTATCCCAATCGAGGCGTCCCACGGGCTGAACTGCGCGCTTGCGAAGCGGTCCCGGGAGAAGCCCCATGACGGAAGGATGAACTGAAGGTTTGAGAGAACACTCATACCCTTCAGGCTTATTCATCGCAATCAGCGCTTTTTCGCATACAGGCCATTCTTCACCGCGCCATGTAAGCACAAGTCCCGTCGGTTCAAAATTCTCGTCCGGATCGTCCACAACTCGCCCATTAACGGAAACGGCTCCCGAGAGCACGATCTGCCGGCAGTCATAACGGGTCCCGAATCCCTGCGTAAAAAGAATATCGGCAAGCGTCATCATTTCAATTCTCCATCATCAACCGCATAGTCCACCCAGAGCGGAGCATGATCGGAAAATTTTTCCGCGGCGTAGATATCCGTTGCCCGTGCAAGCGCAGCAATGCCTGGGGTAGCAAGCTCGTAATCAATACGCCAGCCGACGTTCTTGGCACGCGCCTGCCCGCGCTGGCTCCACCATGTATAGCGCTCCGGACGCGGATCAAGTCTTCGGAACACATCAACCCAGCCCATTTCATCAAAGAGATGATCGAGCCAGGCCCGCTCTTCAGGCAGGAATCCGGAATGGTCGAGATTGCCCTTCCAGTTCTTAATGTCGATTTCCTTATGCGCGATGTTGACGTCGCCGCATAGAACCACTTCCCTGCCAGCATCCTTTAATGCCTTCAGGTGCGGTTCAAAGCGCTCAAGAAACCGGAATTTCGCAAGCTGCCGCTCGTCAGACGAACTTCCTGACGGGAAATATGCAGAAATAACGGTAAGACGACCGAAATCCGCCTCAACGCAGCGTCCTTCTGCATCGAATTCATCATCTCCGAAACCAATGCGGACAGCGTCCGGAACGCGTCGCGACCAGAGACCGCACCCGGAATACCCTTTTTTCCGGGCGCAATGAAAAAAGCCGTGATAGCCCGGAAGAGACTTGAGTTCATCGGAGAGATCCGCTTCTTGAGCCTTCAGTTCCTGAATGCAGAGAATGTCCGCATTCTGCTTCATGAACCACTCAAAAAAACCTTTTTTGGCCGCAGACCGAATGCCGTTGGCATTAAAGGTAAGAATGCGCAGCATGCACTCTCCTCAATGGAATATGTTCAGTTAGTTTTCTGATTTCTAAAGCTTCTGCAAATGCAGACAGCAGCGTTCACCAGAGATCGCATATTGTCGCATGCCACAATGGTGCCGCAATTTTCAGCTTCAATGGCTCAGCCCTGGAAAAACCAGCCAGGAGCCTCCTGCCCCTTAACTATAATTTGCGCGATAAACACTCCCGTACACGTCTGCGGCAGCCATCCATTTGAGCAGATAACTCATTCGCGCTGCCGCTGTTTGATTTTTCCCTCTTTCACATCATGCAATCGACCAAGCAGCAGTTCATTGAATTCGCCCTGGATGCAGACGTTCTTCGCTTCGGCGAGTTTAAAACCAAGGCCGGACGTCTCTCCCCCTATTTCTTCAATGCCGGGCTCTTCAATACCGGTGCGCTTCTTGACAAGCTTGGGGCCTTCTACGCTGAGACGCTTCTCGCTGCCCGCAAGGAAGGCCGCATTGAATTCGACATGATTTTCGGGCCTGCCTACAAAGGCATTCCCCTTGCCGCCAGCGTCGCCATGAATCTTGCTCGTCTCGGCTGTGATGTACCTTGGGCCTTCAACCGCAAGGAAGCCAAGGACCACGGCGAAGGCGGCATGATTGTCGGCGCTCCGCTCAAGGGCCGCGTCGTCATCATCGATGACGTGATCTCTGCCGGCACTTCAGTGCGTGAATCCGTGAAAATCATTGAAGCCGCCGGAGCCACGCCTTCCGGCGTGCTCATTGCTGTTGACCGACAGGAACGCGGCGGCAATGCCGAGGTGATGACTGAAAGCTCTGCCGTACAGGATGTGGAAAAGACTTTCGGCCTCCACGTCGCATCCATCATCAATCTTCACGATCTGCTTGCCTTTATGGACGGCCCTTCGGAAAAAGCCAAAGCTGTTGCCAGCTACCGTAATGCCGTTGCGCAGTATCGTCAGCGCTACGGCGCCTAATTAAGTCAGCAAGCTGTTTCACGTGAAACAGCACCCTCAAAAAAATCCCCGGAAAGCTTGAACGGCTCCCGGGGATTTTCTTTGCAGATTGCCAGAGGATCTGATCAACCGGCAATGCGCTTTCTCAGAAGCTCATTAAGCTGTCCGGGATTAGCCTTGCCCTTCGTTGCCTTCATGCACTGACCGACAAGTGCATTGAGCGCCTTCTCCTTGCCGCCCTTGAATTCTTCTACAGACTTCGGATTTTTGGCGATCACTTCATCAACAATTGCTTCAAGCGCACCGGTGTCGGAAATCTGCTTCAGGCCCTTGCTTTCAATAAGCGCATCCACGTCCTTTCCTTCCCCAGCCCAGATGGCAGTGAAGACTTCGCGCGCACCCTTGTTGGAAATAGTTCCGTCAGCGATGCGGGAGAGAAGCTTTACAAGAATTTCAGGCGTAACCGGAGCAGATGAAAAACTCATGCCTTCCGTCTGGTTGATGGCAGCGGCAACCTCACCCATCACCCAGTTGGCTGCGATCTTCTTATCCTTCACGCCGTCTGCTACAGCAACGTAATAGTCGGCGATATCGCGGCTGCCCGTAAGGATGGAGGCATCGTACTCAGAAAGACCAAAATCCTTCATAAGACGCGCCCGCATGGCATCAGGAAGCTCAGGCATTTCGCAGCGCACCCGTTCGATCCATTCATCGCTGACTTCAAGCGGGAGCAGATCGGGATCCGGGAAGTAGCGGTAATCCATCGAATCTTCCTTCGTGCGCATGAGGCGCGTTTCGCCCTTATCCGGGTCATAGAGACGCGTAGCCTGCACGACCTTTCCGCCGCCCTCAATCAGTTCAATCTGACGTTCAACCTCATAGTTGATGGCTTCTTCGAGGAAGCGGAACGAATTGAGATTTTTGATTTCGCAGCGGGTGCCGAGCTCTTTCTGACCGACAGGGCGTACGGAGACGTTGGCGTCGCAGCGGAAGTTGCCTTCCTGCATGTTGCCCTTCGACATGCCGAGCCAAACCACCAGCGCATGAAGCGCGCGGGCATACCCCACTGCCTCAGCGGCAGAACGGAGCTCAGGCTCCGTGACAATCTCCAGAAGCGGCGTTCCGGCGCGATTAAGGTCGATGCCGGAGTGTCCATGAACAATGCCATGGACCGACTTGCCGGCATCTTCCTCAAGATGCGCTCGGGTGAGATTAATGGTCTTCATGTAGGGCTCGCCGTTCTTCGGCTCCACCGCAAAAGTCACTTTGCCGCCGACAACAATCGGCAGTTCAAACTGACTGATCTGATAGCCCTTCGGAAGGTCCGGATAAAAATAATTTTTCCGGTCGAAAACCGAATGATTGGACACACGGGCACCGATAGCGAGACCAAAGCGAATTGCACGGTCAACAGCTCCCCGGTTAAGCACAGGCAGCGCCCCCGGAAGAGCGAGGTCAACGTAGCAGGCGTTCACATTCGGTTCGTCGCCGAAATGGCACGGCGCACCCGAGAAAATTTTGGAATGGGTCGAGAGCTGAACGTGCGTCTCAAGACCAATGACAACTTCCCATTTCATCTTGAATTTTTCCCTTTAAGCGTTCGTCTGCTCAATAGCCCTTCGGATGGCGCTGATGCCAATCAGTGGCTTTCTGCCATGCATCAGCAAGCTGCAGAAGCTTTGCTTCGGTGAAGTGCTCGCCGAGAAGCTGCAGACCGATCGGACGGCCGTTCGAATGGATGCCGCAGGGCATGGAAACGCCCGGCAGGCCGGCGAGCGAAGCCGGGACCGTATAAAGGTCAGAAAGGTAGGCGGAAACCGGGTCGGCATTCGCGCCAAAGTCATAAGCCGTACCGGTGGTTACCGGGCAGGCAATGGCATCGACCTTACGGAAAGTCTCATGGAATTCGCGGGCGATGAGGCGGCGAACCTTTTGAGCCTTTAAGTAGTAGGCATCGTAATAACCGTGCGACAGCACATAGGTGCCGATCATGATGCGGCGTTTCGGCTCCGGACCAAACCCTTCGTCACGCGACTTCTTCATCATGTCGCCGATGTCGGTGTATTCGGCCGCGCGGTGACCATAGCGCACGCCGTCAAAGCGCGAAAGGTTGGAGCTCGCCTCAGCACAGGCGACAACGTAGTAAACCGGGACGCCGAGCTTGGCCATCGGAAGATCAATGTCGACGATCTCTGCGCCTTCGCGTCGGTAGAAATCAAGAACAGCATCAATGGAAGCGCGGACTTCGTCATCAAGGCCGTCGCCCATCCAGGAACGCGGCACGCCGATTCTCAGGCCCTTCACCGATTTGCCAAGATCACGGGAGAAATCTTCCCGGGGCATATCGACGCTCGTCGAATCCCAGGGGTCATATCCCACCATGGAGCCGAGCACCATGGCGCAGTCTTCCGCTGACTGGCCGAGAAGACCTGCTGTATCGAGAGAGGAAGCAAAGGCAATCATGCCGAGTCGGGACGGACGGCCGTATGTGGGCTTCATGCCGGTAATGCCGCAGAACGCGGCAGGTTCGCGAATGGACCCCCCCGTATCCGTTCCGGTTGCAATCGGTACCAACCCGGCAGCAACTGCTGCGGCGGAACCTCCTGAAGAGCCGCCGGGAACGGCATTGGCATCCCAGGGATTCCCTACACGCCCGTAAGCGGAGTTTTCATTGCCCGAGCCCATCGCGAACTCGTCGCAGTTCAGCTTGCCCATGCAGACCATGCCGGCATCCTTGAGGCTGCGCACGACAGTCGCGTCAAAAGGACTCATATAGCCATCGAGCATGCGGCTCGCGGCAGTCGAGGCCCATTCCCTGGTGACAAAAATGTCTTTATGAGCAATGGGGATGCCCGTTAGCGGCGTCGCCTCACCGGCGGCGATGCGTCGATCGGCTTCCTCAGCCTGACGGATCGTTTCCTCCGGACGGACATCAAGGAAAGCATTCAGGCTGCGGCCCGCTTCAATGCGTTCGAGATAGTCGCGGGCAAGTTCAACGGCAGAAACCTCGCGGCTCTGAAGTCGCCGGGACAGTTCGGCGACGGAGACAAAAGTTTTTTCCATGGGTGAAACTCTTCCGGAAACGTTATTCGATCACCTGAGGGACAAGGAAATAGCCCTCGGATTTTTCCGGAGCATTCTTCATGTTCTCACTGCGGTTATTGCCTTCAGTGACCACATCATCACGCAGGCGCTCCACTCCGTCATGCGGATTCGGCATGGGCTCAATTCCTTCGGTATCAACCGAACGGATTTCTTCAATCATCTGGAAAATATCGTTGAGCTCGCCCTGCATGACCTTGATCTGTTCTTCAGAAATATCAATGCGGCCGAGATCTGCGATACGGCGAATATCGCCAGCGCTTAAAGGCATAGTGACGTCTTCCGGAAAGGGATGAAAAGGAGCATGCGTTCAGAGGGCGGAAACAGACAAAAAATCCGTAACAATCCCACACAAAGGCCAGGGGGCGAGGCCTGAGGTGCTGCTCCTTGGAAAGGGTGAGTTAGTTTATCATTGCCTATTTATGCGTGCGGTATTCGGCCACGAACGGCCGGGTACTGGATTTTTGCCTGTCTGCGCGAGGCGATTCAAAGCGAAACAACGATGTTCGGCTTCTTTCGAAACTACTTCTCCAACGATCTCGCCATCGATCTCGGTACGGCCAACACCCTGATTTACGTCCGCGGTAAAGGCATCGTTCTCAATGAGCCGAGCGTTGTTGCCATCCGCCAGGAAGGCGGCCCGAACGGCAAGACGACCATTCACGCTGTCGGCAAAGCCGCCAAACAGATGCTTGGTCGCGTTCCGGGCAATATCAGCGCCATCCGCCCGATGAAGGACGGCGTGATCGCAGACTTTACGGTCACCGAACAGATGCTCAAGCAGTTCATCCGCATGGCGCATCCGTCAAGGCTTTTCGCACCGAGCCCGCGCATCATCATCTGCGTGCCCTGCGGCTCCACCCAGGTAGAGCGCCGCGCCATCAAGGAAAGCGCGCTCGCTGCCGGCGCATCCGAGGTCTATCTCATCGAAGAACCCATGGCTGCCGCCATTGGTGCGGGTCTCCCCGTCAATGAGGCTGCAGGCTCCCTGGTTGTCGACATCGGCGGCGGCACTACCGAAGTGGGCCTGATTTCGCTCGGCGGCATGGTCTATGCCGGATCCATTCGCGTGGGCGGCGACAAATTCGACCAGGCAATCATCAACTACATCCGCCGCAACTTCGGCATGCTGATTGGCGAACCCACGGCCGAACTCATTAAGAAAAAGATCGGCTCCGCCTTCCCGGCGTCAGAAATGATGGCCATCGAAGTCAAGGGCCGCAACATTGCCGAAGGCGTGCCGCGCACGTTTACCGTCCATTCCAATGAAGTGCTCGAGGCGCTCTCCGAACCACTCAATCAGATCGTTGTTGCCGTCAAGAACGCACTTGAAAAAACACCGCCGGAACTTGGCGCCGACATTGCAGAACATGGCCTCATGCTGACGGGCGGCGGCGCCCTTCTGAGAGATCTCGATCAGCTACTCAAGGAAGAAACCGGCCTGCCGGTGCATGTTGCCGAAGAACCGCTCAACTGCGTGGTGAAGGGCTGCGGCATTGCGCTTGAGAATATGGACAAGCTCCGCACCGCCTTCGCCGTCGGCTGATTGTCGAGCCGGCAATGGCCTACGGAGCTCCGCCGCTATTCCGCCAGGGCGTATCCGCCCGCGCGCGTTTTCTATTCTTTCTTATGCTCTCGCTGGCAGCCATCCTTGTTGATGGCCGCCTGCGTTCGCTTGACGGCCTTCGAAGCACCGTAGTGAGCTTTACTTCACCCATTGTGGAGGCAATTCATCTGCCCGGCCGAATTCTCGGCGAAGGACAGGGCTATTTCATGAGCAAGCGCCGCCTCAATGAGGAAGTGCAGCGCCTCTCCGAAGAAAACCAGCTGCTGCAGCTCTCGGCTGCGCGCTATGAGGAAGTGCAGCAGGAAAACGAGTCCTTGCGGCGCCTCATCAATACCGTTCCCAGGGCGGCAGATAAAGTCGCGACGGCAGAAGTTATCGGCCGCATTGCAGATCCCTTCTCCCGGCGCATTCAAATCAATATCGGCTCCCGGGAAGGAGTTGAAGTCGGCATGCCCGTAATCGGCCCCTTTGGGGTTCTCGGGCAGATTTCTCGTGTTGTGAGCCGCCTTTCTGAAGTGACGCTCCTCACGGATCACACCATTCGTCTTTCCGTCATCAACCGCAGAACAGGAGCCTTCTTCATCCTTTCGGGAACCGGAGACGACACGCTCTCCGTTCTCTTCGCACTGCCTTCAGCGGACATCCGCCCTGGCGATGAACTGATTACCTCAGGACTAGACAACCTTTTCCCGAAGGCTATTCTGGCGGCCCGCGTGACAGCTACAAGTTATCAGCCTGGCGAACCCTATCAAAGAGTGGAAGCGGCGGCTGTTGCGGATGTTGAAGACATCCAGTTCGCCACAGTCGTTCTTGCGAATCCCAACCCTGCCGCCGGGCTTGAAGAAGTCGCCGCCCCCTCGCGTTTTGAGAGAAGGTCCCGTCGATGACAAAGCTTGATTATTCATCGCTCCCCGACGACAGCGATGCAGGCAAGCTCGAGCATCCTGCCTCGCTCTCGTGGGTAGTCTTTACCTTCTTTTTTTCCATCGTCATCAGCATTGCAGCCAAGCAAAGCTTCTGGATGCCTAATTTTCTGGCTCTGACGATTATTTTCTGGACGCTGCGGCAACCCGAAAGCGCCGGCATGACTGTCGCCTTCTGCTGCGGCATTCTGATGGATGTGCTTAATGGTTCTGTTCTCGGGCAGCAGGCGCTTGCCTTCGTGACGCTCTGCTACTTCACAACAACCCTCGCAAGACGCATCTCCTGGTTTGGTCCTTTCGGACAAAGCCTCCACATCCTGCCGCTCCTGCTGCTTTCGCAAGTACTTGTCATGCTTGTTCGTCTCTGGTTTGACGGACTCTGGCCCGGTTGGGAGTGGTTCCTGCAGAGCCTGACGGGCGCCGCCATCTGGCCGCTGTGGGCCAAGCTTCTCAAGCCGCGCTCATCGCGCGCCACATCACTCTGATCCCCGGGGGAAGATGCACTCATGGCCCTCGAATCTCTTGAATTCAAAGAGGAGGACTCTGACGCCGGAGCTTTCAGGAGACGCCTTGCCTTTGCTTTCGGCATGGTGATTCTCTGCTTCAGCGTGCTCGTCATGCGTCTCGCCTGGCTGCAGATCATCAAGCAGGATACTTATCAGCAGCGGGCAGAACAAAACCGCACCGTCACTACGACCAATCAGGGATCAAGAGGCTTGATCTTTGACCGCAACGGCACATTGATTGCCGGCAATCGACTCTCCTGGTCAATTGAAATTACGCAGGACCAGATGGCCGAGCCTGTAAACAGATTGATCGATCGTCTCGCGGAAGTAATCAAAATCACGCCTGCCGACCGCAGACGCTTTCGCCGGCTGCGGGAAGATCTGAATCGATACGACGGCATTCCCATCCGCACGGACCTCACCGACGCGGAAGTAGCCGCATTTACGGCTCAGCGCTGGCGCTTCCCCGGCGTAGACATCAACCAGAGAGAACACCGCATCTATCCGGAAAATGCTCTCGGCAGCCACATTATTGGCTATGTCAGCTCACTCTCGCAGAACGATAAGAAGCGACTCGACTCCGAAGGCGTTCTTGCCCTCTATCAGGGCGAGCGCGAAATCGGAAAGGTAGGGCTCGAACGCAGCTACGAACACATTCTGCACGGCACACCGGGTCATGAAACGCTCGAAATTACTGCCGACGGCAGATCTGTCCGCACGCTTGAGCTGATTCCTGCTCACCCCGGGAAAAATCTGCGCCTCTCCGTCGACATGAACCTGCAGAGCGTTGCAGAAAATGCCATGAAGGGGAAAACCGGCGCCATCATTGCTATTGAGCCTCGTACCGGCGAGATTCTTTCCTTTGTCTCGCTTCCCACATACGACCTCAACCTTTTCCCGGGCGGCATCGACCCCGAGTCCTGGAACTATCTCAATACTGCTGAAACAAAGCCGCTTCTCAACAGAGCCATGCGCGGCATCTATCCCATCGGCTCAACCTACAAGCCATTCATGGCCCTCGCCGGTCTTGAGACGGGCGCGGTAACGCCCGACTTCATCCTCAACGACACCGGCGTCTTTCAGGTCGGAAACCATCGCTTCCGCGACGTGACCGGCTCTCCGAAGGGTCCGCTTAATCTGCGCAAATCCATTGCCGTTTCATCCGACATCTACTACTACTGGCTCTCCACCCAGATTGGCGTTGACGGCATCTACAACTTCATGAAGCAGTGGAAGTTCGGCGCCCAAACCGGCATTGACCTTGTAGGCGAGCAAACCGGCATTCTCCCGAACAGGGAATGGAAGGAGCGCCGTATTAAGGAACCTTGGTACGTAGGCGACACGCCGTCTCTCGGCATCGGCCAGGGCTACAACGCCTTCACGCTTTTGCAGCTTGCGCACGCAACGGCTACGCTCGCCAACCGCGGCGTCATCATGACCCCGCACCTCGTTAAGAGCATTGAAGACCCCATGACGGGGGAAGTAACGCGTGTTGATGCCGAGCCGACGGGAAAAATCCCGCTTAAGCCCAGAAATATTGATGTGGTTACTGCAGGCATGACGGATGTCACGACTTCCGGCACGGCACGAGGAATCTTCCGTGATGCCCCTTACAGCGTAGCCGGCAAAACAGGAACGGCTCAGGTGGTGAGCATTGCTCAGGATTCCCGCTATGACGAAAAGAAGCTCTCACGGGAGCTCCATGACCATGCACTCTTCATCGCTTTTGCTCCTGCCCGCAACCCGCGCATTGCGCTGGCAGTTCTCGTTGAAAACGGCGGCTTCGGCGCCCGTGCAGCCGCTCCGATTGCCAGGGAAATGATGGACTACTGGCTCACAGGAGAAAATAAGCTCGGTCTGCCGCCTCCCAAGGGCGTTCCTCTTATTGACACGAAATCGAAGGAGGAACGCCGTCAGAAGAGGAGCAATCCGTCATGAAGAATGAATTCTCCCGGCTGTCCGCTCTGTCGGGGCGCTGGCTTCTGTCCAGAATCCTGCGTTTTGATCTGATGCTGCTTGCGATCGTGATGTGCCTCATCACTATCGGGTTCATCACGCTTTTCTCTGCCGGATATTCCTTCCCCTGGCGCATTGAGGACCAGATTCGAAATCTCGTCGTCGCTGCCGGCGCCATGTTTGCAACTTCACTTATTCCGGTGAAATGGATACGGCGCGTTGTGCTGCCGTGCTTTGCCGTCGGCTGCCTTCTGCTTCTCGCAACTGCAGTGGCAGGAATCACGGTTAAGGGAGCCACTCGCTGGCTCAATGTCGGCATTCGCATCCAGCCATCGGAAATCATGAAGCTCGCCGTTCCGATGATGCTTGCCTGGTACTACTGGAAAAGAAGTGAATCTCTGGCCTGGTGGGATCATATCGTCGCCTTTGGATTGCTCCTGATTCCGGCAGTTTTCATTATGAAACAGCCGGATCTGGGAACGGCCATCCTGGTTTCCATTGCCGGACTTTCCGTCATCTTCTTTGCCGGGATCAGCATCAAGGTCGTCATAGCCTGCGTCTGCCTGGCGCTTCTCTCGCTGCCGCTCTGCTGGACGCTCCTTCATGATTATCAGAGAGAACGCATTCTTACTCTGCTCGACCCGACGCTCGATCCCCTAGGGAAAGGCTTTCATATCCTGCAGGCGCTGATTGCCATCGGTTCAGGAGGCTTTACAGGCAAAGGCTGGATGGAAGGCACTCAAGCGCATCTCGACTTTATTCCAGAGCGCACGTCGGACTTTATTTTTGCCGTCTTCGGCGAAGAGTTCGGCTTCGTAGGGGCAGTGCTTCTTCTCGTCATGTACCTGGCACTTGTGGCGCGAAGCTTTTTTATTGCAGCCTGGGCGCCCTCCCGGTTTTCAAGACTTCTCGCCGGCGCTATCGGCGTCATCTTCTTTACCTACACATTTGTCAATATCGGCATGGTGAGTGGAATTCTTCCTGTGGTCGGCGTGCCTCTGCCCTTCATGAGCTACGGAGGAACGGCGCTGCTGATCCTCGGCATCTCCACAGGCATCCTGCTTTCCATATCCGCAGAATCAAAGGATTAGGAGGCCTCCTCATGCGGCTCCCCGTCATTTCTTATCTTTCCATTCTGGCCGGCGCGGCTGCGCTGCTGACGCTTTCAGGCTGCAGCACAAGCTCCCGCTACTACGGCAACGACGGCCCGCCGGCGGTTTTCACCGGGACTGGCGCTGAAAGCGCCGTCCCTAAAGTCGAGCCTTTCCGGGCAGCAGCCAATCGCCCTTATACGGTGCTCGGATCCACCTATACGCCAATGACCACCGACGCGCCTCTGCGTCAGCGCGGGGTTGCATCCTGGTACGGCAAACAGTTTCATGGCAATAAAACCTCGATCGGCGAGATATACGACATGTATCAGCCGACCGCCGCGCATCCGACAATGCCGCTGCCATCCTATGCGCGCGTAACGAATCTTGCCAATGGCCGCTCCATCATCGTGCGCGTCAATGACAGAGGCCCCTTCCTCCACAACCGCATCATTGATCTGTCGTATGCAGCGGCCAAAACGCTCGGCTATTCGAGCGCCGGCACAGCTAATGTTGAAGTGCGCCGCCTTACCTGGGCAGAAATCAAATCCGGCTCCTGGCAGCAGAGCAGCGTCAGCACGACGCCGCTCACCCAACCTACCTGGAAAGCTCCTTCGGATACCGCAGGCATCACGTCAGCCAAAGCTGGCTGGGGCGTGCAGATCGGATCCTTCTCACAGGAAAGCAATGCACGAAGCTACGCAGCCCATGCCGATGCCGTTCTGTCTGCAACAGGCGGCCTCAAGGGCGTACGCATCGTAAAGGACGGTTCTCTCTGGAGGGTAATCGTCGGCAGCGGAATGACGCATGACAAAGCAGTGCAGTTCGTGCGCAGCATCAGCTCTGAACTCGGCGTTCAGGCTTTCAGCATTGAGCGATGACCCGGTACACAGACTTTGTCCTGCGAAAGAAGGAATAGGATTGCATCCATATGCAGGGAACGATGCTTCCCGGAATCCCGGACGAGCCTTCCTTCCCTATCTGAATTGCTGAACGCATAGAAAAAATGATGACGCTTAAGGAATATATTCACCACGCCTGGGCAGGCGAAACCCTTGATGCCATGAAGGCTTTCATTCGCATCCCTTCCAAAAGTTCTGCCTTTGATGCTGAATGGGAAAAGCATGGTTTTCTTCTGGAAGCTGTGAAGGACGCCGCTCAATGGGGCAAAAAACGCTTTCCGACAGGAACCTTCGAAATCCTCTCGAAGCCCGGTGTTACCCCAGCACTCTTCATTGACCTGCCTGCTACCAACGGGCATGCCGGCCGTCCCGTCTTTTTTTACGGTCACTTCGACAAGCAGCCTGAAACCATCGGCTGGTCCGAAGGACTCGGCCCGTGGCTGCCGGTCGTCAAGAACGATCGTCTTTACGGCAGAGGCTCTGCAGACGACGGCTACAGCTTCTACACCGCTCTTACAGCTATTCAGGCACTTGAAGCGGCAGGAACTGCTCATCCGCGCATCGTAGGCTTTTTTGAAACCGACGAGGAATCAGGGTCCAAGGATCTTGGCGCCTACCTGCATGAAATAGCGCCTCGCTGCGGCAACCCCTGCGTCCTCGCGATTCTTGACCTCGGAATCTGCGACCACCATCGTCTCTGGCTGACGAGCAGCCTTCGCGGCGTCGTCGGCTTCAAGCTCAAGGTGGAAGTTCTCACGCACCCCGTACACTCCGGCATTGCCAGCGGCATTGTTCCGAGTTCCTTTGCGGTTATGCGCGAACTTCTTGATCGCCTGGAAGATCCGAGAACCGGGCGGGTGCTCCTCCCTGAATTTCAGGTTTCTCTGCCTGAGGAACATAAAAAGGCCATTGAAAGATGCGCCGCGATTCTCGGCAAAGATGTCATCAAATTCCCCTTTGCCGGCAATACGGAACCGCGTTCATCAGATCCCGTTCAGGCCATTCTCAGGAATACGTGGGAGCCGACCCTGTCCATTCTCGGCGCAGATGGTCTCCCTTCCACCTCCGAGGCAAGCGCGCTCCTGCGAGCCTCCACGAGCCTGGCGCTCTCCTTCCGCATTCCTCCCCGTGTTGATCCCCAGGCGGCGCTTAAAGCCGCTGTCGCCGCGGTCACTGAAAATGTGCCGTCGCATGCCCGCGTCACCATCTGGGATTGCCGGGCGGAAGGCGGGTTTGAAGCTCCGGCGCTTGCCCCCTGGCTTGAGGAGGCGACGCACGCTGCAAGTAAAGCGCTATGGGGGAACGATTTTGAATATTGCTTTGAAGGCGCAACGATCGGCACGATGAAGGACTTCTCCTCTGCATTCCCGAATGCCTCATTCCTGAATCTGGGGGTGCTTGGTGCCGAGGAAAATGCTCACGCCCCGAATGAGTCTCTTCCTCTCGACTATGTGAGAAAGCTGACTGAAGCGCTCGCTGACATTGTCGCGGCAGTTCCGCAGAAGGACTGATCCAATGCGCCGGGACTGCGTTACTCAGGTCATTGTTCGCTGGAGCGATGGCGAAGAAGACAACTTCGCCACGCCTTTTGAGGCGGAAAACTACATCAACTACATGCTCGACGAACTGGGGGAACCCATCGCAGCATGGCTTGAAGACATGTCGGGCCGAAAAAAGTGGGACTACCGAATCGTTGAGGACGAGGAAGGTACGCTCAGGCTTGCTGACTGATTTTTCAGGAGATTTCTCATGAATTGTCCACTTTGCAGCGAAAAGCCCGCTGGGGAATTCTGGAGAGGGCGTCACTTTTATGCGATTGATGCCGGCAACGAGGATTTCCCGGCATACATCCGCATCGTCGCTTGCGATCACGTGGCAGAGATGAGCATGCTCAGCCCGGCACTCAAAACAGAGCTGCGCGCCCTGCTGGATGCCGCAGAGGACGAGATGATTGCGGCACTGGCTCCCGACAAAATGAACTGGGCGCAGTTCGGCAATATGGTTCCACATCTGCACTGGCACCTCATTGCCCGCTGGAAGGATGACGGCAGGTTCCCGGAATGTCCCTGGGGACCGCGTCAACGCCCGGTTGCCGCAGAGATTTTTCAGAAGCGCCGCGAAGAAGCTTTGGAACTGCTCCCCAGGCTTGCCAAGCGCTTTTCTGAAGTTGAAGGCCGTTTCCAGATGCCGAGCCTTCAGGGCTGACAAGCGGAAAATCTGCCGCCTTCACGGCCTTTAAAGGTTTTTATGAGGAGCTTGTTTTCATCCTGAGAGATATTAGGAAAGACAAGCTCCACATAGCCTTTACGTGAATTGCGCTCCATTACGATGACATTTTTGAGCGCCCAGGCCTTTGCAACTTCTCGGGCCCAGTTTTCAGCCTGAAGTCTCTCCGGCGTCCGGGCAATCTCAATTCCCCAGCCTTTCTCATCAAGCGCAAAAAGCTTTCCATTCCGGAGTCCTTCCTGGATGAGCTTTTCAAGCGCTTTTGCGGCCTTTGCTTCCGTGCTGTAAGGACCTGCATACACAATGCGCTCGGCAAGATCCGCGGACTTAATTTGAACTCTGTCCATCCAGCCTATGCGTTCGAGGGAATTTCTTAATTTTTTGAGGTTTTTCTCCGGGATTGGCCCAAATTTCAGGCAGGCGGAATCTTCGGGAGGCGGTAGTTTTGACTCTGCCGTTTCAAATAGCGGAATAGCTCTTGGAATAAGTTCTCCTGCCTCTTTGTCTGTCCCGGAAGACCCTTCCGCCTGAACGCTTTCAGACGCGGCTACAGTAACGGGCTGCGCAAGCGTGACGCCATCTACAGCGGCGCTTGATGACGCCGGGACCGTTCTCTGAACTTTCTCGTCGCTGTTCATTACGAGAAGAGCTGTGAAGCCAGCAGCGACGAACACAAGGATGACTGCAAGCACTCTCATAGCATGTCTGCCTTTCTCGGTCGGTGCCGCGCCTGAGCAGCCAGACCAAGCAGCACCAGGTTGTGCTGAAGCATCAGATCCGGTACAAGCCCTCTGAGCCTCGGCTCGATGAAGCGCGCGGCACCTCCGGCAAGCACCACGCGCGCAGTTCCGCTTCGTTTTACCAGTTCCTCATAACCAAGCCTCACGAGGCCGGCCTGCGCATCCATGATGCCTGTGGCAATTGCATTCCGCGTGTTCTGAGGAAAATCCCGCCACTCACCGAGCTCTCCTTGCAGAAGCGGAATACCATCCTCCAGGCACTTTTTCATCATCGTAGGTCCCGGAGCAATGCGCCCGCCCAGAAATGCATATTGCCCCTCTGCTTCGCAAAGCACAGCATCTACTGTCGTGGCGGTCCCCATCTGCACGACCAAAAGAGACTGTCCGGGGGCTGCATCTATGGCGCCCAGCGCAGCGCACCATCGGTCAGCTCCAAGCTTCCCGGGGGCACTGTATGCATTTCTCAGCGTGAGATCATCGCTTACAAATGCGTTTTGTGAGCGAACCCAGTTCCAGGAAATATCGTGATCATTAAAGAACTTAGTCGCTGAAAATGCGAGCTCAGGCGCGGCAACCGTACAGCCGATAACGCGGTCCGGCGCCAGTTCCAGCCAGTCTGAATAGAGCCGTTCCTTGAAGCCGCTCTGCCCGCGGTGAACCACTGTATGAGGAGTGCGCTCATCACCGAGAAGCGCCCATTTGAGCGCCGTATTTCCCAGATCAATCAGAAGAGTCTTCACCTTCATCACTCCCCATGAGAATTCCCGAGCAGAGAAACCAATTCACCGGATAGTTCCGACTGTTCGCCGCGCCGCCCCTGCAGAATAAGCCGGCCAAAAGCATCAATTCCCTTGTCCATGCCTTCAAGCGGTACGTCGGGTTTATCAAGCGTGCGCCAGGCAACCGATTTTCCGTAGAAAGCATCGTAGAGCGGCCATTGATCAACAATTTCCGAAAAATCATTAGATTTTTCAATTGCATTAAATGTGTGAAGCAGATCTGAGACGATCAGCCCAAGAAGCTCTCCACGCATTGTCGGGTCATTCATGCTGACGCGCGTCGAAATAGCCCGGATAGGCCATCCGGCAGTTGTCACGCCTCCCGGAGCAATACTCAGATTCAAGCCGGCTCCGATCACGACGCTGCGATCCCCGCCTGCATCTCCCACAGTTTCGATAAGAATGCCTCCTGCTTTTCCTCCGGCAGTCCAGATGTCATTCGGCCATTTAACCAGAACCTTTTCAGTGGACGCCATCGAAGCAGATTGAGCGATGGACATCGCCGCCGCAATAGAAAGAATGCCGGGCGGAGCGCTCAGCAATCCTTTCCTGAGCGGCAGCCCCAGCGAAAAAATCATTGCAAGCTCTGCCATCCGCCAGCCTCGACCGTGCGTGCCCCGACCTGCATTCTGGCGCTCCACTGTAAGCAGCACTGGATGAGTAAAAGCATTTTGCCGCGCCGCCGCCTTCAGGTCATCATTAGTAGATCCTGTTTCCTGCCGCCATATCACCTCCATCGAAGCGGGAAGCGAGTCTGTTAATGCATCGAGGAAAGAATTTTTGGACATAGACGCTCTGCAATAGCTTGGCTAAGATCAATCAAGGCGTTGAAGCGCTCCATTTTGACACAACCATCTGCCGGCGACACCCGCCGATCATTCTTCTCCAGATATCTCTTATCACGCATGCCCCGGTTGTTCCCCAGATTCACATCCGCACTGGTTGCACTTGCGGCGTTCTTTACTTTTCAATCCACGCAGGCCGCAACGCTGCTCGTTGATCTTGAAAGCAATCAGACCATACTTGAGGAAGCTCCAGCCGCGCCGGTTTCTGCTGAACCTATGCTGCCTCTGATGGCAGTCTATACAGCGCTTGATATCGCTAAAAACACTGCATTCGATCTTTTTGATAACGTGCCCAATCCCTGGTTAGGCAAAGTGCAAAATAGAAAAGATGCTGCCGAATCGCCCCAAACGGTCGAATTCGCAACGATCCTTCAGATTGCGCTGATGAACGGCTCCCCAGATGCTGTAGAGGCAATTGCGCCAGCCCTCGGGCTCACCCAAGCAGAATTTACCCGGCGCATGCGAGAGAGTGCAGAAAAACTTGGCATGACATCCTCTCAGTTTTCATATCCCTGCACGAATTCAGAGCCCTGCACATCTTCTGCAGAAGATATATCGCATCTGGCACTGGCGCTTTTCCGGGATTTTTCTATTTCTCGAATCTGGGCAGCTCAGCAGCGTTTTACGGCAACCGGTCTGCCGCCTCAGACCACATCCAACTTTCTGCTTATTCATAGTCCTGCAATCTCAGGGATTTTTATTGCTCCTGACGAGAAAAATGCCTGCGCCGTCGTGCTTTCGGAGAATCCTAGAAACTCTGGAAATCGCATCCGCAGGCTTCTTGCCGTAGAACTCAACGCACCGGATCAAAAAGCCCTGCGGGATCGCCTCTCCGCCCTTTTTCTCAGGGCATGGCGCGACTATGAAACGCTCCGAATTTACGACAAGGGAACCATCGTTGCGCAGATTCCCGTATTCAAGGGGAGCGCACGCAAAGTGGCGGCAGTACTCAATGAGGATTTGTTTGCAACGCTTCCCAGAGAACAGATGATCAGCAACGGCTCAAACGCATTTGATATCCGCGTGAGCTATTCTTCTCCCCTTGTGGCACCTGTTGCACAAGGGGACCTCATCGCGGAAGTGAAGATTTATGCTGACGGCCGCGAAATTGCAAACGCCCCGCTCGCAGCGGCGGAAAATGTTCCTCTCGGAGGTTTCTGGGCAAGATTCCGCGATACTCTCCGTATTGCGCTTGCCCAGGATGTTCTGCATCCCTGATGCGTAGAGGCACCCTTATGTTTTATTTCTTTGAGTAAAGAAAATGACTGAAACGGAAAAAAAGGATGTTGTAACCATGGATTCTGAAGTCGTTCAGGACAAGGAATCCGAACAGCTCAAAGAGGCCGTGGAGCAGTCCGAGGCGCTCATGAAATTCCCAATGGAATTTCCGATTAAGGTCATGGGCGATGCATCACCATCTTTCCCTAAAGAAATCATTGGGATTACGAAATCACACTTCGAAGACTTCGACGAAAAAAACGTTGCCGTCACTTGGTCGAGAACCCGCAAATATCAGTGCGTGACGGTAACGGTTACAGCGAGATCGAGAGAACAGCTTGACGACATGTACCGTGCACTCACGGCCTGTCCGATGGTGAAATACGCCCTTTAAACACAGAATGACCCTTACTGCCCCCGAAAATCCTGGACTGATTCGTTCCTGGCTTGCCTTCACACGCCCGAAAACCTGGCTGATAGCAGTCTCCCCGGTGATTGCTTCTCTGGCGCTTGCCTGGAGTGAAACCAAGACCTTTGCACCTCTTACCGCGCTCTTCACTATTTCCATTGCCATCCTGATGCAAGCTGTTTCCAACATGGAAAATGACCTGGGATATGCGGAAAGAAACGCCGAAAGAGGAAATCGCAGGGGCCTCCCGAGAGCAACCACCATGGGATGGATCAGCCTCCCAACAGCTCGTATTGCGATCAGAATCGGGGCGCTTTTAGCGCTCATCAATACCGCTGTGCTCATCTGGATCGGCGGGTGGATTTTTCTTTTGATCGGTCTGGCTTCGCTTATCGCAGCCTACTCATATATGGGCGGCCCGAAGCCCATTGCTTACACGCCTTTTGGAGAGCTTGTCGTCCTTGTATTTTTCGGCCTGACTGCTGTCTGCGGCACCTATTTCCTTCAGACAGGCTGCATATCGATCAATGCATGCCTCCTTGGTCTCGCTCTCGGCAGCATTGCTTCCGGCGTTCTTGCAGTCAATAATTTCCGCGACTATGAGCACGACGCCAGTATTGGACGCAATACCCTGGCTGTCGTCATCGGCAAGCCTGGTTTCCTGAAGTTATTTCACTGCCTGATGCTTGTGCCTTATGCCGCCCTTGTCACTATGGGTGTCAACAGCGCCTCTCATTGGCCGATTCTGATCGCCTTCGCAACCCTTCCTCTGGCCGTTTCCATTGCAAAAAATCTTGCTCAGAAAGAACACGAAGCACTAAATGCAGTGATGTTCGGCTGCGTAAAGCTCGAAGGCATCTTTTCCCTGCTCTTTGCAGCAGGATGCATCCTCGCTGTTTTTGTCGAAAAACTTTAAGAAAAAAGGTTCTTCGGAAATTAGCGGGCAACCTCTACTAAAGAAGTAGAAACTTTCAAGCGATTACTGAGGAGCGTTTCCGGC
>CAKQON010000004.1 GCA_934255515.1 uncultured Sutterella sp.
GCGATTCGGGAAACTCAGTTGTGGAATGGCGCTACCTCCCTTTAGGCATCACTTGCCCGCTAATTTCCGAAGAGCCGAAAAACCTCCAAGTCTACGATCTGGACAATTCTCGAAGAAGGAGAGATCAAGCCGCACCATATCCGCTATTACCTTGAGAAAAAGGACCCTGATTTTGAAGCTAAAGCGCAGGAAGTCCTTCTTCTCTACAAGCGCGTAGAGATTGCCCTTCGCTTCATCGACACGCTTGAGGGGTCATCGCAACCGAACGGCACCGTCTATATTTCTTATGACGAGAAGCCGGGAATTCAAGCTATTGGGAACATTCATCCTGATCGGTCGCCGCAACCCGGGAAGGGTTTCACGCGTCGTGACTACGAATATCGCCGCCACGGAACGCTTTCTCTGCTTGCCGGCATCGATCTGATCACGGGCAAAGTACACAGTCTGATCCGAGAACGTCACAAGAGCTCAGACTTTGTCGACTTCCTCAAAATGATTGATGAAACGTATGCCAAGGAATGCAAGATCTTCATTGTGTTGGACAATCATTCGATCCACACGTCGAAAGAGACACGAGCTTACCTTGACACGAGGAAAGGCCGCTTTCAGTTCATCTTCACACCGAAGCATGCATCGTGGCTCAATCTCATTGAGGCCTTCTTCAGTAAGATGGCACGCCAAAGCTTGCGCGGTCTTCGTGTCAATTCGAAGGAGGAGCTGAGAGATCACATTGCAAAATGGATCGAAGAAACCAACGTAGACCCCGTACCTTTCCGTTGGCGATGGAAACTTGACGAGGTCCACGAGTTAATTAATGGCCTTATTTAGCAAACGTTATGCTGGTTATAGCCGGCTGTGGAATTCACGTCTTTCCGTGAATCCCTTCCGGCACCCTCCTGCTTGCACGGCCGTTCGGACTTCCGTTCCTAATTGCTCGCGGGCAGGGTCTTATGTTTTCTAGGGTTGTTTCCTTCGGGTCCTCCGGAATCAATATCCATACTAAGTTCGGTCCTTCAGCTCGCCCTCCAGCGTGCCTGCTACGACCTCGGCTGACTCCTCACGGCAAGCTTTACTCCGCGGCGGTAAACCGCGTCCGTGAGGCCTCCCCGGGTAAGAACGATTTCTTTCCCACCATGCACCTGCTTCATTTACGCCGGGAGGTCCGGGTAGTTGTTGGACCTTGTCTTCTGTTGCAGACTTATCCCCTCTCATGCGCCTGATGAAGTTTCTGTACGTCAGGTCAGTGGTTTGCCTCGGGCTTCTTTCAGATTCCGCCTCGCGACGGACACCCTTGCCTCTGGCTGTGAGCGTGGCACTACCTCCTGCTCATCAGGACTTTCACCCTATAGAAATCGCCCATGCCGGGCACACAGCAGAAAGGCCTCCGGAAAGACATTCCCGGAGGCCTTCTCTTTGAAGGAGGCTGGGAAGCCCGCATCACTCACTCATGACGCACAGCTTCGATCGGATCGAGTCTTGCCGCTCTTCTCGCCGGGAAGAAGCCGAAGACGATGCCGGTGAGCGCCGAAACCGAGAAAGCGAGCAGATTGATGAAGGGATCAACCGCAAAAGGCACATCCATCCAGGCGCAGAACACATAGGAAGCACCGAATGCAACCGCCATGCCGAGAAGCCCTCCAAGGCACCCGAGCATCAGCGCCTCAATCAGGAACTGCATGAGCACTTCCCTGCCAAGCGCGCCGATGGCGAGGCGAATGCCGATCTCGCGCGTGCGCTCCGTCACGGAGACGAGCATGATGTTCATGATGCCGATGCCGCCGACGAGGAGGCTTACGCCGGCAACCGCCGCGAGAAGCGTCGTCATGATGCCGGTGGTTGAGGCTACCTTTTCAGCGATTTCCGCGGTATCCATGATCTGGAAGTTGTCGTCGTCGCCCGCAGAAAGCGAACGCCGCTCGCGCATCAGATCCTTCACCGCCTGCTTCAAGCGCTCGCGGTCGGAATTGCCATCCATCAGGATCAGAAGCGAGGAAACGCGCGTGTCGCCGATCAGCCGGCGCTGCACGGTCTTGATCGGCATGATGACGACGTCGTCCTGGTCTCCCCCCATGGCAGCGGAACCCTTGGTGGCGAGAAGTCCGATCACGCGGCAGGAAAAGCTCCCGGTCCGAATGAGTTCGCCCACCACGCCGTCAGTGCGCCCGAAAAGTTCATTGGCAATCGTGGAGCCGATCACGCAGACGGCAGAGCCCGCCATTTCCTCGGACTCTTCGAAATCACGCCCGTCCGCAAAGGTGCGGTTGTCGATCGTGAAGTAGTTCGACGTCGTTCCCGTAATGCCGGTCTGCCAGTTGCGGCCGTTTGCAACCAGCGTGACGCTCTTGCTGACCTGAGGCGCCACGGCTACGACGCCCGCGAGCTGCGTCTGAAGCGCCGTCACATCCTCCATCTTGAAGGAGGGAGCGCCGATCCTTTGTCCGGGGCCAAGGCGCATGCCGGGGCGCAGCATCAGCTGGTTGTTGCCGAAGGATTCAATTTCCGAGCGGATCGCCTCGCTTGCGCCATTACCGATCGTCACCATCGTAATGACGGCTGCGACGCCGATCACGACGCCGAGCACCGTGAGAAGGCTTCTCATCGGATTGCGCCAGATCTGCCGTACGGCAAGAAGAAATGCATTCCAGATCATGCTTCCCCTCCGTCTTCCCTTGCGAGCGTCTGCGTTCCTGCGCCCGGGAGTCCCCGGTCGTCGCGCACGAGGTGCCCGTCCTTGAAGATGATGTGCCTGCGCGCAAACTTCGCCATGTCGGGCTCATGCGTCACGAGCGAAACCGTAATGCCGTCCGTTTGATTAAGGTCCGTCAGGAGCTTCATGATCTCAATGCTTCGGGCGCTGTCGAGCGACCCCGTCGGCTCGTCCGCAAGGAGAAGCTTGGGCTTAATGACGATTGCGCGGGCGATGGCGACGCGCTGCTGCTGGCCGCCCGAAAGCTCTGCCGGCGTGTGGTGCGCCCAGTCGGCAAGCCCCACGCGCTCGAGCGCCGCGAAGGCGAGCTTCCGGCGCTCAGCCCCCTTCAGGCCCCGGTAAAGCAGCGGCAGCTCGACATTCTCAAGCGCCGTCGTTCTCGGCAGAAGATTGAAGCCCTGAAAAACAAACCCGATATAGCGGCGGCGAAGCATCGCGCGCTCGTCGTTGCTGAGATTCTCCACATGCACGCCCTCGAAGAGATATTCCCCCCAGGAGGGTCTGTCGAGCGCGCCGATGATGTTCATGGCCGTGGATTTGCCCGACCCCGACGGTCCCATGATGGCGACGAATTCGCCCTCATGGATCGTGAGATCAATGCTGTGAAGCGCTGTAAAAGCCGCCTCCCCGGTGCCGTAGCGCTTCCCGATGCTGCGGAATTCAATAAGCGGGATATCCGTCATTCATCAACTCCCCGTCCGGACCATCAGGATTTCTGAGCGCGCTGCTGGTCAACCACAACCGCATCCTTTTCATTGATTTTTCCGGAGAGAATTTCCGTATGCGCACCGTCCGTGAGTCCGGTGCGGACGGTCACGGGCTGCGGGACTCCGTCCTTGAGCACATAAACCGTGCGCACGCGTTCAGCCTGCCCCTGAGAGGAGTCCTCGCGGGCGGACTTCTGCGCGCCCGAATGACGGGGCGGGCCGGGCATGAAGGTTGAACGGGCGCTTGAGGATTCCTTCTGAGCAGTTTCGCGCGGCACGAACCTCAGGGCGGAATTAGGCACAAGAAGCACATTCTGGCGCTGCGCCGTGGAAATGGTCGCCGACGCCGTCATCCCGGGACGAAGCTGGAGATCTGCGTTCTCCACATCCAGATAGGTGGTGTAGGTAACGACGTTTTCCGTCGTCGTGGCGCCGAAGGCCACCTTGCGCAGAGTGGCTGGGAAGCGCTTGTCCGGATAAGCGCTCACCGTAAAGTAGGCGCGCTGCCCGGACTTGACGCTGCCGATATCGGCTTCGTCCACCTTCACCTGAAGCTCAAGCTTGGTGAGGTCGGTAGCGAGCGTAAGCAGTTCCACTGCCTGCAGGCTTGCCGCCACGGCGTAGCCGGGCTCCACCGAGCGCGCGAGAACCACGCCCTCAATGGGCGAGCGGATCATGGCCTTTGAGAGATCCGTCTCTGCCTGACTGAGAGAGGCCTCCGCATCCACAATCGAAGCGCGGGCAACCTCAACGGCAGCCTTGGCAGTTGCCACCGCCGCCGCCTGCTGATCAAGCTCGGTCCTCGAAGGCATCTTGCCGCCCGAGAGCTTGTTGAGCTCCTTCAGACGCTTATCCTTCACCTCGGCTTCGCGAAGCGTCGCCTGGCTTTCCGCAAGCTTTGCGTTGGCGCTCGCAAGCGCCGCCCGGGCGCTTGCCACCTTGGATTCGAGGTTGCGGGTATCGAGCTCAATGAGCACGTCGTTCGCGTGAATTTCGTCATTCACGTCGACATTGACCTTGCGCACGATTCCGGAGAGTTCGGAGCCGAGCGTCACCGTACGCGTCGGGTTGAGCGTGCCGTCCGCCGTCACCGTCACGCGGATCTCGCCCTTGGTCACCGGCTGAGTCACATACTGCACCTTGCTGCCGGCCGCCCGGTTCTGCTGCCAGTACCAGGCGCCCCCGCCGGCGAGCGCAATCACGAGAACCCAGGGAATCGCGCGGACGTACCAGGGCTTATGCACTTCGCCCAGGAGTTCCTTCACGGATTCAGGCGTCTGAGGCGTCTTCTTTTCGTCTGTCATGACCAAATTTCCTTATTGTTCTTAATTCTTCTGAGTGCCGGCTCCCCGGGCAGCATCCACTGCCCAGGCGCCTCCGAGCGCGCGGTAAAGACGGATATAGCCCGCGGCGCGATCCGCGCGATTGCTTAATTCGGATTCCTCTGCGGAAAGGAGCGAACGCTGCGTCGAAAGGAGCATCGTGTAGTCGCCGATTCCGGCTTCATATTCCTGGCGGGCGAGCATTTCGGCAGACCTCGCATGCTCAACGGCACGGGAGAGGTCCGTGCGGCGGCGCTCCGCATTGGCGATCGATGCGATCGCATTGTCGGTTTCTTCAAGCGCCGCGAGGAGGGTTGACCGGTAGGCAGCCACATTTCTGTCCACGTCTGCCGCCGCGCTTTCTTCCCCGGCAATCAGCGACCCCCAGTTGAGAACAGGCAGCGAGAGCGCTGCGGCGAGTCCCGCCACACCCGTGCCTGCAGTCCCCAGAGCACTCACCGTGGCTGCCGTCGTCCCGATGTTGCCCGAGAGATTGAGGGATGGGAAGAAATTGCTCTTTGCGCTTTTAAGCTGCATGACCGCAGCCTCGACATTGAGCCGCGCCGCACGCACATCCGGTCGGTTGGCAATCGTTTCGGCAGGAATCGCAACCGCGGCATCCTCGGGCGGCAGCGGGATGACGCCGGAGTCTCCGAGCTCGAGATTTTCAACCGGCGTAGCGGTAAGCCGCATCAGCGCATTCCGGTATTCGAAGATGCTCCCTTCCAAAGTCGGGATGCGGGCGCGTGCGGAAGCAAGCTGCACCATGGCGTCCTCAGCTTCCGATGCAGCACCCGTTCCGGCCTCGAACTGCCAGCGGGAGGTTTCCGCAGTTTCCATGTAATTGGCAAGCGACTTCTTGACGACTTCGAGCTGGGCCTGCGCAGCGCGCAGATTGACGTAGGCTTCGGCAACGGCAGCCGCCGTTGCCGCGCGGACATCCTCGAGCGAATAGCGCGAGGCGGCCGCAGAAAGCTCAGCCGCATCCGCCTTCCAGAATTCAGATCCGGCGAGATTGAGCGCGAGCCCGCCCGAACCCTCGAGCGAATATGAGTCGCGCGTCGTTCCGCCGGAACGGTTCTTCCCGGCATTCGCACCCAGCGAAGCCGTCGGCCAGAGCGCCGCATTGGCGGAAGTGATGCTCGCTTCAGCCGAACGCAGATTTGCCGCAGCCGTTGCGATATCCGGATTGGCTTCGAACGCTTTCTCGAGAAGTGAAGTAAGAACCGGATCCTGCCAGCGCGCCCAGAAATTGTCCCAGGCAGCAATGCTGCCCGTCGGCAGGGAGGACCGCTGCCAATTCCCCGGCGTCACATCCGCCGTCATTCGATCCAGATCCGGATGCTCAACCGCACATCCGGCGAGTCCGAAACAGAGCGCGGCAGCAAGTGAGAGAGGCCGCAGACCTGCATGCATTTTTTATTCTCCGATAGGAATGCTTTTCATTGAGGCAATTGTCTGCTGAAACAGGCGCTCGGAAGCGGCAAAAGCCGCACATTTCAAAACTTTCCGGTTAGCACTTTTTGCAGCTTCAGAGAAGCCTCATTCAGGCCTAAGCGCTTTCTAAGTCGATGTCTGCCCAATGCTTTCGTCAACCGTATTTAGCCGCGAAGGTTTGTTAAGATAGGTGGAACCTTTGTTTAGCATCAGCAGGCACATGTTTAAAAATCCTCGCCGCATTCTGATCATCGACACCGACGCCGAACGGTGCACGCTGCTTGTCGACTACCTTCGTCTCGAGGGCTTTCATGCGCTTCCTGCGCATACCGTCGAAGCCGGGCTTAACGCTGTCGAAAATGAAGCGCTCGATCTGATCATCTGTGACGAAGTCCTGCCCGGCATGACCAGGGAAGGCATGCTCGCGGCGCTCAGGCTCCGCTCCGACGCGCCGGTCCTCATGCTTGCCAATACGGAAGAAAACGCAGAAGCGATCAGGAAAGCGGGTGCTGACGATGCCGTCGTCAAGCCCTGTCCGCCCCGGGACCTTTATTCGCACATCGGCGGCATCCTGCGCCGCACCTCGAGCGCCAGAGCGACGGCAACGCCCATTGTCGTCGGCCCGATTGTCGTCAACCCCGCGGAGCGCGTGGCCAAGGCCAGCAACAGACCGGTGGAGCTCACCACCACCGAGTTTTCGCTCTTTGAGCTGCTTGCCCGCAATGCGGGCGGCCCGGTTTCCAAGGAGGAAATTTATCCGAAGGTGCTCGGACGGTCGATGGGACCATACGACCGCGCCATTGACGTGCATGTTTCCTCAATCCGCCACAAGCTGAGCGCCGTTGTAGGCAAGGCGCTCGCCATTGAAAGCGTGCGCGGCGTGGGATACCAGCTGATTGTCCGTTCGCCTGAGGAACTTCAGAGCCTCTGACGACGGACCGGGAACTCTTAAGTATCACACAATCGCGGACTCGCGGCCACAGCTTGATTCTGCCTTGCGCTTTTGATCAAGCCCCCTTCAGCTTTTCTCCGATTTCCCGGCATGAAAGTGCAGAATGGTCTGAATCTTTCCTGAAAATAAAGGATCAGCCATGAGCAACTATTCCACCGAGAATCTGCGCACCCTCGCTTTGGTCGGCCACGGTTCCTGCGGCAAAACCTCTCTGATCGAGGCCATGCTCTACCGCTCCGGCATGATTCCGGAGCTCGGCAGCGTTGAACGCGGCAACACGATGTGCGACAACGACGCACTCGAAAAAGAGGTCGGTCACTCAATCCGCCTCGCGGTTGCGCACGTGGATACGGCCATGGCGGACCTTACGCCTGTCCGCATTCACATCCTTGACACCCCGGGCTACCCTGACTATCTCGGGCAGGACCTTTCCGCACTCGACGCCGTGAAATCGGTCTGCGCTGTGATCGACCCGACGCGCGGCCCGGAGCTTCTCACGCGCCGGATGATGGAAGCGGCCAAGGAGCGCGGACTCTGCCGCATGATCGTCATCAACAAGTTCGACCTCCCGGATGCCGATCTTGAAAAGTGCCTCGAGGAGCTGCGCGAAACGTGGGGACCGGGCGTGCTGCCCATCAATCTCCCGACGCGCAACCGCACGCACGTCATCGACTGCTTCGACCGCGAGGACGGCGACAGCGACATCATGACCGTTGAGGACGTTCACCGCGCCTTCATCGAACGCGTGGTCGAAGAGGACGATGAAATGCTCGAGCGCTACCTCGAGGAAGGCCACGTCGACCCGAGGCTTCTGCACCCGCTCGTCACCAAGGCGCTCCGCGAAGATCACGTCATCCCGGTCTGCTTCACTTCGGCGAAGAACCTCATCGGCATCCGCGACTTCATGAAGGTGATCATCCGCCACCTGCCGCATCCCGGCGAAGCCAATGAGGCGCTCTTCCAGAAGAAGGACGGGTCGCCCTTCCGCACCTATCCGGACAAGAACCTTCCGGTCATTGCTCAGGTCTTCAAGATCGTGAACGACCCCTTCATCGGCAAGATCGGCGTCTTCCGCGTGCATCAGGGCACGATCAGAAGAGACTCCGTCCTTTACGTCGACGACAGCAAGAAGCCGATCAAGGCGACGCGTCCGCTCATTCTGCAGGGCAAGAACACCCAGGAAACGGACCTCCTTTCGCCGGGCGACATCGGCGCTCTCGCCAAGATCGATGAACTTCAGTACGGCTCCGTCATTCACGGCGATCCGATGGACGGCGGCGTCCGCATGCGTCCCATCAACTTCCCGCGCCCGATGTACGGTCTTGCCATTCGTCCGGCACGCCGGGGCGACGAAAGCCGCATGAACGAAGTGCTCGCGAAGATGCAGAGCGAAGACCCGACGATGTCGGTCGAGCACGATGCGGTCCTCAACGAAACCGTCATCCGCGGCCTCACCGACATGCACGTGCGCTCGATCCTCAACCGCATGCGCGCCAACTTCAAGCTTGAAGTTGAAACGGCCGCTCCCTCGATCCCCTATCGCGAAACCATTTCCGCGCCGGCGGAAGGCCATGCCCGCCACAAGAAGCAGACGGGCGGCGCCGGGCAGTTCGGCGAGGTCTACCTGCGCGTCGAACCGCTTGAACGCGGCAAGGGCTTCGAATTCGTCGATCAGGTCAAGGGCGGCGTCATCCCCTACAACCTCATCCCGGCGGTTGAAAAAGGCGTGCGCGAGGTTTTGGCGACCGGCTTCGTCGCGGGCTACCCGATTGAAGACGTTCGCGTCACCGTTTACGACGGCAAGAGCCACCCGGTCGACTCCAAGGAAGTGGCCTTCGTTGCCGCCGGCCGGAAAGCCTTCCTTGACGCGCTCGCGAAGGCTGCGCCCCAGGTGCTCGAACCCATCGTCTCCGTGGAGGCGACGGCTCCTGAAGCCTACATGGGCGACATCGCGGGCGACCTTGCCAGCCGCCGCGGCCAGGTGACCAACACCGAAGCGCTCCCGGGCGGCGACATCGAGGTGACGGCGCTCGTGCCGCTTGCTGAACTTGAAAACTATGCGACGCGCCTGCACGCCCTCACGCAGGGCACCGGCGCATGGAGCATGGAGCTTTCGAGCTACCAGCCGGTGCCTGCGGCCCGTCAGGCAGAGCTTGCGGCCCACTTCAAACGCACCGATGAGGATTGATTGATCTGAGGCTTCGGGACGGCGCCTTCATGCAACTTTCCCGGAGTCCGTCAGCCTCCGCTTCAAAGAAGAGGACGACAGGAAAAACAACTGCCGTCCTCTTTCCTATAATGCGTGGCGATTGACTGAACTTTTTTCGGTCCTCTAGCGAGGACCATGCGATCATGCCCATTTACGCATACAAGTGCACTTCCTGCGGGTTTGAAAAGGATTTCCTGCAGAAGATGAGCGACAAGCCCCTGACAAAATGCCCGAAGTGCGGCAAGGACACCCTGAGAAAGGAACTTTCAGCCCCTGGCTTTGAGTTGAAGGGCTCCGGCTGGGCTGCCACCGACTTCAACAGCGGCCCCAAGGCTGTTCCGGCTGCTCACGTGCATTCGGATAAATAAGCCCCGGGAATCCTTTTGCTGCGCCGTAGCTTCCCAATATGCGGCGCAGCTCCAGAAAGCCGTGCCGCGACCACCTTCGCAGCGCGGCTTTTTTCGCGCAACGCATCATGCTCAAGAAATACTTTTCCGCAGGCCTTCTGCTCTGGGTGCCTCTCGCGATCACGCTCTGGGTTCTCGAAAGCCTCATTCGCTGGTCCGACGTCGTTCTTAATCTTCTGCCGCCCGAACTCAATCCCGAAAAACTCATCGGCTTCGAGATCCCGGGGCTCGGTCTTCTTCTAGCGGCTGCCGTCATCCTCATCACCGGCGTGCTTGTTGCCAACATGCTCGGGCAGTGGGTCGTTTCGCGCTGGGAATGGCTCCTCGACAAGATCCCCGTGGTGCGGCCGATCTATTCGGGCGTGAAGCAGATCCTTGCAACGGTCCTCTCCGACCGGACGCAGAGCTTCAGGGAAGTCGTGCTCATTGAGTTCCCGATCTCCGGCTGCTGGACCTACGGCTTCATCGTGGCGACTCCCGGCAAGGAGACGCTCGAAACGCTCTCCGCCACGGAGATGGTGACGGTTTTCGTGCCGACGGCGCCCAATCCCACATCGGGCTACGTCATCATGGTCGAGCGCGACAAGCTCCACAAGACCACTGCCACGATCGAGCAGGCCTTTAAATTCCATGTCTCACTCGGCGTCATGACCCCTGAAGGCGCCCTCCAGAGAGCGTCCGAAAAGCGTGACGCTTCAGCAGAAAATCAGGCAAAAAAGCCCGCCGGTTAGGGGAAAACGCGCTCGCGAGGCGGTCTTTCGAGCTAAACTCATGCTACGGCTTGGTCCCGGAGCGCTGCCGCTACAAACGACGGAACGCCGGACAACCCCCAAGCGCGACAGATTTCAAGGCAGCTCCCCAGCCTCAAAAGGGTTTGGGGCGCGCTATTTTTTTCATACCCTGCTGGCCCTGCGGCCAGCAACTCTGGGAGCTTTTATGCGAACCGTGTACTCTGGCTTGGTTGATGAGTCCTTCATCGGCCAGACTGTGACCCTCTACGGTTGGGCCCATCGTCGCCGCGACCATGGCGGCGTGATCTTCATCGATCTTCGCGACCGCGAGGGTCTCGTGCAGGTTGTCTGCGATCCGGATCGTCCGGAAGTGTTCGCCACCGCCGACCGCTGCCGCAACGAATACTGCCTCAAGGTCGTCGGCGTCGTCCGCGCGCGTCCTGAAGGCACGAAGAACGACTCCCTGATCTCGGGCGGCGTCGAAGTTCTCTGCCACGAGCTTGAGATTCTCAACGCCTCGGCCACGCCTCCGTTCCACCTCGACGACGAGAACCTCTCCGAGACGACCCGCCTCACGTACCGCGTGCTCGACCTGCGCCGTCCGGTCATGCAGAAGAACCTGCGCACCCGCTACCGCACGGCCATGGCCTTCCGCAAGTTCCTTGATGCCAACGGCTTCATCGACATCGAAACGCCGGCCCTCACGCGCTCCACCCCTGAAGGCGCCCGCGACTACCTCGTGCCGTCCCGCGTTCAGGAAGGCTGCTTCTACGCTCTGCCGCAGTCCCCGCAGCTCTTCAAGCAGCTCCTGATGATCGCCGGCTTCGACCGCTACTATCAGATCGTCAAGTGCTTCCGCGACGAAGACCTTCGCGCCGACCGCCAGCCTGAATTCACCCAGGTCGATATTGAAACCTCGTTCCTCAACATGGACGAGATCCGCGGCCTGATGGAAAAGCTCGTCCGCACGGTCTTCAAGGAAGCGATCGACGTTGACCTCGTTGATCCGTTCCCCGTCATGCTCTACGACGACGCGATGGCGATGTACGGTTCGGACAAGCCCGATCTCCGCATCAGCCTGCGTCTGCACGAAGTGACCGACATCGTCGCCAACTCGGCCTTCAAGGTCTTCTCCGGCGTCAAGTCGCTCCACAACGGCAAGGTTGTCGCCATGTGCGTCCCGGGCGCCGCTTCCATGCCGCGCTCCGAAATCGACACCTACACCGAGTTCGTCAAGATCTACGGCGCCAAGGGCCTCGCCTACATCAAGGTGAATGAACTCGCCCGCGGCCGCGAAGGCCTCCAGTCGCCGATCGTGAAGAACCTCTCCGACGAAGAGCTCAAGGCGATCCTTGAACGCGTCGGCGCCAAGGACGGCGACGTGGTCTTCTTCGGCGCGGACAAGGCGAAGATTGTCTGGGACAGCCTCGGCGCCCTGCGTCTCAAGATCGGCCACTCCGAATTCGGCAAGGAGCACAAGCTCTTCACGCCGGGCTGGAAGCCCCTCTGGGTCGTCAACTTCCCGATGTTCGAGTACTCAGAAGAAGAAGACCGCTGGGTTGCCTGCCACCATCCGTTCACCTGCCCGCTCGACGGCGACGAGGACAAGCTCCTCACGGATCCGGAACACTGCTACGCCAAGGCCTATGACTGCGTCCTGAACGGCTGGGAAATCGGCGGCGGCTCGATCCGTATCCACCGCGAGGACATTCAGGAGAAGGTCTTTGCCGCGCTTAAGATCGGCCCCGAAGAGGCTCGTCAGAAGTTCGGCTTCCTCCTCGATGCCCTCAAGTTCGGTGCGCCTCCCCATGGCGGCCTCGCTTTCGGTCTCGACCGCATCGTTGCCATGATGGTCGAAGCCGACTCGATCCGCGACGTCATCGCCTTCCCGAAGACGCAGCGCGCTCAGTGCCTCCTCACGCAGGCTCCGTCGACGGTTGACGAAAAGCAGCTGCGCGAGCTTCACATCAAGCTTCGCCGCGAACCGAAGAAGGAAGAGCAATAATCACTCTCTGACGACTTCGTTCAGGGAGCCTCATTTCTGAGGCTCCGCCGGAAGCCCCGCCCAAACTGCGGGGCTTTCTTTTCTTTATTTCCTTCCATTTCTCCGCCCGGACACCTTCACATGCAAAGCCTCTGGATGCTTGCCGCAGCCTTCCTCTTTTCGCTGATGGCCGTCTGCACGAAGCTCGGCGCAGAGCACTTCTCCACCTTTGAGCTTGTCTTTTACCGTTCGCTTTTCGGCATGATTGTGATCGCGCTCTGGGTGCTTCTTAAGCGGCAGACGCTCCGGACGCAATTCTTCTTTTCGCATATGAAGAGAAGCTTCTTCGGCACGCTCGGCCTCACGATCTGGTTCTGGACACTCGGCGTGCTGCCCCTCGGCACGTCCATGACCCTCAACTACACAAGCCCGCTCTATATGGCGCTCTTCGTTTCCGTGATTGCGCTTCGGGCCGGCCGCCGTCCGAGTCTCGGGCTTCTCGCTGCCATTGCAGCGGGCTTCATCGGCGTTGTCCTCGCGCTTCGCCCGGAAGTGCATGCGGGCGAAGAACTCGCCGCCGCGATCGGGCTTTCCTCCGGATTCTTCTCTGCGCTCGCCTACATGCAGGTCAAGGGGCTCACCAAAATCGGCGAACCCGACTGGCGCATTGTGTTCTACTTCACGCTTTTCGGAACCGTCTGCGGGCTCCTCGGACAGCTTGTCACTGCGGGCGGCCTTAACCCGATCCGGGCCGAGGACCTCCCGGCGCTCCTCGGCATCGGCGTAACGGCAACCCTCGCGCAACTTTGCCTCACCCGCGCATGGGGCGCCGGCAACATGCTTCTCACGAGCGCGCTCCAGTTCTCCGCCATTGTCTTTGCCGCCGTGCTCGGTCTCCTATTCTTTGCCGAACCCATTGCTCCCGCCACAGCGATCGGCATCGCCATCATCATCGTGGCAGGCGTTTCGGCCACAGTGCTCACGAAGCGAACGCCGCAGAAATAAAGCTTCAGCGGATTTCCAGTCTGCCGCCTGAACGAAGAACGTCATTCCAGTCCGTTCCGGGTTCAGGCGGAATACGGACCGTCACCTCGATATCCGGGCGGCTTCTGCGGATGCGGGCGGCCAATTCATAAGCCCCCGCCGCTCCGGCATAAGAACGGTCGTTGTCGCCGCAGATGTGAATCTTCTTCACGCCTTCGGGCACCTCGCCGAACTTTCTGAAGCCTGTGAGCGAAATGGCGCTCCAGACAGGGAGCCCCGTCATTTCATGAACGGACAGCGCGGTTTCGATGCCTTCGGCAAGGCAGAGAATCGCCGTAGGAGGGAAGAGCCGGATGAGACCGTCCTCAATTGCGCCCGGAGCGAGCTTTTTGGGAGACGAAAGAGGCGCCTTGCCGCCGTCAGGCGTCAGAAAGGTTCTGTGAAGCGTAATGATCCCGCCGCTCCCGTCCGTCACTGCCGCGAGAAGCGCGGGGAACCTGCCGGCAGAACGGCATTCTCCGTCCTCATTCGTTTCCCAGGCCTCAGCCTCCGCTTCCGCACGGAGCATTGCGCTCGCGTCGCAAGCCCCGAGTCCGCGCGAAGCGAGGTACTTCCACTGAGGCAATTCGCGGCTCAGGTCCCTGAGCGGTACGGCCGCATTCCAGCAGGCGAGATTGCGCTCCCTTCTGCGAACGGTTTTTTCTGCTTCCAAAAGCCCCTCCGGACGGGGGCGAAAGCTTTCACGCTGATGCTCAATGCCGAGATATGCCTCCAGCCAGCGCAGCGTTTGCGGAAAGGTTGCTCCCCTGAAGCGCTTCACCAGCTCAATGCCGTCGCCATACCCGCAGCCCCTGCAGTACCAGCGCCCATCGGGCTCGTTGCGCTCTCCTCTGAGGAGACTGAAGCGATCCCGTCCGCCGCAAAGCGGGCATGGACGATTTGACTTTACAAAGTGCCCGGGATCCATCCCGGCAGCGGCGAAAATTTCGGGCCAGCGCCCCTGAGCCGTATGTTTGATGGGGTTGAGGGCAGAGTCCATTGAGGCCGCTCCCGGGTGAAATGAAAAAATCAGAACGAAAGCAGCCAGTGATCCTGGTCCTTCCAGGGATCAAGCGTATAGCCCACTTCCGTCACAATGCCCTCAGGGTTGAACTGCACCCAGCAGGCCATGTCGAAAGCACCTTCATCCTTGAAGCGGTACATCCAGGCATGCTGGTTTGAGAGAGCAAACTCGTACTTCTGCGCGCACTTGCCGAAGAGATTCCAGACATCTTTTTCAGTGGAGACGCCCGGCTTGATGAGAGCAAAGTGTTCGCGATCGAGCGCATTGATGCGGCTCACGAGCTTCCCGGTCTTGTCGAGCGTAAGCCACCAGACTTCCTGCGCGGCGCCCTGGCCGGAGTAAACGAGCCGCGTACTGCCGTCGGGCAGCGTCACGCGGGCGTCGGGGTTGCCGAGATATTCAACAATCTGGCTGTCGCTCTCCCCCATATCCAGGAGCTGCGGATGCGCGCAGGCAGCAAGAAAAAAGGGAAGAACCAGCGCAGCGCAAAGCGCTCTGCAAAGACGCTTCTTCATTTTGCCTTTCCTTTCGGGAGCGACTCCACCGGAGCAGTCTTCTCGGCCCAGTCGCACTCGAGATCATCAATCAGACGCTTCATCGCGTCCTTGAATTCCTTTTTGCCGACGCCGAGGAGAACGGCATCCTCATAGCTTTCGGCAAGCAGCTCAGCGATTTCGTGCCAGTTTTCCTCGAGCACGCGCACCGACTCCGTGCAGGAAACGGTCGTACCGTCGCAGCGCAGCCATTCGCGCGGGGCTGGTATGGGCTTTTTCACTCTTTGTCTCCTGGCTGACGTCCGTACGTTTTGAATTTCTGAACGACCTGCGCCATCTCATCAGCCGGAATGAGGCGCGGTTCTCCAAGCGAACGAACAATACAGTACTGCCGGGCGAGATTTTCTACTTCGGCAAGAAGCTGAATGGCTTTCGCGAGCGTTTTCCCGATCGCGAGCGATCCATGGTGCTCGAGCAGGCAGGCATTCTTCTTCCGGAGCGATTCGGCTGCGCGAACGGCAAGCGCGTGCGTGCCGAAGGTCTCATAGGGAACCACATCAATTGAATCGCCGCCGGCTGCGGCCACCATATAGTGAAAAGCCGGGATCGGCATGTTCTGGCACGCCAGAGCCGTAGCGTAGGCCGAGTGGCAGTGCGCGACGGCTCCTGCATCAGTCCTCGCGCGGTACACCTCGGCATGCATCTCCCACTCGGAGCTCGGAAGCCTCCTGCCCTGGGATCCGCCGCTTTCAAGATCAATGAAAACGATGTCTTCGGGAAGCAGCGTTTCGTACGGGACTCCGGTCGGCGTAACCAGAAAGCCGTCCCGGAAGCGCGCGGAGATGTTCCCGGATTTATTGACGTTGATGCCGCGGCTGTTGAGTTCGCGCGCCGTTTCAATCACGGCGCGCCTCAGCGCAAGTTCCTCAGAGTCCTGCATTTGCAATCTGATCCTGGAAGGCCGCAGCAAGGTTGGTGGGCGAAAAAACGCCGCGCTCGGTAATGATGCCGGTGACGAAGCGGTTGTGCGTCACGTCGAATGCCGGGTTTGCCGCCGACTCATTGGGAGAGGCAAGCTGCAGGGTGGCAACCTCTCCCGAACGATCAATCCCTCGAAGCGAAAGCACTTCGGACGCTGAGCGGTTTTCAATCGGGATTTCCCGCTTGCCGTCATTCAACTTCCAATCGATCGTCGGCGAAGGCGCCGCCACATAGAAGGGAATTTCATTGTCCTTGGCAGCGAGCGCCTTGAGATAGGTGCCGATCTTATTGGCAACGTCGCCCCGGCGCGTAATGCGGTCGGCGCCGACGATGACCATGTCGACCGCGCCCTTCTGCATGAGTTCGCCGCCGGCATTGTCGGCAATGATGGTATGGGGGACGCCCTGCTGCCCGAGCTCCCAGGCCGTGAGGAGCCCCTGATTGCGGGGCCGCGTCTCATCTACCCAGACATGCACGGGCGTGCCTCTTTCAAAGGCGAAGTAAATCGGCGCGAGCGCCGTGCCGTAGTCGACGGTAGCGAGCCACCCGGCATTGCAGTGCGTGAGGATGTTGACCGGCCGGCGCAGCTTTCTGTAGAGCTCTGCAATCAGACCGTAGCCCGCGTCGCCGATCGCGCGCGAAAGCATGACGTCTTCCTGCGTCATCGCTTCTGCGAGCTTCACGGCAGCCGCAAACCTCAGGGACGGCTCCCGGGGCAGAAGCGCCGCGAGCATCCGCTGCACAGCCCAGGAAAGATTCACCGCTGTCGGGCGAACATTCTGAATCTGTTCGGCAGCCTTGAGGAGAGCGGCATTTTCAGGATTTTCCTTGGTCGCAAGCACAACAGCCCAGGCGCCGGTAATGCCGATCAGCGGGGCTCCGCGAACGCGCATCACATCAATCGCCTCCACGCAGTCGCGCCAGTCTGAAAGTACGCGCTTTTCAAATCGATAGGGCAGAAGCGTCTGATCGATGATCTCGACGGCCGTTCCGTCATCGAGTGCGCGAATGGTGCGGGTGGGGATGCCATTGACCTTCATACATTTACCTCCGGGGAATCTGCTCAGCCGCTGAAAGCGGCATGTCGCGTGCAGGGCCGCTCTCCGGAAAAGAACCTGCAGAGAGTTGAAGCTTTGCGCGCTTTTGAAGCAGAGAAGAGCCGGAAATATTCGCAAAAACCGATCCTCCGGCTCCTATATTGCAGTTTAGCAAGCACTTGCCGGAAGGTCTCTCCGGCTACACTCTCGAGTGCACGCACTTTCCGCATGGCCGATTCATGTTGAGCTCAAAGCTATCCGCCGCACTTTCCCCGCGCTCCGTCGCCGTTATCGGCGCGAGCAGCAACCCGGGCAGCCGCGGCTATTACGTCTGGCGCTCCGTTCTTCTTTCGACGGGACTCGAACGCCTGTGGGCGGTAAATCCCAAGTACCGCTTCATCGGCGTGCGTCCCTGCTTCGCGGATGCATCCAGAATTCCGGCGGACAAAATCGACCTTGCCATCCTCTGCGTAGGAAGAAAGCACCTTCCCGCCGCACTCAGGCAACTCGCGAGCAAACCGCCCGAAGCGGTGCTCTTCGCACCCCAGGAGGAAGGTCCGCTCTCCGACCGTTTTGAAATTGAAGAGCTCCTCGAATCAGCCCGCGCGATGGGGGCAAGACTCATCGGCCCCAATTCCATCGGCGTCCTGAATCCCGCCAAGGGCATCAATGCAAGCTTCTGGCCGAGAATGCCTCAGCCGGGCGGAATTGCGCTCATCACCCAGTCGGCCATGGTTGCGACCGGGCTCATGGATCATGCAGAGGAATCGCGCCTCGGCTTTGCCGGCATCATCAACACCGGACTCGAAGCCGACATCAGCATGGCCGAGTGCATTGAATGGTTCTCTGCGAATGCCGCGGCCCGCGTGATTGCGATTGAAGTTGAGGCGCTGCGGAACCCGCGAGCCTTTGCGTGCGCCGTGAGAAAAGCCTCTCAAACAAAGCCCGTCATCGTGCTTCGCGCCGGTCCGGGTTCAGGCTATGCGGCCGACAGACTCGCCGCCGGCCGCTTCGGCACGGATGCGGGCGACAACAGAGCCTTCGATGCGCTGCTTGCCGCTTCCGGCGCTCTGCGCGTGCGCTCCTATGAGGAATTCTGCGCGGCGGCGGCAGCTTTTTCCTCGGGCACGCTTCCGGCCGGCCGCTCTGCCGCCATCATCGCCAACGACAGCGGCGTAGCCGCGCTCACGGCCGATGCCGCCGACTCCGCGGGGATCCTCATCCGGGGGCTTTCCAATCGAACCATTCAGGCGCTCCACAAGGCGCATCCGGAAGAGCACATCCCCGTCAACCCCGTCGTCCTCGGCGCAAGCGCTCCCGGAGAACGCTTTGCCGGAACCCTCAGCATGGTGCTTGACGACCCCGGAATCCACGGCGCTGCCGTGGTTGTCGGCCCGAGCCCGGTTTCAACGCTCGATCCGACGCTCTCTGAAATCGCCCGCGCAGCCATGAAGACCTATAAGCCGGTCTTCGTTTCCTGGATCTCGAGCCGCAGCACGCCGGTCGTGCGCCGGCAGCTCGCGGCATTCCCTGATTCGCGCATCATCCCCGTACGGACGCCAGAGCTCGCAATGCGCGCCTTCGGTCTTCTTGCGGAACGCGAGGACCTCATCCGCGAGCGCCGCTCGCCGCCTCAGCACGGCAGAAGCTCGCTCAAAAAAGAGGAGCTTGACGGCATCCGCATGCTTTTTGAGCATGTCCTTCATTCTGGCCGCCACGTGCTCGGGCCCCGGGAAGTGCGGGAGCTCATCAGTGCGCTCGGGCTTCTGCCGGTCCCGGCAAAGCTCACCACGTCGCTGGCGCAGGCAATTGATGCCGCAAAGGAAATCGGCTGGCCCGTCGCCATCAAGGCCGTAAGCGAAGGGCTCGGAAGCCGCAGTGCCTCGGGCCTCGTTTTTCTTTCCATTTCGGGCCCGGACGAACTGGCTCAGGCCTGGGAAAAGCTCACCGCAAATCTTGAGGTTTTTTCTCCTCTTGCCCGTCCCGAAGGCGTGCTGGTCGAAAAAATGGCGTCCCACTCCCTTGAACGCGAACTTCGGCTTTCCATCAGGCTCGACGCCGTGCTCGGCCCCGTCGTGGAATTCGGCGGCGCAGGCCTCGCGTCCTCCCTCTACGGCGACCGCGCCGTAGGGCTCCCTCCCATTTCCCGCCTTGCGGCCGAACGAATTGCCAGAGCGCCTAAAGCTGCTCTTGCGCTCGGCGACTACCGCGGCCTTCCGGAAATCAATTGGGAGACGCTTTTCAGCGCGATCTGCCGGCTTTCGGATCTCGCCGCCGCGGTTCCGGCGCTCCGTGAGCTTCGCCTGGAACCGGTGGTGCCGGTGCCTGAAGGCCTTCTCGTGCTAGACGCTGAAGCTGCGCTTTACGATGCGCCTCTCGCCGCCGACCGCTGCTTCAGTCATCTTGCGCTCCAGCCCGCCCAATGGGAGCTCCTGCGTCCCATCGAGCTTCGTTCCGGGAGAACGCTCTATCTGCGCGCACTTATTGAAGACGATTTCCCGCTTCTGAAGGCCTTCATTCAGGATCTCTCGGAAACCTCCCGCTACTATCGCTTCCACACGAATGCCGCGCTTTCCGATGAGCGCATTGCAGAGCTCTGCCGTCCGGACTGGTCGGCAGGCGGCGCCTGGGTGCTTGCCGAATCGCGGGACAGGTCCGCGCGCATCGCCGCATGCGGACGATGGTCGGCGCTTGCCGAAGATGAAGCGGAATTCGGCCTTTGCGTGCGTGACGACATGCATCGCCTCGGCATCGCCCGCAGGCTTCTCCACTGGCTCGAATCCGAAGCATTCCTCGAGGGTTTCCATAAAATGACGGGCTACGTTCTGCGCGGCAACGAACCGATGGAAAGCTTCATGCGGTCAGGCGGCTACGAAGCTGCTCCCGCTCCGGCGGTTTCCCCGACGGTTGCCTGGAGCAAAACGCTCCGCAACTTCTGAAACAAGAGAAATCATGAGCATTCAGACCACCCTTCAATACGGGATTCTTCATCTCACCATCGACCGCAAGGAGCGGCGCAATGCACTGACGTGCGACATGTTCCGCGCCCTTGCAAAGGGCCTCAATGATGCAGGGAGCGACCCGAAAGTCCGCGTCGTGCTGCTTAAGGGCGCGGGCTCCGTCTTTTCCGCCGGCGCGGACCTTGAGGAGATGCTTGCAGCTCCGGAAGATGCGGAAGCTGCCGCAGGAGAATTTTTCACAGCCATCCGGTCCTTCACGAAGCCCGTCATCGCTCAGGTGAACGGTCCCTGCGTGGGCGAGGCCTTCACGGCGCTCCTCTACTGCGATCTGGTTTATGCAGGTCCTCATGCGCTTTTCTCGCTCCCCTCGGTGGCGCTCGCACGCACGCCGCGCTGGGGCGCCGGCGCCATCATCACGGCTGCCGCAGGGTTCCCCAAAGCCGCTGAAAAGCTTCTTCTTTCCGAGCCCATCAGTGCGGATGAAGCGGAAGCGATGCGCCTCATCACGCGCGTCGTTGAGGACGAGCACCTCGACAATGTCGTCGCTGCCAAGACGGCGCGCCTTGCCGTGCTACCGCCCCTTGCCCTAGCCGGCACCAAAGCTGTTCTCAAGGCCGCCCGCGGCGAGGAAATTGAAAGAAGCATCCGGCTCGAGGAAGAAATTTATGCCCGCCAGAGCGCTACGCCTGAGGCGGCAGAAGCACTCAAAGCTTTCCTTGAAGGACGGCGCCCGGTCTTCCAGGCGGAAGAATAATTTGCACCAAATTTGTGCTCAGGCACCATATTGGTGCATTACAAAATGCCCTGCAGACGCAATGCAGGGCATTTTTTCTTGTGCGTGCCCCATTTCCTCTGCTCCCCGCGTTTGGCACGGCTATTGCTTCAATAGTTATTACAGGTTCGCCCCGATACGTATACGGCACCTGCAGCATTCCAAGAGACCATCCAGAGATCAGGAGCCAGATATGTTCAAGATTTCCCGCCGCACAGCCATCGCCGCAGCCACATGCCTTCTTGCCGCCAGCACCGCCGTGAGCGCGGCAGAGCTGACGGGCACGCTCAAGAAAGTTCAGGAAACCGGCTCCATTACGCTCGGCTACCGCGAAAGCTCGGTTCCCTTCTCCTACCTCAATGCCGACGGCAAGCCCACCGGCTACGCCTTCACGGTCTGCCAGCGCGTTGCGGACTCCGTCAAGAAGGAGCTCGGCCTTTCGAAGCTTGACATCAAGTATCAGGCAGTCACCTCTGCCAACCGCATTCCGCTCATCCAGAACGGTACCGTCGACATCGAATGCGGCTCGACCACGAATTCTCTGAAGCGCCAGCAGGAAGCTGCCTTCTCGGTGAGCTACTTCGGCATTCAGGTCTCCGCAGCTGTCTGGAAGTCGAGCGGCATCAAGACGATCGACGACCTCAACGGCAAGACCATTGCGCTCACGTCCGGCACGACCTCCGTTGCGCTCACGAAGGCTTATGAACGTGATCACAAGCTCAAGTTCCGCTACCTCATGACGAAGGATTTCGCGGAATCGATGCAGCTCGTCGCCAACAAGCGTGCCGACGCCTTCATCATCGACGACGTGCTACTCGCCGGTCAGATCGCCAACCTTCCCAATCCGCAGGACTTCACGATTCTGGATGCCGCGCTCTCCGTCGAACCTTACGGCGCCATGTTCCGCAAGGACGATCCGCAGTTCAAGGCTGTTGTCGACAAGACCGTCACCGACATGATCAAGTCGGGCGAACTCGAAAAGCTCTACACGCAGTGGTTTGAGTCGCCGATCCCCCCGAAGAACACCAATCTCAACTTCAAGATGAACTCCTACACGAAGGAGCTCTTCAAGAACCCGAGCGACAAGGGCATCTGATCAGGCCCTGCCTTCTCTGATTGATCTTTTTCAATCCCGGATGCGGTCTGCTAGCACTTTGGTTGCATCCGGGATCTTCTTCAAACGTCACAGACTCCCGCCCCGGACGGAGCTCCCCCTCAGGCACCTGACTGAGGGCTTAACGGGAAGCCCCCCTTGAGAAGCACCGTCTGAGAGATAAAAAGAGGATTGCGTCATGGCGCTCAATTTCAGTCTGGACTCGCTCCTTGAGCAGTCCCTCCTTACAGAGGACCCCTGGTGGGTCTACATCCTCAACGGCGCCTGGTGGACGATCGGCCTCACCATCGCCGCCTTTGCGCTCGCGCTTCTGATCGGCATCATCGTCGGCACGCTGCGAACAGTGCCCAACAAATTTGTCCGCGGCCTTTGCGAAGCCTGGATTGAACTCTTCCGCAACATTCCTCTGATCGTCCAGATCTTCATCTGGTACTTCGTCGTCCCCGAACTCGTTCCCTGGTACAAGGACTGGCTCATTGAAGTCGATCCTGCCGTCGGCCAGTTCGTTACCGCCTTCATCTGCATGGGGCTCTTTACGTCCTCGCGTATTGCCGAGCAGGTTCGCGCCGGCATTTCATCGCTCCCGCGAGGGCTCCCCAATGCCGCAAAAGCGCTCGGCTTCACGACCGTTCAGGCCTATGTCCAGGTCGTGCTCCCGATGGCCATGCGCCTCATCGTGCCTCCTCTCACGAGCGAATCGATGAACCTCGTCAAGAACACCGCCGTCGCCATGACGATCGGTCTCCCGGAACTCACGATGCGCGCCAACGAAATGGGTGAAAACACCTTCACCTTCTTCGCCGCTTATCTGTGGGCCACGATTCTCTACATCATCATCGCTCTCGTCGTGAATCAGCTCATGGCCTGGGTCGAGAAGAAGAGCTTCATTCCCGGCTTCATCGCCGCCAAGTAAGGAGCACCGATCATGTCCGTTGATTTTTCCTCAATCTCCGGCTCGGTGGACTTCCTCCTTGCCGGCGCCGGCTACACCATTCAGCTCACAGCCATCACCGCCGTTCTCGGCCTTGCGCTCGGGACGCTCCTTGCGCTCGCCCGTCTTTCCTCCATCGGCTGGCTTTCGCTCATTGCGCGCCTCTACATCAACCTGATGCGCGCCGTGCCTCTCGTCCTTGTGCTCTTCTGGTTCTTCCTCCTGATGCCGGAAGTGCTCCGCCTCATCTTCGGCCTCGACCATCCGGTGATGATCGGCGCCAATCTGACCGCAATCATCACGTTCGTGCTCTTTGAAGCGGCATACTTTGCGGAAATCATGCGTGCGGGCATCCAGTCGATCGGCCGCGGGCAGTACTTTGCCGCCACGGGCCTCGGCCTCTCCTATGCCCAGACGATGCGCTACGTCATTCTTCCGCAGGCTGTGCGCAACATGCTCCCGGTGCTTCTCACGCAGACGATCATTCTTTTCCAGGACACCAGTCTCGTCTACGTCATCAGCGGCAGCGACTTCATGGGCGCAGTCGTTAAGATCGCCCAGCGCGACGGACAGCTCGTTTTGATGTACTCTTTTGCAGCTGCCTGCTACCTTGCAGTCTCGCTTTCGCTCTCAATGCTCATTCGCCGCCTGCAGGCGAAGATGGCTGTCGCTACACGCTGACACACTAGAAGAAGAGCTCACCCTTAAGGATCCCTCTCATGGCAATGATTGAAATTAAGAACCTCAGCAAGTGGTACGGCAACTTCCAGGTTCTCAAGAACTGCAACGTCAACGTTGAAAAAGGCGAGGTCGTCGTCGTCTGCGGCCCGTCGGGTTCAGGCAAGTCGACGCTCATCAAGACCGTGAACGCGCTCGAACCATTCCAGAAGGGCGAAATCATCGTCGACGGCGTCTCCGTGGGCGACCCGAAGACGGATCTGCCGAAGCTCAGAAGCCGCGTGGGCATGGTCTTCCAGCACTTTGAGCTTTTCCCGCACCTTTCCATTCGCGAGAACCTGATCCTTGCGCAGATGAAGGTCCTCGGCCGCTCCCGCGAGGAATCGCTTGCCCGCGGCCTCAAGCTTCTTGACCGCGTTGGCCTTCTCGCCCATGCCGACAAGTATCCCGGCCAGCTCTCGGGCGGTCAGCAGCAGCGCGTCGCCATCGCCCGCGCGCTCGCCATGGATCCGATCTGCATGCTCTTTGACGAACCGACTTCCGCGCTTGACCCGGAAATGATCAACGAAGTGCTCGACGTGATGGTGAGCCTTGCCAAGGAAGGCATGACGATGATGGTCGTCACGCACGAAATGGGCTTTGCCAAGAAGGTTGCCGATCACGTGATCTTCATGGACGCCGGCGAAATCATCGAGAACCTGCCGGCTGAGCAGTTCTTCAGCCAGCCCCATACCGAACGCGCGCAGAAGTTCCTCTCGAAGATCCTTAATCACTGATCTTTACAGAAAACTCCCTGACGAAAGAAATTCAGGGATTTCCGGACGCTCCGTCCGGTTCCGGCAAAACGAGCCGGAATCGGCGGAGCGTTTTTCTTTTAAAATAGAGAGTTGTCCTAAATTCTGGAGCTTAACCGCCATGATCGAAACGCATTACGACGCTGAAGCTGCCGTCCGCCTCGGCCGCGATGTCCTTGCGCACGAAGCCGACGCCATTCTTGCCGCAGCCAAGCGTCTTGGCGACACGCCGGACTTTGCCCTGGCCGTGAAGGCTGTCCTCGGCTGCCGCGGCCGCCTCGTCGTTTCCGGCGTCGGAAAATCCGGCCACATCGGCCGCAAGCTTGCCGCCACCTTTGCGTCGACCGGCACGCCGGCCTTTTTCGTTCATGCGGGCGAAGCAGCCCACGGTGACCTCGGCATGATCACGAGCGACGACATCGTGCTTGGCATCTCCTACTCCGGCGAGACGCAGGAGCTTCTCATGATCGTCCCGATCCTGAAGCGCGAGGGAGCAACCCTCATCGCGATGACCGGGAACCCGAATTCAACGCTCGCCAAGCACGCCGATCTGCACATCAACTGCCACGTCGAACGTGAAGCCTGCCCGCTCAATCTTGCGCCGACCTCGTCCACTACCGTGACGCTGGCGCTCGGCGACGCCCTCGCGGTTGCCTGTCTTTCGGCCAAGGGCTTCAGCAAGGAAGATTTCGCGAGGAGCCATCCGGGCGGAGCGCTCGGCCGCAGACTCCTCATTCATGTCCGCGACATCATGCGGCAGGGCGATGCGGTTCCGCGCGTCACTGCGGACATTCGACTTCTTGACGCCATTCGCGAAATCACCGCGAAGCACATCGGCATGACGGCTGTCGTCGACGCTGACGACCACGTGATCGGGATCTTCACGGAAGGCGATCTGCGCCGCCTCATTGAAAAAGTGGGCGACGTTCGCAATCTGATCATGCGGGACGTCATGACGCCCAACCCGCACACCATCGGCCCCGACGAACTTGCGGCATCCGCCGTCAAGGCGCTTGAAGCGCATCAGTGCAATCAGCTTCTCGTGGTGGACTCCAACGGCAAGCTTCTCGGCGCCCTGCACATGCACGACCTCATGGACGCGAAGGTGATCTGATGACGACGACGCTTGACCGGCTTAAGGAAATCCGCATTGTCGTCCTCGACGTGGACGGCGTCCTCACCGACGGCTCCCTCGTCTTTACCGACAAGGGCGAGCTCGCCAAAAAATTCCATGTCCGCGACGGCCTCGGCATCAAGCTTCTGCAGGCTGCCGGAATTGAAGTTGCAATCCTCACGGGCCGCACTTCAGGGATCGTCGCCTACCGCGCCGACGAACTCGGGATGACGAAGGTTGAGCAGGGAAAGCTCAAAAAGCTCCCTACCCTCAGAAAGATGCTTGAGTCGGCCGGACTCAGGCCGGAGAACTGCGCCTACATGGGCGACGATCTTCCCGACCTTCCCTGCCTCAGAACTGTCGGCTTTGCGGCTACGCCCAGGGACGGCAGTAGCGAGCTTGACCCCTACATTCACTGGCGCGCTCCGCATGAGGGCGGCCGGGGTGCAGTGCGCGACCTCGCTGAAAAAATTCTTCAGGCCCAGGGACGCTGGGAGGAACTCATCGAAAAGCAGTTCCTCTCTCAGGAGTAAGCGCATGGCTCACCGCCGTCTCATTTTCCGCGAGCGCATCACCGCCATCGTCGGTTCCGTCATTCTGTTCGGTCTGGTGCTTTTGAGCTACTGGTATTCCGTGCAGTCCGAAATTGCCGGCCTCAAATACATTCCGAGCGACAAGAGCCCGGATTTTCTTGCCCGCAATGTTTCACTCACGGATTTCGATGAGACGGGTCAGCCCAAATACAAGGCTTTCTCCGAGAATCTTCAGCATTTCTCCGATGAGCGCATGCATGCGGAAAAAGCGCTTGTGCTGTCGCTCGCCCCGGGCGAAGCCGTTGCCAGCGCCCGTGCCGATGAGCTCTGGAGCAACGACGGCATGGAGACGGTGGAATTTTCCGGAAATGTTGAAGTAACCCGCGAGCCCTGGGGAACAGAACCCGAGCTTTACTTCCGCACAAACTTCCTGAGGGCCTGGCTCGATACGCTGCGCTTTGAGACGAACGAACCCGTCTTCATGCGCCGCGGCGAGAATACGACCGAATCTGAGGGCGGTGCAATATACGATAATGTGGCCCGCACCATTGAACTCCGGGACCGCGTCACTACGATTCTCCAGCCGAAAAGTCTTTCGGCCGATGCCCCCTGAAGTCCGGACAATCCTGATTTAACCCTGACACCCATTTTCCCGCCTCCCTCATCCAGAGGCCATCTACGGAGTCTTTCTCCATGAAGAAGCTTCTCATCGCCGCCATCGCCGCCAGCATTGCCTCCGGCGCCTGGGCGCTGCAATCCGACCGGGAGCAGCAGATCGAGGTTCACGCCGACCAGTTCAACGGCGACGAAGTGAAGCAGACTGCCGTCTACAGCGGCGCCGTAGTGGTCGACCAGGGCTCCATGCGCCTCACGGGCGACGTGCTTGAACTCAGAATTACACCCAAGGGCTATCGTCAGGCGACGATCACCGGAGCTCCCGCACGCTTTCGCCAGCAGCGCGATCCGGATGCTCAGAACCCGGTGGATGAATGGATGCATGCGGAAGCGAAGCGCATTGTTTACGATGAAGAGACCGACAAGGTGACGCTCACGGGCGGCGCCAGACTCTCACGTTCGGAAAACGGCGTTGAAAAAGACATGACCCAGGGCGAACGCATCGTCTACGACATGAGAAATGCCCGCTCGGTCGTGGAGGGCGGCGTCAAGTCGGGCCCCGGTCAGCGCGAGCGCGTGACGACCATCATTGCGCCCCGCACGAAGAACGCTCAGCCTGCCCAGCGCGAAGGCGCCCAGCTTCAGAGCGCTCCCTCGCTTTCCGCCCCCGCCAAGCCCTGATCCCATACTCTTCTCCGTCTTGAATTCCAATGGAAGCAACTGAAAATCTTCAGAGCGCCGACGACATCAAGCACACGCTGGTTGCCAAAGGCCTAAAGAAGCACTACGGCTCCCGCCAGGTCGTCAAGGGTGTGGATCTTTCCGTGAAGTCGGGCGAAGTCGTCGGACTTCTCGGCCCCAACGGCGCGGGCAAAACCACCACCTTCTACATGGTGGTGGGCCTGGTTGTTGCCGACGACGGCACTATCGAACTCGACGGCAAGTCGATCATTCACCAGCCGATCTACCGCCGCGCCCGCATGGGGCTTTCTTATCTGCCCCAGGAAGCGAGCGTCTTCAGAAAGCTGACGGTTGAAGACAACATCCGCGCCATTCTTGAGATGCAGCTCAACGACGAGGGCCACCCGCTTTCGCCCTATGAGGTTGAGGAGCGGCTTGAAAAGCTCCTCGACGAGCTTCAGATCAAGCACATCCGTACGAATCCGGCGCTCTCGCTTTCAGGCGGCGAACGCCGCCGCACGGAAATCGCCCGTTCGCTTGCCGCAAATCCGCGATTCATTCTGCTCGACGAACCGTTTGCCGGCGTCGACCCGATCGCCGTGATTGAAATTCAGCGCATTGTGCGCTTCCTTCGGGACCGCAATATCGGCGTTCTCATCACGGATCACAACGTGCGCGAAACGCTCGCCATCTGCGACCACGCGTACATCATCAATGAAGGCCGCGTTCTTGCTTCGGGCAAACCGAAATCCATCATCAACAACCCCGACGTGCGCGCCTTCTATCTTGGCGACAACTTCAGCATGTAGGGAGAACCATGTCGCCGAGCATTTCCGCTTCTCTCGCCGCTCAGCTCGCGCAGCAGCAGACGCTTGCTCCGCAGCAGCAGTATGCGCTCCGGCTCCTGCGCATGAATGCGCTCGAACTCCTTGCCGAAGCCGATCTTGTTGCCGAGGAGAACCCGCTCCTTGAGCGCGAGGCGCCGGAAGCAGATGCTCCGACCGAATCCGCCCCGTCGCTGCACGAGGAAAGCGATGCGGTGCGCGGTGAGGACGAAACGCCTTTCCCTGAGGATCGAGGCCCGCTCGAAAACATTTATTCCGGCTGGTCCGGTTCCGGCGCTGAACATGCCGACGAGACTCCGGCGGTGGAGCGCGTTGCGGCGGAATCGTCGCTGCGCGACGACCTCATTGCTGAACTCAATTCCCTCAATACCGACGAACTGACGCATGAGCTCGTCATCTCGCTCATTGAAGAACTCGACGACTCCGGCTTTCTGCCGCAATCCCTCGCTGAAACCGCCGAAAGCCTCAGAAAAATTATTTCCGCGCCGCTCGACGCCTGGAAGAAAGCCCTCGCGCTGCTCCAGACCTTCGATCCTCCTGGTGTCGGCGCCTCTTCGCCGGCAGATAGTCTCGCGCTCCAGGTCCGCCGTCGCATGGAATCGGGATCCGTCGACGAACAAACCGGCGAGCTTCTCATCGAACTCATTCTGAAGCACCTCAGGGAAATTGCGGCCGATGACAGCAAAGCGCTCCTCGCGGCAGCGGGAGGCGACAGCGAGCGACTGGAGAGCGCGCTTGCGCTTCTCAAGACCCTCAATCCACACCCGGCCGCCAACTATGCGAGCGAAGCCACGCAGTACGTCATCGCCGACATTTCCATCCGGCGCGAAGGCGGCCGCTGGCGGGCCTTCCTCAACCCCGGAGCCCAGCCGGGACTCCGGCTTTCCGCCGTCGCGCAGACCATTGCAGTGGATGAATCCACGCCCTTCGGTCGATACCTTTCGGAAGCGCGGCGCCTCATTTCCGGCATAGAAGCCCGGCAGACCACGCTTCTTCGCGCCGCCGAATTTGCGACTGAACGTCAGCAGGCTTTTTTTGAAAAAGGCCGCGCAGCCTTGCTGCCCCTTACCATCGGGGAAGCCGCAGCCGAACTCGGGCTCTCAGATTCAACCGTTTCACGCGCAGTCTCCGGAAAATATTTTCAGTGCCCGCTCGGCACATTTGAACTTCGCAGCCTCTTTCTTCTTCCCGCAGTGCAGGCAGTTGATGCGGAAGGCCTCAGCGCCTCCGTCACGCCTCTGCGCATCCGCGCACGCATTTCTGAACTCATCGCCCAGGAAAATCCTGAAAAGCGGCTTTCTGATCAGGCGCTCACAGATCTGCTTCGCGCCGAAGGCTTTGACATCACTCGCCGCACCGTAGCGAAGTACCGTGATCTTGAAGGCATCCCTACGGCACGTCTGCGCAGAGACAAGACCTCTGTTCTTTCTGAATGACTCTTCTTACACCCTATCTCAAGCTTGAATCCGTCAGGCTTGACCTTGATATCGCCAGTCAAAAACGACTCTTTGAAGAAGCTTCGCTCGCCTTCGAGCGCGCTTACGGCGTACCGCACGACGACGCTTTCGCAGCCCTCATGGAACGCGAGCGAATCGGCTCAACCGCCGTGGGTCACGGATGCGCCGTTCCGCACGGCAGACTCGCCGACCTTGAAGCCCCGGCGATTGTTTTCCTTCGCACTCTGACACCACTCAAGGTATCCTCGCCCGACAACCTGGACGTGCAGCTATTTTTCGCAATTCTTGTGCCCGCGGATAATCCCGGAGATCATCTGGCGCTCCTCAGGGAAACCGCCGGCATTTTCAGCGACGAAAATACCCGCGAAGCGCTCCTCAGGGCGCCCGATGCAATGCGCTTCCTGGAAATACTCTCGCAGTGGTCGTCCGGATCAGAATCCGAAAAATTATCCTGAGGAAAACCTCCTCCGAGCCGGTCATTCCTGATAAAACGAAGGCGTTCTCTCAACTCCAGAAGCGTGAGGCACCATCCATGCAGCTCATCATCGTCACGGGACTCTCCGGCGGCGGCAAGTCGATTGCCGTGCGTCAGCTTGAAGACAGCGGCTTTTACTGCATCGACAACCTTCCGGGCGAATTCCTTCTCCCCGTTGCGAAAAGCCTCGCCGCAAGCGGCACGCGCGCTGCGGCCGTGGCGATCGACGCACGCTCGCACGCCACTTTTGACAAGGCGCTCGAAGCGTTTGAGGAATTGAAGCGCAAAGGGTTTGATATGCGCGTGCTCTTTCTCACCGCTTCGAATGAGGAACTCATCCGGCGCTTCTCAGAAACTCGCCGCCGGCATCCTTTAAGCACGCATGCAGAGCATCTCGACCAGGAACTGACGCTTCAGGAAGCCATCCGGCTCGAGCGGGCGCTCCTCGCGCCCGTTACGCAGATCGCCCACGTCATGGACACGAGCCGTCTGCTGCCGTCGCAGCTGCGCCGCTGGGTGCAACAGTTCATCGGGGCGCCGTCCGCCAAGCTGACGCTCACCTTTGAATCTTTCGGCTATAAGCGCGGCCTTCCCTTCGCCTCAGACCTTGTCTTCGACGTGCGGTGCCTGCCGAACCCCTACTACCTGCCGGAACTGCGGCCTCTCACAGGAATGGACAAGCCCGTTGCCGACTATCTCACAGAACAGCCTCTTGTCGGAGAAATGATTGCCGACATTGCGCACTTCATCGAAAAGTGGCTCCCGCATTACACCGCGCAGAACAGGCACTACCTCACGGTATGCATCGGCTGCACGGGCGGTCAGCACCGATCCGTTTATGTTGCAGAGGCGCTCGGCCGCCACTTTTCCGATCGTGCGGGAACGATCGTCCGTCACCGGGCAATCGAAGCCAATACACCTCAGGAAGCAAAGCTTCAGACGGAGTAGCCGGCAACCTTGAGCGCGGCCTTTGCAAGCATCCGTACGGGTGCCGGCATCCCGGGCAATTCATCCCGCCCGGGGAGAAATGCGCTGTAGCCTTCGGCCTTCAACGCTCCCTCATGCGAAATAAACGCTGCGGCCTGAATGAAAAGCCGCTGATGCGTGAGCTCTCGCTGGGAATTTCCCAGGCAAACCGTCTTCCACTCGGTATCAAGACCAAAATCCGAAGGAAATAACAGCCCCTTCGACTCTTCAACAGGAATTTCCCGCACGCAGGGTACCCAAAGCCCACGCCAGATTGAGTCGCTGTTCGGGCGCAGCCAAAGTCCTTCAGCAGAAACAGCAAACCCAAGAAGCAGATGCCGCTCTTTTTTCTCGAGAGATTTCTTGGGCTTTGGGAAATCCTCCGGATTAGCATCCGCGCTCCGGCAGAAAGTCCGAACCGGGCACAGCGTGCATTTTGGATTTCGTTTGCAGCAAATCTGGCTTCCGAGATCCATGAGCCCCTGCGTATAGTCCGCAATCAGGTCGCTTCCGGGCAGAAGCGCCTTCGCGCATTGCCGGACCTTTTTTTCAAAGGTCTTTTGACCTATCCGACCGGGGATCATCCGAAGCCTTGCAAAGACACGCTTGACGTTGCCGTCGACCATCGGGTATTTGGCTTCATGACTCGTAAAGGCCGCCACGGCCGCTGCTGTTGAGGGGCCAACGCCCGGAAGCGTCAGCAGATCCTGTACGCGTGTCGGAAACTTTCCTGCAAGATTGGATACGACATGCGCGGCAGCGCGCTGCAGATTTCTTGCCCGGGCGTAATACCCGAGTCCGGCCCAAAGCCGCATGAGCTCCTCTTCAGGAGCTTCTGCGAGCGATTCTGCCGTCGGGAATCTTTTCAGAAATCTCTCGTAATAGGGGATCACCGTGGCTACCTGCGTCTGCTGCAGCATGACTTCGGACACAAGCCGTTCATAGGGTGTATCAAAAGCCTGCCACGGTAGCGTGCGTCTGCCGCATGAGCGCTGCCATTCAACAAGCGTGCGGGAAAAGGTCGTCTCAGTCATGAAGGGATCCAAGGGAAACATTGGGCCGCACATTCTCTCACGCAGGCCGAAGAAACACCTTGAGACTTTCGCAAACTGAACAGCATAAGGTACCGACGCCGCGTCGGCAGATACAATGATCCGACTTATGCCGGCACTCCCGGACCCTGCCGGCCACACCGAAAGAATTACAAAAGGACGCATTATGCCCACGGGCAGATTCAGTTCACTCTCCGCCGCAGTTCTTGCCGCTGCCGCCATGACTGCAGCGCACGCCATGCCCGGCATGCCGGCAGGACATCCTGCCGTTTCCATGCCCGACCGCACGCTTTTTGAACTCATTGCCGCCGGCGTCGCCATTCATCGCAATGATCCGGACTTTGCGTATGCCGCCTGGATGAACGTGGCGCAAAAAGAGCGCAACCCTGAAATCGCCGAACTCGCTTGGCAGGCGGCTGTAGCCTCCCGTCAGCCGGAAAAAGCGCTCGAAGCGGCCAAACTCTGGCTGTGCCTTGATCCCAAATCCGAAAAGGCCCTTCAGACAATCCTGGCTGACGCCGTTGAGCGGAACGATCAGCAGGGGATCCTGGACACGCTCGCCCAAATGGAAAAAGCGCTTTCCCCGGGCGACGAGAAGAAGGGAGACTGGATTGAACATCTCCTTGACGTGCTCGGTCATACGGCCAAGCCGGGTGCGGGGCTTCAGAAACTCAGCGATGCGCTTGCTCCCTATGCTGCCCGCTACCCGAAGCGCGCCGACATCGGCATCGGCTATGCGCAGCTTCTTTCTCGCTCAGGGAAAATGGCGCTCGCCTGCACGCGTGCCGAAAGTGCCATCCGTCAGGCGCCCGACGACCCTGAACTTTTAGGGCGCGCAGCCGACATCTGCTGGCCTGCCGATACGGCAAAGACGCGCGCTCTTCTGAGTCAGTACCTCAGGCGACACCCGGACGACAGTCTCGTACTTCTGATTTCCGGCCGCGTCGAGCAGCGGCTCGGCGAGCGCGCTCAGGCGCTCGCCACGCTCGACCGCGCCATGAAGAAAGGCACGAAGGACGCCCGCATTGCGCTCAACGCAGGACAGCTTGCCGCCGATCTCAATGATGCCGCCCGAACGGAAAAATTCCTTCTGCGCTATGTGGAGCTGCTGAGAGAAGAAAGTGAAGAAATTGATCTCTCGCGTCTTGAAGTGTGGCTTCAGATGGGCAATGCCGCGCTCATGCAGAAGTCGCCCGAACGCGCCGCCGAGTATTTCCATGAACTACAGGGCGGCCCCTTTGCGCTTCAGGCGCGCATCCGCGAGGCGCTTGCTCTCACGGACATGGGCAGGAACGATGATGCGCTCCTCGTTCTCAGAAAAGCCCGCGAGACGCTCCCGCTGGATGCTGCCGCCCTCTATTCGGCTGAAACGAAGCTTCTTCTCGAACTTAATCGCCGGGATGATGCGGTAAAGCTCATCACGGAAGCCGTTGAAAAGCTCCCGTCTGAACCCGGCATCCTCTACGACGCCGCTATGGTTGAGGAAGAATCCGGAAATACTGCCGCCGCCGAAAAGCACCTCGAAGCGCTTATCAAGCTCAGCCCCAATCATGCTGAAGCGCTCAACGCTCTCGGCTATCTCTGGGCTGACGGTAACCGCAATCTCAAGGAAGCGAGAGAGCTTCTCGAGCGCGCCTACAAGGCCGAACCGCTCAATCCCTTCATTCTGGATTCCATGGGCTGGCTCTGCTACCGGGAAGGCCGCCTCAGGGCTGCGGCGGAATTTACGAGCGCCTCGCTCAAGCGCCTCTGGGATGCTGAAGTAGCCGCCCATCTGGTCGAGATCCTCGCACGGGACGGGCGCACTGCCGAAGCGGAAAGAATGCTTGCGGACTATGCCGCCCGCACCAGTGCGGAGGAGGCTAAGACCCTGGCCGACAGGCTGTCCATCAGGCTACCGTCCCTCCCTGAGACGCAGAAATGATGCAGCGACGACTCGTCCTTTCCGCGCTGGCCGCAGCGCTTCTCGTGGGCGGCTGCGCCGCACCGCTCGCGAATGCGCATACGTGGAAGGGGCGCTTCGCGCTCCGAAGCGAAAAGGGAAACCTCTCCGGACGCTTTGAGCTCACCGACGCCCCGGATCTTCTGCGGCTCGATCTTCTTACGCCGCTTTCGGGCATCCTCGCGCGCATCGAGGAAACGTCTGACGGTGCAGTCTTCATGAAAAGCCTCTCGGATCCAGGAATCAAGGGCCAAAACCTTGAAGCGCTCATGGAGTCGCTCCTCGGATTCACGCTGCCGGTTCACGATCTTCTCGCCCTTTTGAGAGCGGGAGCAGCCGCCCGGGATCTTTCATCCCGAAACTGGCAGTGCCGCATTCTCTCGAGACTCCCAGACGGCGCTCCGCAGCGTCTTCGCATTGAGCGCGCCGCCCCGAATGCCCTTCAGGTCACGCTTTTCATTGATGAGGCTCACTGATGACCTCTGTTTCTCAGGCGCCGCGCAGGTTCATCGGCCTTCCGGCACCGGCAAAGCTCAATCTTTTTCTCCATGTCATCGGCCGCCGCGCCGACGGGAAGCATCTTCTCGAATCCATCTTCATACTGATTGACCTCGCCGACGAGCTCGACTTCACGCTCCGCGATGACGGCGCAATCGTCCGTACGGGGGATCTTGAGTGCGAGGCTGAGAAGGATCTCTGCGTACGCGCCGCTGCCGCTCTTCAGGAAGCCGCAGGGAAGCCTCCGGCGGGCGCGGAAATTCACGTGAAGAAGCGCATCCCGGCCGGTGCCGGCATGGGAGGCGGGAGTTCCGACGCCGCAACAACCCTTATTGCGCTCAATCGTCTCTGGGGGCTGGACCTCCCCCGGGAGGAGCTTACCCGAATAGGCGAAGCGCTCGGCGCCGACATTCCCTTCTTCATCAGAGGGGAAAATGCGTTCGTTGAGGGCATCGGAGAAATCATCACTCCGATGGATGTTCCTCCTGCCGAATACGCTGTCCTCTGGCCCGGACGCGGTGTTTCCACTGCGAAAATTTTCTCTTCCCCTTCCTTGACAAGGGATAGTGAATCCTTGAAAATAGCCATCTTTTCCGACTTACTCCGGAACCGCTGGCCTGAGCTCCCCGGACATAATGACCTGCAGAAAACTGCAGTCGGTCTTGAGCCTGCGATCCTTCAAGCCCTGGACGCCCTTGCGCCCTTCGGCGAAGCCCGCATGACCGGCTCCGGAAGCGCTGTCTTCGCACTGAACAGGACCGGTTCGGCCGAATCTGCATCTCTGAGGGAACGCATCCCTGTTGACTGGCGTTTCTTCAGCGTTCGCAGCCTCCCCGAACATCCGCTCTGCGCGTGGACGCGCAGTGCCGAAGAAGAAAGCACAGGGGTGTAGCCAAGCGGTAAGGCACCGGATTTTGATTCCGGCTACCGAAGGTTCGATTCCTTCCACCCCTGCCAGATCCCCGGGATCGTCAGACAACTGATGTCTCGGCGGAGCGCCCTGGCGGACACCCTCGCCAGTCTCAACCCAACCCCAAGTGAGAGCAGAAATCATGGTCCCCATGGTGCCGGAAAGCATGATGGTCTTTGCAGGCAATGCCAATCCCAAGCTTGCCCAGGCCGTCACCGAATATCTCCACATTCCCCTCGGCCGCGCGTCGGTTGCCCGCTTCAGCGACGGCGAGGTCAGCGTTCAGCTACTGGATACGGTCCGCGGCAAGGACGTTTTCGTTCTGCAGAGCACCTGTGCTCCGACGAACGACAATCTGATGGAGCTGCTGATCATGGTGGACGCGCTCAAGCGCGCTTCTGCCCGCCGCATCACGGCTGCGATTCCCTATTACGGCTATGCCCGTCAGGACCGCCGTCCGCGTTCGGCCCGCGTCGCCATCTCGGCGAAGGTTGTCGCCAACATGCTCCAGTCCGCCGGCGTTGATCACGTCCTGACGATGGACCTGCATGCCGACCAGATTCAGGGCTTCTTCGACATCCCCGTCGACAATATTTACGCCACGCCGGTGCTCCTCGCCGACCTGCACGCCCGTCACCTCGAGAACCCGATCGTGGTTTCTCCGGATGTCGGCGGCGTCGTCCGCGCCCGCGCCATGGCGAAGGCCATCGAATCTGATCTCGCCATCATCGACAAGCGCCGTCCGCGCGCCAATGTCGCTGAGATCATGAACATCATCGGCGATGTGAAGGGCCGCACCTGCATCATCACCGACGACATCGTCGACACCGCCGGCACGCTCTGCAATGCCGCAGGCGCCCTCAAGGAGCGCGGTGCGCTCGGCGTTGTGGCCTACATCACACATCCGGTGCTCTCGGGCGCCGCGATCGATCGCATTACCAATTCCGCTCTGGACGAGCTGGTCGTGACGGATACCATTCCGCTCTCGCCCGCCGCCCAGGCGTGCCCGAAGATCCGCCAGGTCTCCTGCGCGGCCATCATCGGCGAAACCCTCTCGCGCATCGCGCGCGAAGCCTCCGTGAGCAGCCTGTTCGCGGAGTAATGAGCAAAGCGGCGCGGAGTTGGTCGCGATTCCCGCCGCGCTCTTTTTCTTAATTAATCATCACTCCTGAGGAGTTACCAATGAAAGTCATCGCCACCACGCGCAAGGCGCAAGGTACGGGTGCGAGCCGCCGTCTGCGTCGTGCGGACAAGCTGCCGGGCATCGTCTACGGCGGCAACCAGCCCGCTGCGCCGATCGAGCTCGAACACAATCCGATCTTCTTTGCCCTTCGCAAGGAAAAGTTCCACGCTTCGATCCTGACGATGGAGCTTGACGGCGTCGCGCAGCTCGTTGTTCTGCGCGCCTTCCAGATGCATCCCTACAAGCCGCAGGTCATGCACATCGACTTCCAGCGCATCATGCCGGATCAGGAAGTCACGATGCGCGTGCCGCTGCACTTCTCGGGCGACGAAATCAGCCCGGCCGTCAAGGTCTCGAAGTGCATCATTTCGCACACCGTCTCCTACGTCGAAGTGGCCTGCCTGCCGCGCGATCTTCCGGAATTCATCGAGGTCGACCTCTCGAAGATGGAAGACGGCATGACGCTGCACTCCACCGAGCTCGTGGTCCCGGCCGGCGTTCGCGTTGTCACTGACTCCGTTGTCGCCTCCGTCATCACGCCGGTTGAAGAAGTCGTCACCGCTCCGGCAGCCGACGCCGCTACTCCGGCTGCTGACGCTGCCGCCGCCGCTGCTCCCGCCGCTGACGCTGCCAAGTAATCCGGCTTTCACAGCCTGATTTACACTTAAGGGCCCGCTCGACAAATTTGCCGGGGCGGGCCTTTATATTTTTCAAAATTCCCGAATGCGGGGCAGGACCGGGGAACTCATCTCTCCCCATTTCGCTTCCTGCCGCACTTCGCCAAAGACTTTTCTCCTGCTGTCCGCCTCATTCTCCATGACTTTCGAGACCTGATGTGCGAGGCCGTTCAGCGCCATCTCCTACACCGAATCTCAAAAATCATGGCTACATTTGCCGAACTCGGCCTCTCGCCCCAGCTCGTCTCCTCTCTTTCCGCCCTCGGCTTTGAAGAACCCACGCCCATTCAGGAGGCCGCCATTCCGGCCATCCTCAAGGGTTCGGACGTTCTCGGCCAGGCCGCTACCGGCACGGGCAAAACCGCGGCCTTTGCGCTCCCCCTGATCGAGCGCTGGGCGCTCGGTCATGAACCGGGCGAACCCGTCATTCTCGTCCTCACGCCGACCCGCGAGCTCTGCCTCCAGGTCTCCGAATCCTTCCACAGCTACGGCCGCGATGCCGGAATCGTGGTTACGCCCATCTACGGCGGACAGGAATACGGCCGTCAGATTCGCGCGCTCAAGCGCGGCACTCACGTTGTGGTCGCCACGCCGGGACGCGCCCTCGACCACATCAACCGCGGCACGCTGCATCTCGAAAGCATCCAGGCCATCGTGCTTGACGAAGCGGACGAAATGCTCGACCTCGGCTTTGCCGATGAGCTTGACGCCATCTTCGAAGCGCTCCCGGGCCACGTCCAGACGGCGCTCTTCTCCGCCACACTTCCCCCGCGGATTGCCAAGATTGCCGACGAACACCTTCAGAATCCCGAACGCATTTCCATCGCCCGCGAGGAAACGCCTGAGGGAGAAGCGCCCAGAGTGCCGCAGATCGCCTATGTAGTTCCGCGCAACTACCGCACCGCAGCGCTCGGCCGCATTCTTGACCTTGAAGACCCGGAACTCGCCATCATCTTCGCGCGCACCCGCAACGAAGTGGACGAACTCACCGAAGCACTGCGCGTGCGCGGCTACAGCGTCGAAGCGCTCCACGGCGGCCTCGATCAGCCGACCCGCGACCGCGTGATGCGCCGTGCCCGCGCCGGACAGCTCGATGCCATCGTGGCGACCGACGTTGCCGCCCGCGGCATCGACCTCGAAAATCTCACGCACGTCATCAACTTCGGCATTCCGGCTTCCTTCGAAACGTACGTCCACCGCATCGGACGCACCGGACGCGCCGGACGCACCGGTACGGCGATCACGATCATCGAGCCGCGCGAGCACCGTCAGCTCCGCGCGCTCGAGCGCTTCACGCGTTCGAAGATTGAGATCCGCACGGTGCCCTCCGCTACCGATGTGCAGGCAAAGCGCCTTGAAGTGACGCGCGGCGCCATTGAGGAACTCCTCACGGAAGGCGACCTCGACCGCTACCGCGTCATTGTCGAGTCGCTCTGCGAAGAGCACGATCCGATGGACGTTGCGGCAGCTGCCGTGCGCTATGCCTTTGAAAACGAAGGCGCCGCCGAGGATGAAATGGAAATTCCGGCCTTCGCCGCCCGTGAACGCCGCGAACCGCGCGAGGAGGGCGACCGCCGCCGCGGTCCGCGCCAGGATCGCCCGCGCCGCGAACCGTCCGAACCCGAACCCGGCAAGACGCGCCTCTTCATTGGTGCGGGCCGCATTGTCGGCATCCGTCCGGGCGACATCGTCGGCGCCATTGCCAACGAAGCCAATGTGAGCTCGCGCGTGATCGGCGCTATCGACATCTTTGATCGCTTTACCCTCGCCGATGTGGATTCGGATGTGGCCAACGACGTGATCGAAGCGCTTCAGGGCGTCCGCTTCAAGGGAGCTCCCGTGACGGTGCGTCTCGACAACGGCGGCAGAAGGAGCGATGACGGCGGCCAGAATTACGAACGCCGTCCGCGCGGGCGCATTTTCGACGATCGTCCCCGCCAGCCCCGCTATGACGACAGCCGCTGGGCGCCTCGCGGCGACGACCGCTACAGCCGCTTTGACGACGATGACCGCGGCCCCCGCCGCTGAGCCTCGTCCGCATACGGCCTTATTCACTTGTTCTGAGATTTTTTGCTGATATGGCAAGCACTCCCATTCGCCTCATCGTCGGGCTCGGCAATCCCGGGCCCGAGTATGAGAGAACGCGGCACAACGCCGGATTCCGCTTTCTCGATGCTCTCGCCGACAAGAACGGCGGGACCTTCCGCAATGAGCCCAAATTCAAGGGCGAAATTGCGCAGGCGCGCATCGCAGGCGAAGAAGTCCGGCTCCTGAAGCCTCTCACTTTCATGAATAGCTCAGGGGAAAGCGTTTCTGCGGTCGCGAACTACTACAAGATCAAGCCAGAGGAGATCCTCGTCGTTCATGACGAAATGGATCTCCTGCCGGGATGCATGCGCATCAAACAGGGCGGCGGAAATGCCGGCCACAACGGACTGAAGTCGATCACCCAGCAGCTCGGCACGCCGAACTTCTGGCGTCTGCGTCTCGGCATCGGACACCCGCGCACGCTCGGACTTGCGCAGCAGGTCTTTGATTTTGTTCTTTCCTCGCCTTCCGCCGAACACGCCGAAGCGATCCACACCTGCGTCGACGCAGCGCTGCCGACCGCTGAACTTTGGGCCGAAGGCGAAATGGAAAAGGCTCACCGCGCCATCGCCAAATACGGGGCGCCCGCGAAGCCTGCGAAAGCGAGCTGAGTCGCCATGAGCGCGATCCCGGTTCTGATCAGCCGGTGCCTTCTGGGCTTCGCCTGCCGCTACGACGGGATAGCGAAGCCCTCCATCCTTCCCCGGCTCGGGGAGCTTCCCGAAATCAGCTGGATTCCCATCTGTCCGGAAGCAGAGGGCGGACTTCCGATTCCGCGGCCTCCCTGCGAGATCGAACCGGGCGCAGCCGCTACCGATGTCCTCGCCGGCAACGGGCGCGTACTAACGAAGGTAGGCCGGGACTGCACCCGCGAATACTGCCGCGGCGCACGTCTCGCGCTCCTCAGGGCAGAAGCGGCCGGAGCAAAATTCGCGCTTCTCAAAGCCAGGAGCCCTTCATGCGGCACGCGTTCAGTCTATGACGGAACGTTTTCGCGAACGCTGATCCGAGGCCGCGGCATTACGGCAGAGCTCCTCGCCGGCGCGGGCATCACCCTCTTTTCGGAAGAGGAGCTTGAGTCTTTCTCCCGAACGCTCTCAAGTTCCCGCCCCGAATCCGATTAACCTTTAGAATGAGTCCCCCTCCGGTACAGCTTCCGGAGCTCGGATGACTCCCACCAGAAAAGAAGAGTAAACACCATGGGTCTGAAATGCGGCATCGTCGGCCTGCCCAATGTCGGCAAGTCCACCATCTTCAACGCGCTTACGAAGGCCGGCATCGCGGCGGAAAACTATCCCTTCTGCACGATCGAACCCAACGTCGGCATTGTTGAGGTTCCCGATCCGCGCCTAAAGAAGCTCGCTGAAATCGATCATCCGCAACGCATTGTTCCTGCTGCGGTGGAATTCGTCGATATCGCCGGCCTCGTTGCAGGCGCGAGCAAGGGCGAAGGCCTCGGCAACCAGTTCCTCGCCAACATCCGCGAATGCGACGCCATCGCGCACATCGTGCGCTGCTTCAACGACGACAACATCGTTCACGTTGCCGGCGAAGTCAATCCTCTCAACGACATCAGCGTCATCAACACCGAACTTGCGCTCGCCGACCTTGCTGCTGTTGAAAAAGCGCTCAACCGCTACTCGAAGCAGGCCCGTTCGGGGGGCGACAAGGAAGCGCTCAAGCTCGTGCAGGTTCTCGAAAAGCTCCAGCCCGTGCTCAACGAAGGCCTTCCTGCCCGCTCCGTGCCGCTCACGGACGAAGAGAAGGTCGTCATCCGTCAGCTCTTCCTCCTCACGATGAAGCCGACGATGTACGTCGCCAATGTCGAGGAGCACGGTTTTGAGGGCAATCCGCTCCTTGACGCCGTCAAGGAATATGCCGCCAAGGAACATGCCCCGGTGGTTGCCGTCTGTGCCAAGACGGAAGCCGACATTGCAGACCTCGACGACGCCGACAAGCAGATGTTCCTCGAGGACATGGGCATGCATGAGCCAGGCCTCGACCGCGTCATCCGCGCCGCCTACGACCTTCTCGGCCTTCAGACCTACTTCACCGCCGGCGTGAAGGAAGTCCGCGCCTGGACCATCCACAAGGGCGACACGGCGCCTCAGGCCGCCGGCGTCATTCACACGGACTTTGAGCGCGGCTTCATCCGCGCCCAGACGATCAGCTTCAACGACTACATCGCCTACAATGGCGAAAAAGGCGCCCAGGAAGCTGGCAAGATGCGTGCGGAAGGCAAGGACTACATCGTCCAGGACGGCGATGTCATGAACTTCCTCTTCAATGTCTAAAGCGCACGAAGCCTCAGCTTTCAGTTACATCTGAAGATAAAAAGCGGCTCCTTTAAGGGGCCGTTTTTTTCATCTCCGTTCCACAATGAACGGAGCTTCTCAGCACTCAAACTCATGGCAACGACCTCCACGAAAAAAAGACAGGAAACCGGTGCAAGGCTGCGCGACGAACGCGTGCGCCTCGGCTACCAGCCCCGTCAGATTGCGCAGCTTCTCGGCGTTCCGCTCGAAGCATACGAACGCTTCGAATCTGGCGATGCCGACCCCGGCATCTGGCGCATGCCCCGACTAGCGGCCTGCGGCTTCGATGTGCTCTACATCCTGACGGCTGAACGACATCTCGTCATTGCAGAGGAAAACGAACTCCTTTCGCGCTTTCGCGAACTCTCCCAGCGCGGCCGCGCCTCCATTTTTACAACGCTCGACGCCCTTGAACGGCTCGCACCCAATATCCGCAAACAGTTTGATCGTTTGCGCTGAGAGTAGTGATTGACACATGTTGACAATAGTTTTTACTTTTTAAGTTTGACAAGTCAATAAATTATCACTACAGTAGCAACCATCACGTTCAATTCCACTTCTTAAGGAATTTCAAATGTCTCTTCTTACGACTGAAATCCTCCCGTTTGAGACCGAGGCTTATCACAACGGCGCCTTCAAGAAGGTTACCGATGCTGACCTGAAGGGCCACTGGTCCGTCGTCTTCTTCTATCCGGCCGACTTCACGTTCGTCTGCCCGACGGAACTCGAAGACCTCGCCGAACACTACGAAGAGTTCAGGAAGCTCGGCGTTGAGATCTACTCCGTCTCCACCGATACGCACTTCACGCACAAGGCTTGGCACGAATCCTCCAAAGCCGTCGGCAAGGTTAAGTTCCCGATGCTCGGCGACAAGGCCGGCGTCCTCGCCCGCAACTTCGACGTCATGATTGAGAAGGACGGCCTCGCTGAACGCGGCACGTTCGTCATCAACCCCGCCGGCAAGATCGTTGTCATGGAGCACCATGACGGCGGCATCGGCCGCGACGCTGCCGAGCTCCTTCGCAAGGTCGAAGCTGCTCAGTACGTTGAAAAGAACCCCGGCCAGGTCTGCCCGGCCAAGTGGCGTCCCGGCAAGGAAACGCTCACCCCATCCTTCGATCTCGTGGGCAAGATCTAATCGCTGACTGTAGCGAATAGACAAATTCAGCAGTCCGTTATGCAGGCCTAGTTCGCCTCCGGCCGCTGAAGAAAGGCCGCGGCAATGCCGCGGCCTTTTTTAATACCCCCTCGTTTTCTGATTTGTCTGAGTTCCAAAAATGCTTGATGCCTCCGCTCTCCAACAGATCAAGGGCTATCTTGACCGTCTCTTCGATCCGATCACGCTCACCATTGCTCCGGATGGTTCTTCCGAATCCGGCCAGATCCAGTCCCTCCTGAAGGACGTCGCCTCGGTTTCGGGCAAGATCACTCTTGCCACCGAAGACGTGAGCGCCCAGGTTCGCCGCCCGAGCTTCACGGTCAGCCGCACCGGTGAGAAGATGGGCGTGCGCTTTGCCGCGCTCCCGATGGGCCATGAATTCTCGTCCTTTATTCTCGCCATGCTTCAGGCGAGCGGCTATCCGAGCAAGGAAGACCCGGACCTCCTCGAGCGCGTCCGCAGCCTCAAGGACAAGTACGACTTCGAGATCTACATGTCTCTCTCGTGCCATAACTGCCCCGACGTTGTGCAGGCTCTCAACCTGATGGCAATCCTCAATCCGAACGTTTCCGTCACCGTGATTGACGGCGCGCTCTTCCAGGACGAAGTGAAGGCCCGCCACATCATGGCTGTGCCGACCGTTTACCTGAATGGCGCGCCCTTCATTTCCGGCCGTCACGAGCTCGGCGAAATCGTCGCCAAGCTTGACGAAGGCTTCGTCAAGGCTCAGGCCGAGAAGCTCACCGCTAAGGCGCCCTTCGACATCCTCGTCGTCGGCGCCGGCCCTGCAGGCGCCACGGCGGCGATCTACGCCGCCCGCAAGGGTCTTCGCACCGGCGTCGTCTGCGAACGCCCGGGCGGACAGGTGAATGAAACCTCTTCCATCGAAAACTTCACGTCCATCCTGATGACGGACGGCGTTGCGCTCGGCAACCGCTTCATGGAGCACGTCAACCATTACGGCGTCGACGTGATGGCGCTCGAACGCGTTGTGAAGCTTGACAAAGCCGGTGAATACTGGGAAGTCAAGCTTTCGAGCGGCGCAAAGCTCCAGACCAAAGCCGTCATCGTCTGCTCGGGCGCCCGTTGGCGTCAGCTCGGCGTTCCGGGTGAAAAGGAATATCAGGGTCACGGCGTCGCCTACTGCCCGCACTGCGACGGTCCGCTCTTCAAGGGCAAGGACGTTGTCGTTGTGGGCGGCGGCAACTCCGGCGTTGAAGCGGCGATCGATCTCGCTGCGCTCTGCCGCTCCGTCACGTTGTTGCAGCGCGGCGGGAAGCTCACCGCGGACGAAGTCCTTGTGAAGCGCCTCGAATCGACCTCGAACGCGAAGATCATCTACAACCTCGACATTGAGAAGCTCGAAGGCGACGGCACGGTCCTCACCGGCGTCACCTATCGCGAGCGCGCCACGGGCGAACTCCGCACGGTTTCAGCCGCCGGCTGCTTCGTGCAGATCGGTCTTGTCCCCAATACGGACTTCCTCAAGGGCACGGTTGAGCTCACCAAGTGGGGCGAAATCGTGGTCGACGCGCACGGCGCTGCCTCTGCTGAAGGCATCTTCGCCGGCGGCGACTGCACGGCCGTTCCCTATAAGCAGGTCGTCATCGCGCTTGGCGGCGGCGCCACCGCTGCGCTCGGCGCCTTTGACTGGCTGATTCGTCAGGAAACCAAGTAACGCCTCCTGAGCGCTTCCCGCATGGAACTTTCCCTGCAGAAGGCGCCTCACGCAGGAAAAAGCCGGAGAGCACGCAAGTGTTCCCGGCTTTTTCCATTCACGGCAGCAGGAAACAGACTGCTCCCCAATGTGGCAGACTGTCGCCGAATTTCCATGCTTTCTTTCCGGCTTCCGCCCTCGAAATTTATGCGCTACATTCGCGTTCTGCTTGCAGTCTTCCTTTTTGCCGCCGTCATCGTCCTCATACTCGTGACCGCGCTTGCCTGGTGGATCACGCCGGATCGCGTCGGTCACCGGATCGCTGAAGCGCTCAACTCGCATCTCGCGCTCAATGCGGAGTTCCAGGGGCCCATCGAAATCAAGCGGCTGCCGGAGCTACGCATCACGCTCCCCGCGGCTGCGCTCACGCACTCAACGGACGGCTCGGCGGCCGGGCGCTTTGACGCTGCCGTCATCGAACTCAAGCCCTGGTCATTCTTCGCGGAATCCCCGCGCATCGGCCACATTCTTGTCGACGGGCTCTCCTATAACCCGAAACCCGGCACGCCAGCAGCTTCAGAAGCCGCCAATCGGCTTTCCACGACGCTCTGGGACGTCGAGCTCATGGAGCTTCGCAACAGCACGATCGCTTTTGATGCGGGCGTCTTCGGCCCGGCTGAGGCCCGGCTTTCCGCAATTCAGGCGCGCCTTGAAAACATCAGTGAAAAAGGCGGCGCAATACGGCTCGCCGGCATGCTCGAAAGCGCCTCCGTCTCAGGTTCAGCGTCCTTTGCCGGAATCCTGCGCTTTAAGGACGGCGCAGGCGACCTCCTGACGCGCATCGCGCTCGATTCCCCCGCCATCACGCTCGACGGCCTGTGGAACCGCAAGAGCGTGCACGCGGAAGTGCGCGCAAAGTCCGTTGCATCTACAGGATCGGGCTGGCAGATCGAGTCGCCGGAAGCCAGAACCGTTTTTGCAAACGGGCCTGAAATTACCGCGGCCGCCCCGTCAGCGCTGCTTTCACCCGAAACGTTTGCGAGTGACCGGCTTTCGCTTGCCGCCGCTCTCAATACGCGCGACGGTCAGTTCTCCGCCTCGGGAACGATGAAGGCGATGCATCGCTTCCAGCCGCAGAATACGGAACTAAGCCAGATCGACCTCTCGACGCGCTTTGCCCCGAAAGAGGCAGGAGGCGAAGCCACTGACAGCCGCCTCACCGGAAATGCTTCCTGGTCGGAAGACGGCTCCGCAGAGATCCGCCTCACCGGCACGCTCCTCGGCGCAACGCTCTCCTTCAACGCCTCTTCCGCACCGGCAGAAACTGAAGACCGCCGGCTCAGCCTCAATGGCGACCTCACGCTGGGCAAACTGTCGCCCGGACGGTTCGCGCAGCTTCCCTGGGATCTCGAATGGCTCTCGCTCATCAACTTCAGAGGTAATGTTTCAATCGCCAGTCTCGGCCCCGTCTGGGGACTTTCCGACCTTTCCGCACATGCGGAGCTCTTCAAGGGCGGCCTTATTTTTTCTGAAGGGAAAGGCGACTGGCTGGGCGGCAAAGCAGACTTTGCCGCCATCCTGACGCCGGACGGCGCCTGGCACGCGAACCTCAGGGCACGCGACGGCCGTGCGGAAAGCTGGTTCTCCGGCCAGAATCGTCCTGCCGCCATTTCAGGGCGCACGGATGCAACGCTCACGCTCGCGGGCAGCGTTCAAACCCCTGAGAGCCCGGCAAAACTTCTGCAGGCGGACGGAACCGTCCGCATTGCGTCGGGCGCCTTCTCGGGCTTCAACGTCCCGCTTGCCTTCCGGATTCTTTCCGACGAAACGCCTGACGCCACGCCGCCCGAAGTGCGTCAGCCGCACTCCGTTTCCGCCTTCAATGAAATCAGCTTCACGACGGCAGTGAAGGACGGACGGCTTCTCCTCTCCGAGGGGAAGGCACGCGCCGAAAACTGGTCCGGCGACTTTACGGGAGAAGCCCTGAGCGGCAACCTTCTCATTCATGCCGTCTTCCATGCCCCTGCTGCCGGAAAGCTTCCCGAACTCAGCCTGACGGCAAGCGCTCAGACAGGATCAGACCTGACTACCGTCTGGACCGCAGAATGGGACAAAGCCGCTCAGGCCGTCAATCAGGCCCGATCGGGGGAACCCATGACGCTCGATCGGCTCGGCCGCAGGGTTGAACGCGCTATCAAGGACTTCTGGCAGGGACTTGAACTTCCGGACATCAAAATGCCGGAAATAGAGCTTCCCGACTGGAAGCTCCCGAAGATGCCCTGGGAAAAGGATGAGCCGGCGCCTCAGAAGCCCGCGTCACCCGCAATCTGATCCCCCGCTATCGCTGCGCGGCCGCCTTGAGAAGCGGCCAGATGCGCGGGTCAACGAAGCGCGAGGCTTCTTCGCCCCCGAGGCGGGCGATTTCCCTCACAAAGGTGCCGCTCACGAACTGGAACTGGTCCGAGGGCGTGAGGAACAGCGTCTCCACTTCGGGCATGAGCTGCCGGTTCATGCCCGCCATCTGGAATTCATATTCGAAATCGCTCACGGCACGGGCGCCGCGCACGATGACATTAACGCCGTGCGTCCGTACGAAATCCTTGAGGAGCCCGGTGAAAGGGAGCACCTCAACATTGGGATAGTCCGCGCAGACGAGCTTCGCGCAGTCAAAGCGCTCCTCGAGCGTGAGCAGCGGATGCTTTCCCACGCTCTGCGCTACGGCCACATAAACTTTTGCAAAAATGTTCGACGCCCGGCGCACGAGATCCTGGTGTCCGCTCGTCATCGGGTCGAAGGTTCCGGGATAAACCGCAATCGTCATTCTTTAATGCTCCTCATTGCGCTCCCGGCGCATTTTCTTTTTTGAAGGCTTCTCCTCGCGCGCGAGCCCGGCCATCAGGCTCTCTTTCCGCGCGAGGAGTTCGCAGTCTACCTGTCCTGCCGAAGTACTTCTGAGCCGCACGAGCCCGAGTTCATCGAGAAGCGCCTCATCTGTTCTCCGGCCCGTGCGCTCCACGTAAAGAATCCCCTCGTTCTTCAGCCGGGGGAGCGCCCTGCGGATCGCCTCGTCCTGGAGATTGAGCGCAAAGGGCGGATCGATGAAGATGACGTCGTAGCTTTCCGTCATGCGGTCGAGGAACCCGAAGGCGTCTTCTCCATGGACGCGCACGATGTCTCCGGCACTCAGCTTCACGGCCGTCTGAAGAATGTTCTTTGCCTGAACCTTGTCGAGCTCCACCGCATCGAGGGCAGCCATGCCGCGCGAGACTGCCTCGAGCCCCAAAGCCCCGGACCCCGCGAAAAGATCGAGCGCGCTTCGTCCTTCGAAAGTTCCGAAAAGGTGCCGCAGCCAGTCAAAAACGGTTTCCCTCACGCGCTCGGGCGTCGGCCTCAGGCCTCCAAGATCCGCCACCGCAAGCGGCGTGCGGCGCCACAAACCGCCCACAAGGCGCACTTCCCCTGCTCGGGCACGCGAAGAGGTTGTTAAACTTACGAGATTCGAGCGCCCGCGCTCCTTTTTCGGATTTTTCATCGCTATCTATCAGTATGGGTTTTGGTTCTTCTGAAGGCTGGCTTTCCCGCCTGAAACGCGGTCTTTCGCGCACGCGCGTCAACATCGTCGGACTGTTTTCCGGAGGCGTCGTTGACGACGACTTTCTCGAGGAACTCGAATACGCTCTGATCTCCGCCGATGTCGGCGTAGAGACTTCCACGCGTATCTTAGAGCGCCTTCGCGATGACATTAAGCTCAAGGGCCTCAAGACCCAGGATGAAGTCCGCCGGGCGCTGCGCGACGAACTCGAAAAAATACTCGCTCCGGCAGAAGGCACGCTCAATACGGATCAGGCCAAGCCCTGCGTCATCATGATGTGCGGCGTCAACGGTGCCGGCAAAACCACCTCCATCGGCAAGCTTGCCAAGCGCTTTGCTGATGACGGCAAAAGCGTTCTGCTCGCTGCAGGCGACACCTTCCGCGCCGCCGCCCGCGAGCAACTCGCCGTCTGGGGCGAACGCAACCGCGTGGAAGTCATCTCGCAGACCGGCGGCGACCCCGCCGCCGTCGTTTTTGATGCTGTCTCCGCAGGCCGCGCTCGCGGCATGGATGTCGTGATTGCCGACACTGCAGGAAGACTGCCCACGCAGACCAACCTGATGGAGGAGCTCGGCCGCATCCGCCGCTCCCAGGAAAAGGCCATGGAAGGCGCCCCCCACGAGGTGATCCTTGTCGTCGACGGCACCAACGGCCAGAACGCGCTCGCGCAGGTTCGCGCATTTGATCTTTACGCGCATCTCACGGGCCTCATCGTCACCAAACTTGACGGCACGGCCAAGGGCGGTGTTTTGGCCGCCATCACCGCAATGCGCGGCGATAAGCCCCTGCCGATCTACTACATCGGCGTGGGAGAAAAACTGGAGGATCTGCAGCCCTTCAACGCTCACGAATTTGCGAGTGCATTGGTCGGACTTAATCCTCAGGACGACGAAAGCGGCAGCTGAAGACAGCCCCATTACGCAAAAGCTTTCAAAGGACAAAACAATGCTATTAGGTGCAGTAGATCTCGGCAGCAACAGCTTCCGTGTTGAAATCGGCCGCGTTGAAGGCGAACGCATCGTCACGCAGAGCTACTGGAAGGAAACCGTCCGGCTTGCCGGAGGCTTTGACAAGTCCGGAGCGCTTACGCCGGAAATTCAGGCCCGCGCGCTCACTGCGCTTGCCCGCTTCAACGAGCGCCTCGCGGGGCTTCCACCCGAACGCGTTCGCGCCGTAGGCACTCAGGCAATGCGCGTTGCAACGAATGCACAGGACTTCCTGAGGAAGGCTCAGAATGTCCTTGGCTATCCGATCGACATCCTCTCGGGGCACGAGGAAGCGCGTCTCGTCTTCAAGGGCTGCGCGCAAACGCTTCCTCCTTCCGACAAGCGCCGTCTCGTGGTCGACATCGGCGGCGCGAGCACGGAGATGATCATCGGTCAGGGGCTCGACGCCAAGCGCTATGAAAGCTACCGCATCGGGTGCGTCAATACTTCCATCCGCTTCTTCGCGGACGGCCGCATCACGGCAAAGTCGCTTGAACGCGCCACCACGGCATGCGCTGCCGAACTCGAGGAAAGCATGACCACTTTCGGCGCCGGCAATTACGACGAGGCCTACGGTTCCGCAGGCACCTTCGGCGCTGTGAGCGACATCTGCCGCGCTCTCGGATGGACCGACGGCGTCGTTCGTCCCGAGCACCTTGAGAAGCTGCGCCGGATGCTTCTCGACATGCGCGACATCAGCGAAATTTCCTTCCCCGGACTCAAGGAAGACCGCCGGGAAGTCATTGCCGGCGGGATTGCCGTCCTCACGGCCGTCTACCGCGTACTCGGCATCGAGGAGATGCGGCCCGCATCCGGCGCTCTCCGCGTCGGTCTCCTCTACGATCTTCTCGGGCGCGTATCGAACCGCGACACGCGCGACGTCTCCATTGAAACGCTCATGGAAGCCTCGCGTCTTGACCGAGAGCAGGCGAACCGGGTCGCCAACATCGCTCAGGCGATATACAGCACGCTCAGTCCCGAGGCAGACCCGGAAAAAGTACGCTACCTGCGCTGGGCTGCGCTCCTTCATGAATGCGGAATGATCATTTCCTCCTCGCGCTACCACAGACACGGCCACTACATCGTGAGCAATGCCGACATGCCGGGGTTCAGCCGCCTTGAGCAGGATCGCCTCGCCGCGCTCGTGCTCGCGCAAAGAGGCACGCTCAAGAAGGTTGAGGACAAGCTCGATACCCTGATTTCAACGGAGACCGTTCTGGCGCTTCGTCTTGCCGTCATTTTTGCGCACGCTCGCAAGGATGTCGCGCTCCCCGTGATGGATGCGAAGCGTACGGCCGAGGGCATCGAAATGCGGATGGAAGAAGTCTGGCTCAATTCCCATCCGCTCACGGACTATCTCCTGCGGGAGGAAACGGAATTCTGGAGCAAGATCGGACGCCATCTCTCCATCCAGAAATTCTGAAGGTCCTCCTATGGCGGATGCTGCTCTTCTTGAACTTCGCCAGGCGAGCGTCATTTTTAATGGCGCAGCTGCCGTTGATCGCGTCTCGCTCTCTGTACGCAGGGGCGAATTCGTTGTCCTGCGCGGCGCGACAGGGAGCGGCAAAAGCACGGCTCTCAAGCTTCTCGCCGGTCTCGTGAAGCCGACCTCGGGAGAGGTCGTCGTTGCCGGCGACCGCGTCGACAGCTTCAGCGAAATGGAGCGCCGCTGGCTCAGACGCTCCATGGGGCTCATGATGCAGGACGGCAGACTTCTCGAAGACCGCACCGTCCACGAGAACGTCATGCTCCCGGCGCTTGCCGCTGAGGAATCCTACGCGGAGGCGCGCCGCAGAGCCTTTCTCGCGCTTGAAAAATGCGGCATCGGCGAACTTGCTCCCGCCCTGCCCGGGCGGCTTTCCGCCGGGGAAAAGCAGCTTGCGCTTCTCGCCCGAGCCGTTGTCAATCGCCCGGTGGTCATTCTTGCCGACGAGCCCGTAGCGCACCTTGATGAAGTGAACGCCCAGGCGCTTCTCGCACTCCTCGCGGCCTTCGTACGCGCCGGCGTGACGGTTGTAGCGGCAAGTCATGAGGCACTCCCCGTTGCCGGCACTCCGGTGCGCGAAATCACGCTCGCCACGCCCGGCGCCGTTGAGGTCCGTCCATGAGCTTCATGACTCCCCGCCGATGGGCTTTTTCCGAAATGCTTCGCGGCCTGAAGCGCGACGGCTCGCGTTCGCTCCTGTCGCTTCTGCTTGCAGCGCTCGCGCTCTCGATACCGCTTTTCATCGCCCTCGTTTTTTACGGCCTCTCCGAACCCCTGAGAAGCCTGCCCGTGTCCGTTGAGCTCACGGTTTTTGCCAAGGACAAAGCGCCGATGGATAAGCTCGAGTCGGACGTAAAGGCTATGCCCCGGGTGGCTTCCACGCAGATCATTCCCCGGGAAGAGGCGCTCAAAGGCTTGAATGAGAAGCTCGGGCTCCCGCAGCGAACCGGCAGCAATCCGCTCCCGGACATTCTCATCGTGACGCTCTCGTCTGACGCGACCTCTGCAGAAATCGAGGATGTCGCCAAACGCATTGAAGCGCTCTCCTCCGTCGACTTCGTCCCTTATGAAGCGTCCTGGCATGAGAAGCTCCAGAGCGTATCCCGCGCTGTCTGGACCGGCCTCGGCTGCCTCGGCGCTGCAACCGCACTCCTTGTCGTGCTGGTGCTCGAAACCGCCATCCGGCTCACGACCCTCGCGGCAGGATCAGAGATGCGCACGCTCTACCTGCTCGGCGCGACGCCTATTTTTGCCGTTCGCCCGTATGCCTGGAGAGGCTTTGTTCTGATGGGAGCCGCCGCCGGTCTGGCGCTGCTGCTCGCTCAGGCCGGCCTCATCGTCCTCAGCCCGGCGCTTAACGATGCCGCCGCGCTTTACGGCAGCGAGCTGCGGATTTCCCTTCCGCCGGCCGTCTGGTGCTGGGGCTTTGCCGGAATAAGCGCCTTTATCGGCAGCCTCGTTGCCGCTCTCGCCGTCATTTCGGCCTGGAGAGATATCATCCGGGAATCCGGACGCTGACACGCTGTGTTGCACCTTTGCCGCGTGTGCGCATGCCTGAAAGTGTTATCTTGAGGCGCATCACAGATCTCCTTCCCGGCTTTCCCTCGCCTCATGTCCAGTAAAAAAGCCTCTGCGGCCACTCATTCAGACGACATTTACGACATCGCCAGCGACGATGACTTTGCCATCGCCGATGACGCCGCGCCCGGGCGCGAACCGAAAAGCCTGCTGCCGGCGCTCAAGCCTTCAGGCAGTCTCGTGCCTTATGAACCCGCTGGACTCCCTGTTCCTGCCGGAGGTCTGGGAACGCTCGACGCCTTCCTGCGCGCTGCGGAAAAAGCTCCAATGCTTTCGGCTGAGGAAGAGCGCTCGCTCGCGATTGATCTGCGCGATCATGACGACCTCGCCGCCGCGCAGAAGCTGGTGCTTTCTCACCTGCGCCTCGTCGTGTCCATCGCCCGCGGCTATCTCGGCTACGGGCTCCCCTATGCGGACCTCATCCAGGAAGGCAACATCGGCCTCATGAAGGCCATCCGCCGCTATGACCCGGACCGCGGCGCACGGCTCATGACTTTTGCGCAGCACTGGATTCGTTCCGAAATACAGGAATACATCATCCGGAACTGGCGCATCGTGAAGCTCGCGACGACGAAGAATCAGCGAAAGCTCTTCTTCAACCTCCGCCAGCTCAAGGAAGACAGTCAGGCGGCGCTCACCCACAATGAAGCCGAACGCATCGCGCTCACGCTTGACGTGAAGCCCAAGGAAGTCCTCGATATGGAGGAGCGCATGTACGGTCAGGAATCCTCGCTCGATGCGCCTTCGGATTCTGACAGCGATGATAATTATTCCCCTTCGGACTGGCTCACCCGCAAGAGCGACGAACCGGAAGCCATGCTCGAAGAGGAGGACAAGCAGCGCCTCGAAGGCGAAGGTCTTCAGAAGGCGCTCGCTTCGCTCGACCCGAGAAGCCGCAGAGTGATTGAAGCGCGCTACCTCAATATGGATGCGGAAGGGAACCCCAAGCCCGTCACGCTCCAGGCGCTTGCCAAGGAATTCAATATTTCCGCCGAACGCGTGCGGCAGATCGAAAAGCTTGCCATCAAGAAGATGCACGGCGAACTTGCCGGCGAAGATCCCTTCTGATTTTTTCCTGATTCTTCCAGAAATCCCATGTTCAACGTTGTGCTCGTTCACCCCGAGATCCCGCCCAACACCGGCAATGTCATCCGCCTCTGCGCCAATACCGGGTGCGCCCTTCACCTCGTGCGTCCGCTCGGCTTTTCGCTCGAGGACAAGCACATGAAGCGCGCAGGGCTCGACTACTGGGAATACGCGACCCTCAAAATTCACGATTCCTTCGACGCATTCCTTGCGGTGGAAAACCCGGATCGCAGGCGGATGTTCGCGATGACGACGAAAGGCTCAAGCATCTTTTCGTCTCTTTCCTTCAGACCCGGCGACTGGTTCGTTTTCGGCTCCGAAGGATCAGGGCTGCCCGAGGAAATACGAGCGCAATTTCCCTGCGGGCAGCGAATCCGCCTCCCGATGAGGCCCGACAACCGCTCGCTCAACCTCTCCAATGCCGTCGCGGTTACGGTTTTTGAAGCCTGGCGGCAGCAGGGCTATGCAGGAGGCGTCTGAAGCCTCCTGCGCGGGCGAAGCTTAGAGTTCCTTGTCGATCTTGTGCTCGATCGCGTAGATTGCCGCCTGCACGCGTGAAGAAAGGTTGAGCTTTCTGAGAATGCTCTGCACGTGCACCTTAACGGTGGATTCGGCGAGGTTGAGCGCACGGGCGATTTCCTTATTGGACACGCCCCGTGAGAGCCAGGCAAGCGTCTGGCGCTCGCGACGCGTAAGCACCGTCGGATCCTGCCCCTGCGCCGGACGGGTTCTTCCCGCTTCCGGATCCGCAAGCCGGTTGACGAACTTCGTCATCATCTGCGGAGAAATCACGCTGTCGCCGTTATAAGCCGCACGAATGGAGCGGAGCAGGAAATCCTGATCGATCTTCTTCAGAAGGTAGCCGCGGGCGCCGAGCTTCAGGCACTCGCCGAGCGTTTCGCAGTCTTCACTCACCGTCAGCATGAGAACGGCCAGGTCGGGATGCGTTTCACGAATCTGCTCGAGCGCTTCGCGTCCGTTCATGCTCGGCATATCCACGTCAAGCAGCACCACATCGGCCTCAACCTGCTCAACGAGCTTTACGCCTTCAAGTCCGTCGCTCGCTTCGCCGACGACCTCAAAGTCGGACTGACGCTGCAGGAGCGCCTTTACGCCGCTTCTGAAAAGCGTGTGATCGTCAATGAGCAGAATTCGAATCATTTTTTCTTTCCCCTCTCGGAAGCATTCACCGCAGACTGCGGGAAATCCTTTTTTATGCAGTCAGTCCATTCTAGAGGAGCAGTCGGCATTGGGAATTAACCAAAAGTCGAGGTTTGCAGAAGAATTGAAAAAAGACCGGCTGATCCTCTGTCGAATGGCTTCGACAACCGATCTGCCAGTCTCTCCTCATGCCCGGATGCCTCAAGGCATCCGTCAGACTGCTGCGCGTCTATCAGTTCGCGGGCGTCTGATTGCGCTGGGCTTCAGCCTGCGCCTGAGCAAGACGCTGCTGGTAGAGCACTTCAAAGTTCACTTCAGGCAGATGCACCGGCGGCACATTGGCGCGGGTCATCAGATCAGCGAGGTTGGCGCGCAGATAGGGATAGACCATCGACGGGCAGAGAACGTTCGTGACGTGCTGGAGCGGCTCGGCCGGAATGCCGTGGATCGCGAAGATGCCCGACTGGCGGCCTTCAACGAGAATGATCGCCTTGTCGCCGGCGGTCTTGACGGTGATCGTGCCGCGCACGGTCACGTCGTAAAGATCCGTCTGAATGAGGCGCTGGCTCACTTCGAACTGGATGTCGACCTGCGGGGCCACATCCTGCTGCTCCATGAGGATCTCGGGCGCATGCGGCATCTCGAGAGAGGCATCCTTCAGGTAGCAGCGCTGAAGCTGGAAGACCGGCTGGTCATCCTGGGCAGGCTGCTGATCCTGCGGCTGCTGGGCAGCTGCGGCGCCCTGGGGCTGCTCGTTTTCGTTTTCGGCCATTTTCTTTACCTTGATTGAGAATGACGAAGACCTTCAGAAGGTCTCCGGAGTTTTCGGAGGACAGCGCCCGGAATCACGCGTGCGCCGCCTGTTCCTTATATGGGGACGAAGTATCAATATTCAAGCGGAAGCTTGTCGCGCATCCAGCCGACAAGGCCGTCCTGAAGAAGATAGACGTTGGGGTAGCCCACGCCGCGCAGAAGCTTCGCCGCACCGGCCGCCATGCTGCCGGAATTATCCACGAGGAGAATCGTGCGCTCCTTCGGGATCTCATTCAGACGGCCCTGAATGACATTGGCAGGAATATTGACGGAACGGGCGATGCGCACCTTGCGGAAGTCCTTGTCGGAACGGACGTCGATGACGAGCGCGTTCTGCTTGTTGATGAGCTGAACCGCCACTTCAGGCGTCACCATCGGCCCATAACGGCGACGATTGAAATACGGCATGGCAAGGGCACCGCCCGCGATGACCGCAATCAGAATAAGAAGCGTGTTCTGAAGAAGAAACTGAGACATTTCAAAAGAGATTGTCAGTGTGGCGTTATTGCCGCAAAAGTACAATTATAGAAGGGGCGGCCTCATGGCCGCTCTTGCCTTCTCTGCGATTTCCGCAGTCCCATTGACGCCTGACTCCCATGCTCCGCGCCCTTTCTCTGTCACTCCTTCTTGCCGCCTCCGCAGGGCTCGTCCTCTGCGCTGAGGCTGCGCCTGCCGCCTCCGGCTCCGCCGCCACGGCCAAGCAGAAGGAGCGCGCAGAGAATCAGAAGGCGAGCGTCGAAAAGCAGCTCTCCGACATGCAGAAGCGCCTCTCGGAGCGCGAGGCGGCGAGCGAAACCGCCAACGATGAGCTGAAGAAGGCTGATCAGGCCATTTCGGACGCCAACCGGCGCCTGAGGAGCCTCAGGGGCGAACGTGAAAAGGTAGAAGCCCGGCTCGCAGAGCTTCGCAGCGACAGCCGGACGGTCGGACGGGACCTCTCGGGCGCGGAGAAGCTTCTTGAGGACATCGTCCGCGCCCAGTACATTCATTCTCAGCGCCATTCCTGGCAGTCCCTGATCGAAGGCGGCAACCCCAACGAGCTCTCCCGCACGGCGGCGGAGTTGCGCTACCTTTCCATTGCTCAGGTGCGCGCGGCGGATGCTCTGGAAAAAGAACAGTCCCGCATTGAAACGGTTTCCGAGGAAACGCGCGCACGCCGCACTGAACTGCAGCGCATCGCGCGTGAAGAAGAATCCAACCGGCGCGAGCTCCTCTCCGAAAAGCGCGATCGTCAGGAAGCCGTCAAGAAGCTCAGGCGCGACATTGAAACCCAGCAGGCGGCAATCGACAAGCTTAAGAAAGACCAGACGCGCCTCGAAAACCTCGTCGCCGACATTGACAAGCGCCTCGAGCGCGAGCGTGCGGCCGAGGAAGCCGCCAGGCAGCGCGAAGCCGCGCGGCAGGCAAAAGCCAGTGCGAAGCCCGTGGAACCGCTCGCCTCAGGCAATTTCGCACAGCTCAAGGGCCGTCTTACGAAGCCGGTTACCGGACGCATCGCCGCCACCTTCGGCAGCCGCCGCACAGGGTCGGCCCTCTGGCAGGGACTGCTTTTCCGGGCGCCGGAAGGCGCGGAAGTTTCCGCCTGCGCCTCCGGCCGCGTCGTTTTCTCCGACTGGCTGCGCGGCTACGGCAACCTCATCATCATCGATCACGGCAACACCTACATGTCGGTTTATGCCAATAATGAGTCCATTCTCAGAAATGTCGGCGACCGCGTGAAGGCGGGCGAAACCGTTGCCACCGTCGGTACTTCGGGCGCAAGCGATGAGCCCGGACTCTACTTTGAAATCCGTTACAAGGGCAAACCCATCAACCCTCAGCCGTGGCTTGCCAAATAAGCGAGAATTACCCGGCTGATGGTCCCCCTGACGCGAACAGCCCGCCCTTCGGAAGCTGCCGCTCAGAAGAAAACAGAAAAATCAAGCATGAAACTTCGTCTTCTTTCCCTTTTCGTTGCCGGCGCCTGTGCCGGCGTTCTCGCCAGCGTCGGCTTTCAGGCCTATGCAGAGAAAAGCACGGCCGAAGGACTGCCGCTACAGGAAATCCGCCAGTTTACGAGCGTCTTCAATGCCGTCAAGGACTACTACGTCGACGAAGTAAGCGATAAGGAGCTCCTTGAATTTGCGGTCGAAGGCATGGTGAGCGGTCTCGATCCGCATTCGAACTTCCTCGACCCCAAGGGGTTCGAGGACATGAATGAAGCCACGCACGGCGCATTCGGCGGCCTCGGCATTGAGGTGACGAAGGATTCTGCCGGCGTGCGCGTGATCTCTCCCATCGACGACACCCCGGCGGCTCGTGCGGGCATTCGCGCGGGCGACATCATTACCAAAATCGACGGCGAAGCGACGGCGGATCTTCCGCTCGATGACGCCGTCAAGCTCATGCGCGGCGAACCCAAGACCAAGATTCGCCTTGAGGTAGCACGCAAGGGCGAAATGAAGCCCCTGCAGTTCACGCTCGAGCGCGCAATGATCAAAACGCAGTCCGTACGCATGAAGGAGCTTGCCGACGGCATCGGCTACATCCGCATTTCGCAGTTCCAGGAACGCACTGCGGAGGATCTTGCCGAGAACCTCAATAAGCTCGAGAAGTCCGGACACCTCAAGGGCCTCGTGCTCGACCTGCGCAACGACCCGGGCGGACTTCTTCAGGCTGCCATCGGCGTCTGCGCGACCTTCCTCCCGGCAAACGCCGACATCGTTTCGACGAAGGGCCGCACGCCGCAGTCCGACTACGTCTTCAAAGCCGTTGAATCCGACTACCGTTCCGGCAATGCCGTGAAGGCGCTCGCCGCGCTCACGCCGAAGGCGAAGACCGTTCCGATCGTCGTGCTCATCAATTCGTCCTCCGCCTCCGCATCAGAAATCGTTGCGGGCGCCCTCCAGGATCACAAGCGCGCGACGATTCTCGGCGACCGCTCCTTCGGCAAGGGATCCGTGCAGACGATTCTGCCGATGACCTTCGGCGATAAGACGGTTGCCGTGAAGCTCACGACCGCACGCTACTACACGCCCTCCGGACGCTCCATTCAGGCGCGCGGCATTGAGCCGGACCTCTATGTCGACGACACGCCCAAAGGCAACTATCCGACCTTCCAGGTCCGTGAAGCGGATCTTGCGCATCACCTTGCAAACCAGCAGAAGAACGCCAAGGAAGAGGACAGCCTTCCCTATGACGACAACGACGCCGTGAAGTCCCCCGACTGGACGTATACCTTCGGCGACGACAAGGACTGGCAGCTTACCCAGGCCCTTAATCAGCTCAAGGGCGCCAAGGTCGAGCTCTCCAAATACCGCGGCCAGCCCGTCTCGGTCGTGAAGAAGCTCCGCGAAGCTGAGCGCCAGAAGGAAAAAGCGAAGGAAGCCCTCGAGAAGAAGGCCGACGCCGCTCAAGCCACTGAAGCCGGCAGGAAGGCAGAAGAAAAGCCTGCCCACTAACCTTTCGCCTTTCATCAGAAAGAGGATTGGCTCTTATGCCCACTACTGACAACGAACGCTTTGACGCGCTTCGGGAGCGCCTTTCGCGCCAGATGCTGATTTCCGGCTTCGGCGAGGAAGGTCAGAAGAAGATCATCGCCGCCCGCTTTCTCGTCATCGGCGCGGGCGGACTCGGCTCTCCCGCGCTCCTTTATCTCGCTTCGACCGGCGCCTGCCACATCACCATCGTCGACCCCGACGAGGTGTCGGAAAGCAATCTCTCGCGCCAGATCCTCCACGAAAGCGCCGCCATCGGCTTGAACAAGGCGCAGAACGCCGCACGGGAACTCCGGCGCTGGAATCCTCAGATTGAGCCCAGGGCGATCTCGAAGCGCATGAACAGCGAGGAAGATCTTTCTCCCCTCGTTAAGGAAGCCGACATCGTCCTCGACTGCTCGGACAACCTCGCCACGCGGCAGCTCGTCAACCGCGTCTGTCTTGCAGAAAAGAAGCCTCTCGTCTTCGCGGCCGCCGTTAAGATGAGCGGACAGGTGACCGTCTTCGACTTCCGGGATCCCGACTCCCCCTGCTATCGGTGCCTCTTTGACGAAGACGATGCCGCCAATGATGAAAAAGCCTCGACCTTAGGCGTCTTCTCCGGCCTCACCGGCACGATAGGACTCCTGCAGGCTACGGAAGCGCTCAAGCTTGCCGCGGGCTTCGGCAAACCCCTTGTGCGGCGGCTCCTCATGGTCGATCTTTTCGGAATGGAAATGACGGAATTGACCTATAAGCGCAGAACAACCTGCCCCTGCTGCGGGAAAGCGCACTAAGCCCACTCAAGAGAAAGGCCGCCCTTCAGACGAAAGGCGGCCTTTTTTGTCAGATGAATGATCAGATGCCTTCTGGCACTTCAGCCCATGCGAGCACGCGGCGGGACTTCAGGAGCGCCTCGAGCCGCTGCCACTCAGGCTCTGAAGCCACCGGCAGCAAAAACAGTCTCATGGAAGCGCTCTTCGGGACCATAGCCAGAACCTCTCCCGAAAGCTTCGCCACAAGCGCCGACATGCCGTCAGGCTCCGCATCAAAGTAGCGAACCGGCGCGTCGTCAGGAAGGTCGGCCAGCTGACGAGCCACCTTGACCGCATCAGACAAGTCTCCCAGACTGTCGACAAGCCCGTGCTCGAGCGCCTGAGCGCCCGTCCAGACCCGGCCCTGAGCCACCTTTTCGATTTCTGCCTCCGTCCTTCCGCGATTATTCGCGGCAAGGGCCTTGAAGCGTTCGTAAACACGTTCAACGCCCGAGCGCAGAATTGCGCTTTCAGCGGCATTGGGACGATGCAGAGGGGAGCCGAATTCCGCCAGTTCTCCGGTACGGTAGCCGTCCCGGCCGACATCAAATTCAGCAAGCAGTCCTTCCGCATCAGGGATCACCGAGAAGACGCCGATCGAGCCGGTAAGCGTCAGGGGATCCGCGATGATGCGCTCTGCGCCGAGGCTGATCCAATAGCCCCCGGAAGCCGCCGTATCGCCCATGCTCGCGACAACATGGATGCCCCTCGCTCTGACGGACGCAAGCTTCTCGCGAATCGCCTCCGCCGCAATGGCGTCTCCTCCCGGACTCGAGATGCGCAGAACCAGAGCACGCGTGCCCGGAGTCTTTGCCGCCTGTTCAAGACGATCGCAAAGCTCTTCGGGTGAGATTCCCGAAGCGGCGCCCGAGCTGATCGTGCCTTCGGCGAAAACGACGGCCACGCCGCTGCCGGAAGCATCCGGAAGATCCGTCGCATTGAGGTAGTCAAGATAATCAATGCGCTTCAGCTTCGTTTTGTCCCCGCCCTCGGCAAAGCGCTTCGCGAGCTTCTCTTCAAACTCGTCCTCAGTCAGAAGATCCGTGACGAATCCGGAGGTTTTCAGGATCTCTGCCGGATCCTCGCCGTCGTTAAGCCTGGCGGGAAGCTCCCTGAGATATTTATCCACTGCTCCCGGCATCAGGCCCCGGGCCTTTTCAATATCCCCCGTCAGCCCCTGCCAGGAAGCGTCCATCCAGCTCTTCTGAGCTTCAAGATTTTCCCTGGAAGGCGCATCGCTCGTAAAGATTTCCGGCGCGCTCTTGAAGGCGCCGGCCTTATAGACGGAGACGCCGATGCCGACGTGCTCAAAGAGCTTGCCCCAATAGAGATTTGCTCCTGAAAGCCCCCGCAACATGACGAGTCCCATCGGATGGAGCGATATCTCATCGGCATGCACCGCCGCAGCATACTGCCCCTGGCTGAAGCTTTCGGACCAGGCATAAACCGGCCTCCCCGTCGCGCTCTTGAAGCGCTCAACGGCATTGCCGATCGTTCTTGCGGAAGCAAGACCGATCCGGGTAAGGTCGCCCGTCACGATTTCCACTCCGGCGATATCCGGATCCGCTGCCGCGCGGTCAAGCGCCTCCACAACGTCAATCAGCCGGGTCGACTCCGCGCCTTTGCCCGTGAACATTCTCATGTCTGCAGAGATGAGCCTCATGGGGTCCGACTCAACGACGGGCCCGCGCAGATCGAGCGCCATTACGGTACGGGGACCAATAGCCGGCGCCTCCGGCTCCGACCAGTACCAGAGCGCGGCAGCGAGTATGAGGATTCCGTAAAAGACCACATTCAGGACAAGCCTGCGAAGAAAATCGAGGCATCGTCCGATCCAGCGTAAAAGTTGCATCGTTACTCTCAAATGCGCCCAATGCGGCGCAAAAGCTCTTCAATATCATGAACGACAAGATCGACGGCAGGATGGGCCATCGGCGCATTCCAGGGCATGCGCAGACCGGCATGGCGGCGCCTCATGCCGATGCACCAGACGGTCCGCATGCCGGCGAGCTTCGCCGCCCTGAGGTTGAGCAGACTGTCGTCGATCAGAACAGCATCCCGGGGCCTGACGCCGAGCCGTGCCGCAAGCGCCTTCATCATGGAAACGGAAGGCTTCGGCCGCCAGTCTCCGAAGACCCGCATGTCCGAACTCGTTACTTCAAGATCGAAGAAGCTCCTGAGTCCGATCGCGGGCAGAATCGCATCAGCATAGTTTCTCGGGCCGTTCGTCATCAGCACGCGTCTGCCGGGAAACTTCGACAAAACGGAGCGCATGGACTTCAGGCCCGCGAGATAAGGGGCATAGTCAAAATCATGCACTGCAGGCAGAAACACTCTCGGATCCACGCCGTGACAACGCCAGAGGCCGATGAAGGTCGACCCATAGGTGCGCCAGTAATATTCGCGAAGAAAGTTGGCCTTCTCATCGCAGAACCCCATGCGGCGGATGAGAAAGTCGTTCATGAGATCATGCACCTCATCGAGGATCCCGGCGGACGATGCAAGGAGCGTATCGTCCATGTCGAAGATCCAGACGCTCGGATGAGAATGCAAAAACGGCACGGTTCCCGGAAAGCCGGGCTCAGTCCGTGCCGTCATGCATGGTGCGTAATCTCTGCGGCGTTCTTCAGGGAAACGTCGCGCGCGCACGATCAGTCTCCGTACATCTTCTGCTTGAGCTCGCGGCGCTGCTGAGCTTCAAGCGAAAGCGTGGCCGTCGGGCGAGCCATCAGACGGGCCACGCCGATCGGATCGCCCGTTTCCTCGCAGTAGCCGTAATCACCGTCATCAATTCGCTTGATGGCAGCCTGCACCTTCTTGAGCAGCTTGCGTTCACGGTCGCGGGTGCGCAGCTCAAGCGCATGCTCTTCTTCGATCGTCGCACGGTCCGCCGGATCCGGAACAACAGTCGTCTCGCGCAGATTGACCGTCGTCTGATCGGCATTCGCGCGAAGCTCGCGCTCCATATCCGAAAGACGGCGACGGAAAAACTCAAGCTGCTCGTCGTTCATGTAGTCGTCATCCGACATCTTGAGGATTTCTTCCGCGGTAAGTCCCTTTTTGGTGCCCATGTTCTTATTTCCTGTGAATTCAGCCCCGATCCTTCAGGCTTTGTCGTTGAGCCGCCTCGCCGCATTAATTGCGAACATTGGGAAACTTGAATTCAAATCTCCCTGCCTTCGGAATCGGTTCCTTAGGGTAGGGAAGCGTTATACCGAAAAAATCCCGCTTCTGCCACTCGAGAGAAGCGGGATTTTTTTGAGGAAATTCAGTAAATCTTTTTTATTGCTGAATCTCACGCCAGACAGGTGTCAAGACCCTTGCGGATTGCCTCTTCCGGAAGGTTGCGCCCGATGAAGACAAGCTTCGAGAAAGGCTTGCGGTCGCCCCAGGGCCCGAGAACGTCTGAAACGGCAAGCATGTGCACGCCCTGGAAGACAACCCTGCGATCGACGTCCTTGAAGTAAAGAATGCCCTTGTAGCGCAGCATGTCCGGTCCGTAAACGCTCGTGAGCGACATGATGTAGCGCTCGAGCTTCATCGGGTCGAAAGGCTTTTCGGAGTCGTAGACAAAGGTATGAATGTCGTCATTGTGATGATGGTGATGATGGTCGTCCACAAAGAAATTGGGATCCACATCGAGCACATCATTCATGTTGAAGCCCGCGATGTTGAGGACGACATCAACCGGGCAGTTGCCCATGTCGACGCGGCGGATGGGTGCGCGGGCATTCATGCTGCGAAGACGCGCCTCAAAGGCCTCGAGTTCCTCAGGAGTCGCGAGATCGCACTTCGAGACGAGAATGCGGTCGGCAAAGCCCACCTGATCGCGGGCGTTGGCTTCCTCGTCGAGCGTCTTCGCGCCGTATTTGGCATCCACCACCGTGACGATGCCGTCCAGACGGAAGAACGGGGCCACAGCGTCATCCATGAAGAAGGTCTGGGCAACGGGGCCGGGATTCGCCACGCCGGAGGTTTCGAGCACGACGTAGTCGAAATCGATCTCGCCGCGCTCGCGCTTCAGGCGCAGATTGGTGAGCACGCGCGAGAGATCGCCTCTGATCGTGCAACAAACGCAGCCGTTGTTCATGCTGACGATCTGCTCCTTCTGTTCGGTCACGATGAGATCGTTGTCGATATTTTCCGTACCGAACTCGTTTTCAATGATCGCGATCTTGAACTGATGATTTTCCTTGAGAATCCTATTGAGCAGCGTCGTTTTCCCAGCGCCGAGGAAACCCGTCAGAATGGTTACCGGGATTTCCGGTTCCTGTGGTTCTTCAACAACCATTTTCCTTATCCTCCAATGCCCTTAATGGAAAAAGGAGCGTGCTTCCTTTCCTCGCACGCTCCTCCTTCAGCTCAGGGACTTGTCAGGGCCGCACCGCGAGGCGCATGCCCTTCAGATATTCGCCTTCCGGACAAGTCATCAAAAGCGGATGATCCGCTCCCGCACCGAAACGCCCGGTCGCCCAGACATTGAGTCCGGAGTCAATCACTGCGCCGGCAACAATCTTCTGGAAAAGATCCACGTCGATTGCCCCGGAGCAGGAGAACGTAAAGAGTTCGCCGCCCGGCTGCAGGAGCCTCAGCCCGTTGAGGTTGATATCCTTGTAAGCCCTGGCCGCGCGTTCCACATGATAGTGGCTGGATGCGAACTTGGGCGGATCAAGAATCACGAGATCGAAGTGCTCGCCCGCGTCGCGAAGCCGCCTGAGGCAGGAAAAGACATCCTCGCACACCCATTCGGCCTTGCCGGCAAAGCCGTTGCGCGCAGCGTTGGCCTTCGCCATCTCAAGCGCCTCTTCAGAAGAGTCGACGGAAACGACTTCCTCGGCGCCGCCCTTGAGGAGCGCGAGCGAGAAGCCGCCCGTGTAGCAGAAGCAGTTGAGCGCGCGCATGCCGCGCCCGTGAATTCTGCGGAACTCTTCGGCGGCGGCCTGAGCCGCCAGACGGCTCTCGCGCTGATCGATGTAGAAGCCCGTCTTATGCCCGATGCGGCAGTCAACGCCGTAGCGCACGCCGTCTTCGACCACTTCAATCGCTTCGGGCGGATTCTCGCCCGCAAGGAGCTCGGAACGGACTTCAAGTCCTTCGCGCCGGCGCGTAGCCGCATCGGAACGGTCATAGATGCCGCGGGCACCCGTAGCCTCCATCAGAAGGCGTCCCAGAAGCGGACGATAGGTTTCAACGCCGGCTGACTGGAACTGCGTCACCAGCCAGTCGCCGTACTGGTCGACGATGAGGCCGGGGAGCCCGTCCGCTTCACCGAAAATCAGACGAATGGCGTTCGTGCGGCTCCTGAGCGGCTCGCGAAAGAGAATGGCTTCCCTGACCTTGCGCTCAAACCACGCGTCATCAATGACTGCGTCCTCGCGATAGGACCAGCAGCGCGCTCTCAGCGTGGAGGCCGGCGAATATGCAGCCCAGGCGAGAAAACGCCCGTCCCGCGAAAGGACGCGCACCGTGTCGCCCGCCATGGGCTTGCCGACCACACGCTCAACCGCGGTGTCGTATACCCAGGGGTGCCGACGAAGAAGGGACTTTTCCTTGCCCTTTTTCAGAATAAGGTCTGACATTTCTAAATTTCCAGATTCAATCGCCAAATTAAATTTCGATGCAGCCCGTAAAAACCACCTCAGCCGGACCAATCAGGCTGAGCGTGGATCCCGGACCTTCCCAGGCGCAGGCAAGCGCCCCGCCCCGGGCCGAAAATTCAACCCGCCTGCCGAAAATACCGCGCATGAGGCCCGCCGCCATCGCCGCGCTCGTTCCGGTGCCGCAGGCAAGCGTCTCCCCGGGACCGCGCTCCCAGACGCGGATTTTTGCTTTCTGCGCGCTTTCGACTTCAACGAATCCGACGTTGACGCTTTCCGGGAAAGCCGGATGCTGCTGCAGGAAGGGGCCGATAAGGTCAATGCGTTCGCGGTCAACATCATCCGTGAGGAGCGTTGCATGGGGATTCCCCATGCTCGTCACCGTGAATTCAATGTTGCGCTTGAGCGGCGTGCAGTAAACCTTCCAGACCGGAATCTGATTTTCAATCCGGCATTCAAGTCCTTCAGGACGGAAGGGTATGTCTTCCGGCAGAAAGCGCGGCTCGCCCATATCGGCCACCATGCGGCCGTCAGGCTCCCGCTTCACGCAGATTTTTCCCTTCATCGTCTGAAATGGAATCGAGTCGCCCGAAGCGTAGCCCCGCTCAAGCGCAAAGCGCCCGATGCAGCGCGCACCGTTGCCGCACTGCTCGACTTCATCGCCGTCGCTGTTGAAGATGCGGTAGCGAAGCGGTTCGCCTTCCTTTTGAGGCGGGTCGAGCAGAAGCAGCTGATCCGCGCCGATGCCGAATCGCCGGTCCGCCAGACGGCGCACAAACTGAGGAGTTACCTCTACAGGTTCCGCCACGCGGTCGAGGACGATGAAGTCGTTCCCGGCCCCCTGCATCTTGGTGAAATGTAGCTCGGTCATTATGAATTTTCTGAAAATCAATAAACAGATGGCTCGCCCTCGGGCCGCGTCTTAAAGCGCCGGTGCACCCAGAGATACTGGTCCGGATGACGGCGAATGTAGGCTTCAAGCTCCTTATTGAGACGCATCGTATCGGCTTCGGGATCCCTGGTCGGGAAATTCTCGAGAGGAGCAGAAATTTCAACGCGGTAGCCGTCTTCCGTCATGGTTGCAATGCACCAGACGACCTTTGCGCGCATCACGCGCGCAAGCCTCGAAACCATCGGGATCGTAGCGGCCTTCACGCCGAAAAAAGGCACGAAGATCGAATTTCGCGCGCCGTGATCCATATCGGGCAAATAGTAAAAGGGAAGCCCTTCACGGATGTGCTTCATCACCGTCCTCAGATCATTGTCGCCGGTCTTGGCGATGAGCACCGGATTGCTGAAGCGCAGCCGCCCTTCGAGCAAGGCTTTGTCCCAGACAGGATTGCTCTGCTTCTGATAGAGCGACACGCCGCGCACATAGGTATTGAGCGCAATGCCTGCAGCGTCGAGCCCCGCGAAATGAGGCGACACCACAATGATCGGGCGATTTTCGGGATTGAGAAGATGCTGAAGTCCCTCGAATTTGACCAGAGCCTGCACCTCTTCCTTCGTGCCCGTCCAGAGCGTGCCGTGATCGATCGCCGCGCGCGCGAGACGCACGTAGACGCGGCGCGCAAGCTTGATCCGCTCATCTTCTGAAAGCTCCGGAAAGCAAAGCCGCAGGTTGGTCAGAATGACGTGACGGCGCTTGGGCACGGCCTGCCAGAAAATCGCAGCTGCGCATCGCGCAAGCCCCCAGCGAGCGGACATCGGCAAATGCCTGAACGAGCGGACAATGCGCACCCAGGCACGGGAAAAAGCTTCATTAAGGGACGACATCAGCGATGAGCTCCTTCTTCAGGCGTCGGAGCACCTCTCGGACGTTTGTAGCGGTTGTAGCTCCAGGCATATTGTTCAGGCATCCGGCGAATAATGCGCTCAATCATCCGGTTCATGGCAAGCGCATCTTCATGGATATCCCCCGTGAGCGGATCCGTCCACTCCTCGGCTTCCACCTTCCAGCCGTCATCGCCGCGCACGCCCCAGGCAAAAATGCGGATGGCGTCAAACTGGTGAGCAACCTTGACGGGAAGCGTCATCGTATAGGCGGGCCTCCCGAAAAAAGAAGCCCAGACGCCTTCTCCCTTGCTCGGCACCTGATCGGGGAGCGCGCCGAAGGTATTGCCTTCGCGCAGGCTGCGGATGATGCGCTTGACGCCGATAAGCGTCGTGGGAACGGCTTCGATCCCCGGCGCCTGACGGGCGTCGCCCACAACGGCGCGCAGAATCTTCTTTCTCGGCGGCCGATAGAGAATCGTGATGCGGCGGCCGGTTCCCTGGTAGAGCGTCCCCGCTAGCCAGACCGGAAGAACTTCGAAGCACCCGACGTGAGGCGTCATGAAGACGATCGGGCGTCCGCTTCTCATGGCGTCTCCAATCAGCTTTTCCGCTTTTTCGTCCGCATGCACGTGCTTAAGCACGGTTTCCACCGGACGGTACCAAACCCAGATGCTTTCCATCGCCTGGCGCCCGGCATTGCGGCCGACGCGGGCAAAAATGCTTTTATGCGTGTATCCGGCCGCGCAGAGATTGGCGCGCGTACGCCGGCGATACCCCGGCGCAAGCCAGAAAACGAGTTCACCGATGAAGGCGCCGAAAAGCTGCAGGAAAGACAGCGGAAGTTTGGCAACGAGCGTGAGTAGCCTGTGCATGCGAGGGACAGTCTCCGATCCTGAAAGCGCAGCCCGCAGGGCTGAGCATTATTGCGGCGAATCATTAATTTTGGTTCTTCGGAAATTAGCGGGCAACCTCTACTAAAGAAGTAGAAACTTTAAAGCGATTACTGAGGAGTGTTTC